>CAXBFC010000494.1:0-5568 GCA_963974725.1 uncultured bacterium | reverse complement strand
TAGCCGCGCACAACTGATCAAGCTCTGCAGTGCGTGGATCCCGAGACTGCGCGCATCCTGGTGTGCCTTCGCAAGCGCGGGCAACGCAGCACCGCCAAGCTCGGCGAGCGCCAACGAAGCTGCGACGCGCTTCGACCAATCCCCGCTGCGCAGTGCCAGCAGCTTCCTCTCCAGCTGCTTCTGCTGGGCTGATGACAACTCGGGTGGCCCCTGTGCAACCACCACAACGCTGCCGGCGAGCATCCATGTGGCAAGGACAAAGGCAACAGACTTCCCCACGGCAACTCGCGCAACAACCATGGCTGCATCCTAGACGATGCCGGCACACCGGTCGAATTCACTGATCCCACGGTTCTGGAATCCGTTATCAGTGTCACGCATGCCGATCGCACTCCTGGCTCGTACCGTGTTCGCTATCACCTGCACGCTCGCATTCGCAGCGACCCAGGACAACCGCAAACCCCGGCCGAACATCGTCGTCATCCTGGCCGACGACATGGGATTCTCGGACATCGGCTGCTACGGATCGGAGATCGAAACGCCCCAGCTCGACGGCCTGGCAGCGAACGGCTTGCAGTTCACCCAGTTCTACAACGGCGCTCGCTGCTGTCCGACCCGGGCGTCGCTGTTGACCGGGCTCTACGCGCACCAGACCGGGATCGGCTGGATGGTCGACAGCACGAAGGGCGGTCCGGGCTACCAAGGCGACCTCAACAACCGCTGCGTCACGATTGCCGAGGTGCTGCGCGGGGCGGGCTACCGCAACTACGCGGCCGGCAAGTGGCACGTCACGCCAGTGAAGCGCAGCGAGGGCAAACTGCAGAAGCAGAATTGGCCGTTGCAGCGCGGTTTCGATCGTCACTACGGAACCATCCACGGCGCCGGCAGTTTGTGGGATCCCAACACGCTGGTACGTGGCAACAAACTGATCTCACCGTACGCCGATGCCGACTACCAACCGGCGAACGGCTTCTACTACACCGATGCGATCACCGACCATGCCGAGCAGTTCGTGCGCGAACATCATCAGAAGCATGAAGCGCAACCGTTCTTTCTCTACGTCTCCTACACCGCCGCGCACTGGCCGATGCACGCACGTGAACGGGATATCGCCAAGTATCGCGGCCGTTATGCCGAAGGCTTCGCCTCGGTGCGCAAGAAGCGATTCGAGAAGATGCAAACGCTCGGACTGATCGACAAGGCCTGGCCACTGTCGCCACCACCGGGTTCGTGGGATGACGTTAGAGATCGAGCCTTCGAAGAGCGCTGCATGGAAGTCTACGCAGCCATGGTCGACTCGATGGACCAAGGCATCGGCCGCATCGTGCAGTCGCTGCGCGAAACCGGACAACTGGAGAACACACTGATTCTCTACCTGCAGGACAATGGCGGCTGCGCCGAAGGCTGGGGCCGCGGCAACGGTCGCGTGACCGAGAAGGTTGCAGCCGAGCGCGCCGCCGAGCCGAGCCTACCCCCGATGGCGGCCGATGCGCTGCAGGTTCGCATGGCACCGACGCAAACGCGCGACGGCTACCCGGTGCGGCAGGGCTATGGCGTGATGCCCGGTGCGGCGGATACCTATATCGCATACGGCCGCGATTGGGCCAACGTCAGCAACACGCCCTTTCGCATGTACAAGCACTGGGTGCACGAGGGTGGCATCGCGACGCCAATGATCGCGCACTGGCCCGCCGGGATTGTGGCAGCCGGCACCATGCGTCAAGAAGTCGGCCATCTCGTCGACATCATGGCGACGGCAATCGAACTCAGTGGCGCGACCTATCCGAGCGAACGCGAGGGCACGCAGACGTTGCCGCCCGAAGGCATCAGTCTGGCCGGCCTATTTGCAGGCAAGACACCAGCAACGCGCCCTGCGATCTTCTTTGAGCATGAAGGCAACCGCGCCGTTCGTGACGGCAAGTGGAAGCTCTGCGCCCAAGGACCGCGAGGCAAATGGCAACTGCACGACATGGCCCTGGACCGCGTCGAAGCCAACGATGTTGCTGCGCAGTTCCCCGAAGTCACGAAGCGCTTGGTCGAGGCCTGGGAAGCCTGGGCCGAGCGTTGCCACGTCGTGCCGTGGCCCTACGAGCACGCGTACGACCGGAACCGCTAGACAGGACTCAGGCTGCAAAACCACAAACGCCCCGCGCAAGCATGCGCGAGGCGAACATGTCGAGCGATCAGCCCGAAGCTAGTGGTGTGGCCCTATTGGAACGCGATCTGCCACGCTTGCGTCAGGGCAAACTCGAAGCCGAGGAAGTTGCAGGCGCCAGCGACGCTCGGCACGAACTCGATGCCGTGCGCGTACATTGCGTTGCCAGCCAAACCCGGCGGAATGGTGATCGCCGGCATGCTCCAACCACCAGCTTGTGGGAACGGGCCGAGGACGAAGAACTCCTCGACGTCAGCGCGGATCGTGCAGGAAGTCGGCGCCAACGGATCGATGCCACACGGCAGCGGCAGGGAGAAGTTCGTGAAACCAATGACGATGGCAGAGAGGCCGCCGTTCGTGAACGGCGTCATCGTGAACGTCAGCTGGTCCCCGGCTCCCGCGGCGCCAGTCGAGGTGACCGCCAATTCGGGGAAGAACCCCGGCGCGGGCGCCGTGCCAGGGCCACATTGTGTTGCTGGGATTTGGGTGAGTTGGGCGGTTGCCGAACCAACGCTGATCAGCGCGGCGGCGAGTACATACTTGAGTTGCATGGCGAGGTGGAGAGTGCGGGATTGCAGGGCTTGAGCCCAGCGAGAGATGGCTCCCGAGATGAGAGGTATGGCCTTGAGCTTAGGGATTCGCAGCTGACGTGAAAACGATCTGCGTAACTTGCCAGTAGTATCGCCGCCTGCCCTCATCCGCAGAGGCGTAACCACGCGGCGCATCTGGCACGTGTCAAGACCAACCGGGACTTCGAGTGCCATTCGCCTCGTTGCGCGAATGCTAGAGGTCGCTGGCTCGCGCTTGGTACGACCCGAGTATCACGGTTACGTTCCTCCATAGATGCCGAGCAACCACGTAAACGACACGGACGCCGACGACCCAGTGCAATGGCATGCCCCCGTGTTTGTCGTCAGTGCCGGACGGTCGGGGTCGACGCACCTGACCAACACGCTAAACAGCCATCCCGAGCTCGCCATCACGCATGAGTCGAACATCGCGCACTACATCAGCCTGACGCACGCGTTGTCGTACCAACCCTTGTTCACCGTGCGCGAAGTTGCGGGCTTCCGCATGACGGGGCTGATTCCGGAGCAGTATGCCAAGAACTTCGCCGGGCCGCTGCTCGACGGCATGATGGCGGCTTGGCGACAACTGTATCGCACCGAGTTTGCCCACAAGAAGTTCACTCTCTGGGGCGACAAGTTCCAGTTCCCCGAAGTCGTGCCAGACTTGATCCGCCAGTTTCCCGAAGCACGGTTCCTCTACATCGTGCGCGACGGGCGCGACGTCGCCCGCTCGACCGTGTTGCACCGCGAACGCCGCGGAACGGCTGCGAAAGGTGACGGAGCCGCGATGACGTTCCCAGACATCTGCCGCTACTGGAAGAACATCAACCAGCACCTGCTCGAGATGCTGCAAGGCACGACGCGCGTGCTGCGCATTCGCTATGAAGACTTGGTGCAAAAGCAGGAGCAGACCATCACCGATGTACTGCACTTCCTGGACCTGCAGGTCGACCCAAACATCTTCCGCGAGCTCGAGAGCAAAGCCAAAGAGCGCTTCCAGAGCCACGGCACCAGCAAGGACCCGGCCGCGTCCATCGGCCGCTGGCGGACCGAGCTATCCGACGAAGAGAAGCAGATCGCGCACACGATCCAGGGCGAACTGCTGAGTCACTTCGGCTACTAGTGGCTACTGCGCTTGTGGCTGAATTGCTGGTAGCTGAATTGCTGCGCGGCGCGATCGACCGCCCACCGACTACTTGCCGCCAATGGTCGACAGGCAGTAGTTGCCGACGGTGAGGCTGGCCGCGTTGACGCCGACGTCAAGGGCGCCGCACTGGCTGTAGAACTGCTGCGCCAACAGAATCGGATCGTTGGGCATGTTGAGTCCCCAAGTCGCCGTAGTTCCAACCGCGAACACGGCATCGATGATCACCGGGTCGACCAGCAGTTGGCAGCCGGGCATACCGATCGCCGCGAGCGACGCCGGCAACGGACCGAGCGCCGACGTGCTGTCGCTCAGGCCTGAGATCATCAGCCCGATACCGTTGTTCGGCAGTTGGCCAATCGAAATCTCAAACAGTTCGTCGAGCCACGGGAGATCGGTCGACGACAACGATGGCGGCATGCCATTGCTACCTGGACAGCCGCCACCACCGAGCACGGCAAACGTCGCCGGAGTCACCGCCGAGTAACTCCAGGTCTCGGGGGTCGCAACACTGCCGAACATCGTCACTTCTTCGCGCACCCAATCGTAGGCGAGGTAAGTATCCAAGCGCGGTGCCGGTGGGTTCGCGGCGGTGCGGTCCAACCAATCGCTACCAGTCCACTCCCATGTATCACCGACGGAGATGTCGCCGAACATGACCACTCGCTCGCGCAAACGGTCCGAGATCATCGAGTGGTCGTAGCGCGCCGGCGGCACCGTCGCCGGAGATAGCTGCGTCCAATCCGTTCCGTCAAAGCTCCAAGTGTCCGCCGGTTGCAGGTAGCCGGCAAACAGAATGACGTTGTCGGTAACCGGGTCCCACGCCATGTCTGCGGCGCGACGCGGCGCGGGACTGTTCGCCGTTGGGATCGAGGTCCAGTCGGTGCCGTCCCATTCCCACAGATCGTTGAGGTCGCCATTGGCATAGCCACCGAACAGCAACGTCGTGCCGCGAGTCGGATGGAACGCCATGCAGTGAGACCGCCTGGCACTCGGCGAGTTCAACGGCGACATCGGCAACCAATCATTGCCGTCCCACTCCCATGTGTCGCCAAGCACGCCACTGGCGGCAGCAATGCCGCCGAACATCACCAGGCGCCCGCGGGCAAGGTCGTAAACCATCGTGTGCGCAACGCGGGCCGGCGGCACGGTAGCGGGCGCGGCTTGTGACCAATCGCTGCCGTTCCAAAGCCAGGTATCCGACGAACGCACGCCGCCAAAGGCGCCGCCGAACAGCACGGTAGTATCCGTCGGCAAGAAGTAGGCCATTGCGTGGGCGGTGTAGGCCGGCGGCGCATTGGCTGGCGTCCGTAGCGTCCAAGCAGTCTGTGCGGGAAGCGAGAGGCTGCCAAGCAGCGCGACAAGAGGCATTCGTCGGGTTCTCATACGGCCATTCAACTTCGTTGCCGGCGCGCCAACAAGTAGCAGGCTGCCACTGCCAGATATCGCCACCAATTGGCCCTTGTCATTCCGCTGGCGTAACACTCGGCGTCGATACGTGCTGCTTTTGGCACAGAATCAGTCCTTTGCGCCCACCCATTCCACTTTGCGAAGCGTTTGGCCCCACCTTTGCTCTACCGGGATTGTCGACCGTGACACTGGCCGTGCGTGCGCAAGTGTTCGAAGTGTCGACAACGATTTGCCCGACCGAGCAGCACGCACAGCCAGAACGTGGGGAAACTGCGATGAAGAACCTTTTG
>CAXBFC010000493.1:0-5573 GCA_963974725.1 uncultured bacterium | reverse complement strand
AGGTAGGCTCCTTCCTTGCGCAGTTCGTCCGTTGCCGGCGGTGCGTTGCCCGCCTTCGGCGCAACCTCATTGACGAAGAACGCCTGGGAGACACGCACGCGATTCTCGCGAACGTCGTCGAGGAACTGACGACTGGCGACTGCCGAATCAGGATACAGCGAAGAGTCGAGGGTCGTGACCGACAACGTGCTCAGCAGGTCGTAATCGATCCCACCAAACCGCAGGAACTCGTGCAGCACGACTTCGATTTGCCGGTCGCTCTGCTCCTTGACGTGGCCACTGACCACGCCGCCCGACATCGTGACTCCCGACAAGCGACTGTTGAGCAGGTGGCTGTAAAACGCGTGCACCGAGTTCTGGCCATCGCGGCTCGAACTCGACACAACAACGAACAGCGCCATCAACAGGGCCAGGATGAGGATGACCCCACCCATGCCACGTGGCTTCTTCGGGGGGCCTTGGCCCTCTTGCGGTTCCTTCGGTTCTTTGTCTGTCATCTGCTTCTCTTGCCGCCGACTAACCCAATCGATCCGGGTCAGTCCGCCTCATGGGAATCCGCGCCTCCGAGGAGATCGGAGGAACGACTCTTACATCGGCGGAGCGCGACGGTTGGCCGTAGCCCGGTTGCCATCGCGACTTCCGCCCCGGCGGACGGGCGAGCGCTTGGCCAAGCAGGATAGGTCACAAAGGGGCCGGATGCCAGCGAACGAAAATCTCCGGACGGCGTCTCAGGAGCGCCGGCACGGCCAAGCGGCAAAGCCACTTTCCTGCGAGCGCCGGCAAGCCCAGGACCAGGCCGCAGCAAACCATGCTGCCAGGCACCGCAGACCGCTCCCATCGCAGGCATGGCGCCCAAGGACGTGCTGTCCCAAGGCAAAATGCCCCACCAAAAGCTGCTTCGCTACCCCTTTGCAAGGCATCACTTATGGATCAGCGGCTTCAGAACTGAGACCGTGACAGCTCTCCCTTCCTGTCGCGCGACCCATGGCGCGATTCCCCGGCTACCAGCCGACGGAGAGATCGCCATGAACCCCAACACTGCCACCGCCCACCGTCGCCTCCTCGCGCTAACCACCCTCGCAGCCGTTGCCGCGACCTTCGCCTGCCGGCCCGCCTGGAGCCCAGACAGCAAACAAGTTGCCTACCCGGGCCGAGTCGACGGGAAGCTGGCGCTCGCCACCTATGACGTCGAAGAGCAGACCTCGAAAATCGTCCTGGTCACCGCCGCGGAGAAGGGCATGGCGATGCCCCACTTCCTGGCTAACGATGATCTATTGGTGTTGTCGAGCAAGCCCGGCGACAACAAGCCGCTGATTGTGACGCGCGTGCCAGTTGGCGCAACCGACAGCAAGAAGCTACCGGGCCCGTTTGAAGTCAGCACCGACGACAACTCAGCTGACTACCTGGTGATTCCGCCAGTGGTTGTCGCAAACCAACTGTTCCTCGGCGGCAAGTCGCTGACCCGAGTGGACCTGAGCACTGGCAAGACGCTACGACACAAGGTTCCAGATGCGGACGGCGACGTGGTGTTGAGCCCGCGCGGCGATGGCATTTGCTACGTGGCGGTTCGCGATTCGGACGACAAGAGCCAGTGGGAACTCGGCACCATCGATCCTGACACACTGGCGACGACGGTGTTGTTCAAGGCGCCTGAGTCGACCGCCGAGAACCCGGGGTGGAAGGTCCTGCCCTTGCCGAGCTTCACCAAAGATCTCAAGCGCGTGGCGCTACCCGGCGAACGGATCGAGCGCACATCGACCGAGCAGACCCAAACCGCGATCCTCGTCTTCCACGAAGGCAAACTCGAAACCGTGCTGCCGCTGAGCGACCAGAAGGACCAAATCGGCGTTGGCTCGCTGGCGTGGGGCCCTGACAACGTCAGCTTGTTTGCAGTGCTCGCGCGCCAGGTCGACGAAGGGCAACGCTTCTCGCTCTACGAGACCACGTTCAGCGGCAGCGTCACTCGCGAAACAGTGCTGATCGACGCGCCCGCGACCACCCCAGCGAGCAGTTCGGCCGTCTTGCCAGCGCTTCAGATGCAGGTCGCGCTATCCCCCAACGGCAAGTGGGCCGCGGTCACGACCTCCTATGTGCACGAGTGGCCAACACAAGACAAGGCGCTGCTCTTGGTCGATGTGTCGGGCAAAGAACGCACCGTCAAGGCGGTGCCCTTCCCAAAGCCCGCCAAGAAGAACCGCTAGGAGACTCCGCACGCCCCGAGACAGGGCCACGACGCAACCTGCATCCGGGTCACAGCCTACCCATCCGGCGTTTGACGCCAGACTCGAGGCCGCTGCACATGGCCGCGAACCGGCCTTTGCTCATGTCGCTACCAACTCCGATGCGACGCAGCTCGAACAAGTCGTCGCCGGCACGGCACAGTCCTTCGATCGTCGACAGCCCGGAACCTGCCCCAGCACGCTGCAAAACCCGCTTGGTGTCTTCGTTGAAATCGCCTCGCTCACCATTGGGGTAGGCGAAGTGTAGGCCGTCGCTGCCGCAGCGCTCCTTCACAGCCTGACAGCTACCAAACACTTCGCTATGCAGTTGCGAGTCCGGCAACCGACTGAGGATCGGATGCGTCTGGCTGTGGGCGCCAAACTGGACCAGGCCAGACAGCTTCATCTCGGCCACCTGATCCCAGGTCAACGGCGCGAACTCACACGCGAAGTCCGGATACTCGGACACCTGCAACTGTTGTTCGATCGCCGCGAGCAGCGCGACACGGCGATCATCCGGCAGGTATTTGAGCCAGCGACGAAGTTGATCGGCCGCAGCATCACGCTCGGCCACCGAAGAAAACACGAGCTCCGGGAACTTCATCGCGTGCAGGTCCGCACCGGGCGATCGCAGATCGCTCAACAACAACCGCGTCCGCTTGGTCGCACGCATCGCCAAGAACAGTCGCGACGTCCACAGCAGTTGTTGCGATTCAACCAGCTGCGTCGTCAAGAACACGCTCGCGGGCACACGACGTCGCTGCAACACCGGGAAGGCGCGCCGGTAGACGCTTTCGTAACCATCATCAAACGTGATCACTGCCGTGTTCGGCGCAACCACCTCGCCAGCCCGCATGCATGCCACGACTTCGGCGAGTGGTTGGATGTTGTAGTTGCGCTGGAGGTACGCGATCTGCCACTCAAAGCTCTGCTGCGGCAAGTGCGTCCACCGCTGGAACGGGGCGTGATCCGGCACGACCGCGTGGTACATCAAGATGCGCACACGATTGCGATTCAGTCGACGCGCCAACCGTGACATGCCAAGCATGCTCGCAGTCGTCCACACCGTGTCGCGAACGATCGACTTCACGTCAACCTCAGTGCGCGCAGGACTGGATACCGAGACATCACCCAACACACCGCCCCGCGACTGGCGCCGGCACAGCCCGCCCATCGGCCGACAACGCAAGCGGTGCGACGGTGGTCGTGGAACAGGCTCGCAGCGAGATCACTAGCGAGTCCGCTACCCCAACAACAATCACTAGTGGCGAGTGAGTGCCGTGCATGGGTGGACGAGAGATTCCGCAGTGGCACTGGGCGTGACCACTGACAACGAGACGGAAGCATAACCCAGGCTCGATGCATGCAAGCAGCATGGACTGGCAGCATTTCCGCACTTCGGCGTAGCTACCGGTGGCACGCCATGGACATTCGCCGAGCAAACGATGGAAACCTGTGGGCTTGCGACCGGGCTTTGGCAGCCATGCGAGTTGGCCGCGCATTTTGGCCTCATGCCTCTAGGATGCCACGATGCCTACGTGCGCGCAGTGTGGTACCGAACACGAATTGCTAGACCCGATGTTTCTCCGGCCGGACGCCTACGTGGCGCTCGAAGAAGACCAACAAGAAGCTCACGCGCGTGCGGACGACGATCTCTGCCGGATCGACCTGCCAACAGTTCCCGCCCAGATGTTCGTTCGCTGTGTGTTGCCTGTGCGAGTGCAGGGCCTGGCGGACGGCATCAGCTGGGGACTGTGGGTCGAAGTCGACGAAGCGGCATTCTCGCGCATCTTGGAGCGATGGAACGACGAGGAGCAAGCAAACGAACCGCTGCTGCCCGCGACGATCGCCAACGCGATTCCAGGCTACGAAACCCTCGGCCTGCCGACGCACATCCAGCTCACCGGCCCGAGCACGCGGCCCGACATCGTGCTCGCCCCCGCTCCCAGCAACAATACCGAACCCGACAACACGTTCGCGATGCAATGCCGTGCCGGAGTAGACCGAGACCAAGCCTACCAGTGGTCGCACAGCATGGGCGCGGGCGAGAGCGACAACCCACTCGACACCCGCGACCTGCGAGCCTTCGTCTGCGGACACGTCGCCGACGGTGATCCCGTGCGCTACGCCGTGCGCGACGGCGATGGCGATTGGCAGTTCCTGTGCGGTGGCGAACACGGCGGCGCGACAGATCAGCCGGCCGTGCTCGGAGTCGACGAGTTGCTCGAACGCGATGCCTCGTTGCGCGAACTCGGCACCTTGCTGCAACCCAGCCAGCAAGCCGAACGCCAAGACAGCCAGTCGCCGTGGCAACTGCTGTAGAACTTGCGAGCTGTGCTGCTCGGCCGGCTCGCGGCCTGGCTCGCTGGCTCACTTGCCGGCGAGTCAGTCGGCGCTGACTGCCCCGCTCCCGGCGGAGTCTTCTTCCCCGTCGATGTCTTCTTCCCCGGCGTTGTCTTCTTCCCAGGCCTCATCGTCGGCAACGATCTCGAGCAAGATGCCAATGCGACTTTCCATCATCGCAAGCATCTGTTCGGGGTCGTCGCCCGACTCGACGGCAACACCTTCGGTCGACTCGCCCCTGCGAGTCTTGTCGACGAAGTCCTGCCAGCGAGCTGCGATGGCAGCCATCGCTTCGCGCGGGTTCTTCAGGTTGTCACCCTCGATGTAATCCATCGGCAGGTTGCCACACAGCACCCAGCCACCGACGTACCCGGGCTGCTCGCTACTCTCGATGGCCCACATCGCAACGTGCGGCGCGATGTTCCAGGCCGGCCAATCGAGGATCTTGCCGTATTCGTAGCATTCGCTAGTCAGGTAGGCCTCGATCTCGGCGCGCAACACGGCACACCAGGCGTCAAAGGTGGCGTCGTCGTCAAAGTCCAATTCCGTCGGTTCGCTCATCGGTGCAGTTATTCAAGCACCTGCATCGTCGAGCGCCTACCGTGGAAAGCGCACGATGCGTACTTCGCCGTCGAAGCTAACGTTCGCCAATTCGTCGCGCATCCACGTATACGCCAACTCCTGCCGGCCACCGCCGGTACCGGCCCCAATCAGCGGCATCGCCACGGAAGCAAACTGATGTTCGCGGGCCCGCTCCATCGCGCTGCGAACGGACGCGCGAATCGATGCCTGCGACGACCGCCACCACATGTTGATGCCAGCAACATGGATGATCGCCTTGTGTGGCAAGCGCCCGGCCCCGGTGACCACCGCGCCACCGAGCGGAATCGGCCCACAGCGCCCGAGTTCACGGAACGGCACGTAGCCAGCTCGCTTCTTGATCGCGCCCGAGACTCCCTGCGGAATCAGTAGCCACCATGGGATGATGTTGCGATTCCAGGCGTTGACGAT
>CAXBFC010000492.1:0-5589 GCA_963974725.1 uncultured bacterium | reverse complement strand
CGCCGGTCAACTCCGGCCAGTCCAGGCCATAGGTTGCCTTCAGTCGTAGCGTTCCATCCGGGAATCCGTGGAACCGCACTTCGCGAGCCACCGGCACCGAAACAATCTCCAGGATCGAATCGATCAGATCGCCTTCTTGCCGCCAGGCCTCCACCTGCACGAGCGCCGCGGGACGTGCATCACCAATCACGGTTTGCGGATCAATCGGACGTTGCTGCCGATCTTGCAGTGGCACCATGATCGTAAACGTGCCCGTCAACGCCTGCACCAAACCGAGATCGTGTCGATCCCCCTCCGCGACGTGCGCAGCGCGTGAGACGAACACGTAGTCGTGTTCGGTGTCACGCCAGAACGCCCGCACGATCTTGGCACCAGGTCGGATCCCGGCGAACCCGAATGTGCCGTCCTCCGCGGTCGTCGTGAATCCTGCGGGCAACAACTCGACTGCCGATGGCCCTTGAGCACTGCGGACCCGCGACAAGTGGTACAGCTTCACCTGCGGACGGAGATGCGCGCCGATCGCCGGAATGCGCCCCACGATCGTGGCACCGCGGCTGACGGTAACCGTGATCTCTCGCTGCTCGCCTGGCGCCAGCGCGATCGCACCTGACAGATTGCTGATCGCATCGCCGGTGCGCGTTCGAATGCCGCGACCGACCGTGGCCGTGACGCTTTCGTGATCCGGACTCACTTGCACCAGCCGAGATGGCGTGCCCCAACGCCAATTCAATGCCGCCGGTAGCTGCGCAAAGGTGATGAAGCCGCGCGCATCGCTCTCGTGCGCAACGAGCAATGACTCGCGCAGAAGATCGTATTGCGACGCCACCACCCGCTGCATCGGCAACGACCATCCGCGGCGCACCTGCTCAAGCAAGTCTTCAGCAGTATTGCCAACTAACGGTTCGGACCATTGCTCCGGGACCGTCGCCTCGCGCCAATTCGCCCGCCACTTACGACCGCTCAGAATCGGCGGCAAAAGATGCGCGGTAACACCCGCCATCGGCTCCCCACTGCCATCGACAAAGCGCAACCGCAAGCTCGCGCCGGGCTGCAACGCGACGACTTGTTCGCCACCAGCAAACGCTGCCACCACGAACCGCGGCGCATAGTTCGCATGCACCACCGCCATCAATACCGGCAGCACATCGTCAGCATGCACGACGACACCTTGTGGATCGGTTTGTCGCTTCGACCACGCGTGCCCGGTGGCCGTTGGCGTCGCAAACCGCACGGTCGCTGCGTTCACGGGTTCGCCACTGACCGCATCGACCAGCTTGACGCGCACGACACCCGCTTTCGAAGGCGCGAGGCGACGCTCATTCGCGATGGCTGATTCGGTGCCATGCCAGTCACCGACAGCCTTCTCAAGCGACTGCGGTGAAGCCTCACTGGGTTTGGCCGCGGCTGCGTTCTGCCCCGGCACCGTTTCGTCAGGCGTCAACTGGACCAGCAGACCAAGGATGGTCAACAAGGAACAGATCAGTAGAAGTTCGCGGCGCATGGGTTCAGGATCGGTTGTGGGTGGCACGCATTGATTCGACCCCTCCGGCCCAAGACCGAAGGAGTCAAGCAGCTACTCGAAGTACTACTCGGGTCAACTACTCAGGGCAGACGAAGAGGAACGCGGTCGTGCTGCAGGTGCCATCCATGCTGACGCGTGACCGAGCGGGCCCCGCTGATGCGGCAATGCGCGCAGCACCCACGCGAACGAACGCGCAGCTGCGGTGCTCGACGACGAGGCTGTTCTGACAAACCACGTTGACCGACTGCTCGGCGTCCGAATCGGTGAACAGGCCGTTGCCAAGTTGCACGTTCGGGGTGTACGACTCGCCGCAGTATGCCTGCGAGAGATCGCCAATCGCACCGCTCACAGTTTCGGCGACCGAGTCATCGAGCACCGCCTCAGCCAGCGTGCCAGCCGTGCTGCTTGCACGGCAGTAGCCGAGGGCGGCGCCAACTGCGTGCTGGTTGAGTAAGTCTACCTGCCCCTCAATCTCGGCATCCTGAATGATCTCGACCTCACCTTCCGGGTTTTGGGGCGATGCCAGGTAGATCAACGAACACACGTGGTAGCCCTCGGCGGCCGACGTCTGCTCGTAGCGAGCACCGCCTGCAACGGTGTCCTTGGCCTCTCCGGTGCCCTTGCACATGTCGCCATTGGCGCGTGCAAACGTATCGAGACGACTGCCGTCGACCGTGATCAGACCGTAGGGGTCGGTAACCTCGTTGGTTTGGCTGCAGCTTTGCAGAACCCAAGAACCGCCGGCGATGGTGAAGGACATCGAGCCGTCCGTGATTTGTGCCGTCGCGAGACTGGCGGTGAACAGAGTGCACGCGGCACCCAGCAACTGAGACTTAAGCATTGTCGTTTCCTAACAAGAGCCTGACGAACTGAGTTGCCGACACCATCAGGCTGGGATGCCGACACCGGCGACCGAACTTTCGATTGCCACAGGTGAAGGCGTCATGCAACGCGTGCTCGTTACGGTTGCGTGCAGTGGTTTTCGCGCGTTGCTGTTTGCGCACGCTGTTCGCACAGAACTGTTCCCGCGTCACTGCTCGCGCATTCTTGGCTCTCTGCCGCGCATTTCGATCGCGGCTTCTCGAACGACCCTATCGCTTCAAGATCTCTTCGTCAGTCGGAGGCGTTGGCACAATAAGGACCAACTCATGGTGTGACTTCTCGATCTGCACACTCACCTCGCCCACCGTCTCAATCGTCCAGCTACTCTGCAACGGCTGCAAGCAGTGGAAGGAGTTCTGCAATGCCAAGCGGATCTCTCCTGCTGGCACCAACCACCGCTGACGAAGCGTGCCAATGGGCATGCTCGCACTGCTGGAAGCGACATCGTTCCGGTGCGAGCCAGCGTTGAGGAACGCCCGGCCCTTGCCACCACGCGGCTGCACAAGCTCGATGTGTATCAACTGTGGATTGCACGGATCCCCTTTCCGCTCGGGACGACAGACAACATCCAACCAGTGCACGGTCGGCCTCAGCACGAGTGGCTTGTCGCTTGGAACGTAGTCCTCGGTCTCGGTATGGAAGACTATGCCGGTAACGACATCCGCAAGTTGGAGGCAGTACTTGCCCTGCGGCAAGTCGATCGCAAAGGCACCGTCACTGCCTATACCAGCAAGGCACGGTATGCTGCCATTGCCAAACCTGAACCTTGGGCGTCGCCCCTCTTCCAACGGTGTCGCGAGAACTCCTAGGCGCTCGAACGGGACTGTTTCGCCAACTTCGATGCGACCTCGCACCAGCGTGCTACGCAGATCGGGTAGCAGAAGCTCCATCTCCCCCTTCTTGAGTCGCATCGGACCGAGAGGAACATGGGTGCCCGTACCTGCCCGAGTTCTCGATGGCACGTAGATCGTCAGATTGAGTTCGTCTGACATCAGAGGACCGAACTCGATCGTGCTCGACTCGACGAGTGCGACTGGTCCCGGACCTTGCATGTGGTGCTGGAACCCTCCCCCAAGGCTACTTGAACTCACGAGCATGCCAGGAGAGAGCAAGCGAGCAGGACCATCGGGCAACTCGCCAAGGATCTTCAGGCGTGCCTGCTTGCGCGGTGGAACCTGCAAATTATGTTCGGCCACTGCTTCGACCGCGACGGTCACGATGTCTTGTCTGGATGCGACTCGATCGGCAGCGTGCGCCTGCACGCCGTATTCACCAGGTCGCAGCCCACCCATTCGATAGCGACCCTGCGCATCACTCACCGGCCAAATACCATCAAGCGTTCCACCTGAACCACTCGAACGACCCTTGGGCAACGCGCGCACGTGCACTCCGGGCATCGGCTTGCCGGTGTCTGCATCAGTTACAACGCCGGTCAACACTGCCTCCGGTCCGAGCTCGACGACCAGAACTTCCTCGCTTTCATCTGGTAGTGCCACGACCTCGAACGCAAGACCCGGCGCCCGCACCAAGACGCCTTTGATGCCCGCCCCGCGCAGCTTCAGCGTGCCACGACCATTCTCGTGCTGCTCGCCCTCCCGCGCGTGAAACATGACGATCTGCAGGTTGCTGGCATCGCTCGTAACCTGCTGCAACGTGAACTTCTCGACCGGCTGCTTGGCCTTCGCGTCGCGGACCTCAACGATCAGCTGCCGCTCCTTGTGGCCGTCAGCGGTCGACGAGGTCACGACCACGTCCTCTTGTGGCCCACGCAACAGACCACTGCTGAATTGACGATAGGGCACCCCCAGCTCATAAGCCGCAATGCGATAGCGCACTCCCGGCGGCGGAGCAGCTACCGAAAACGTGCCATCGCTCGCGGAATAGATCGAGCGCGGCCAGCCAACAAAGTTCGCGGGGCACATCACGCTCACCGTTGCGCCAACGATGGGTTTGCCTTCGCCGTCGACCACCTTGCCGTGCACCAACCCGGCTCGCTGCATGGTCAGGTTGATCGGGGACCCCTGCGCCACAATCTTGCGAATCGTGCCGTAACCCAGGCTCGAGGCCGTCAACTCCAATCCTGTTCGCGGCACGCATGGCACCGTGAAGATGCCTTTCTGATTGCTCACGCCACCAGCCTTGATCACCGCGCGATAGCCCATTCGATCATTGATCGCACTAGCAACATCAATGGTCACACCAGCCATCGCAGCACCCTGCTCGTCGCGGACGCGACCAATGAGTTGGCCACCCACTGGCAACAAGATCTGCCCGAAGTCGCCACCATGCTTCACGTGTTCTTGGGTGATTTGCATCGCCAGCGACTGACGCCCCTTTGCCGCGACAATGACCCGTCCCCAACGAAGTCCCTCAGTGTCGAGTGGAACTGCAAACGAACCGTCCTGCTTGCTCACGTGTGGCGGCTTCTTGAGCAGCGCACTCGTGTCGACAATCTCCTGGCCCATGACCGCTGTAACCGCAGCGCCAACGATTGGCTTGCCCGCTTCGTCAATGACGCTCCCGGTCACCACGATCGGGGTCTTGGCGCTACCTTGCGCACGACCAGGTAGCTGCAGCAACAGCACCGCGAGCAACGCAGCAAACAGCGTGGAGACGCACGTCTTGTATGGCTCCTGACCTTCCATGCCCGCAATGCTACCAGAGTCCTAGCCCAAACAACCTGCGTGCATTCTGCCCGGATCTGAACCGATTCTCGGATCGACTGGTACTTTGGAGATGTGACCACGGCTCCGCGCTTTGACCCAGAAGAACTGATGCGCCACGACGGGTTCGTGCGCGAACTGGCACGCCGCCTGGTCTACGACGCGCAAGCCGCCGAAGACGTCGCCCAGCAGACCTGGCTCGCCGCACTACAGGCGCCAATGCGGCCACTGCGCTCGATGCGGGCATGGCTGGCGACGATCGTGCGGCGCACGGCGCGCAAACGATCCGTTTCCGAGCAAAGTCGGCGGCGGCGAGAACAGGCAGTTGCAAGCGACGAGTCGGCTCCTTCGCCGGCTGACATCGTGGCGCGAGAACAGGCACGCGCACACGTAGTAAAGGCGATGCTGGCACTGCCCGAGAACTATCGCGATGTGGTGGCGTTGCGCTGGTTCGAAGGCTTGCCGCCACGCGACATCGCGCAGCGGCTCGGCATCCCAGTCGAAACCGTGCGCACGCGTCAT
>CAXBFC010000491.1:0-5702 GCA_963974725.1 uncultured bacterium | reverse complement strand
TCAGCGCTTCGACGCGCAGCAGAGACACAAAGTCACGCTTCATCTCGGTCGATTCGAAGTGCACGCGCACGTTGCGTTCCTCGGCGATGCGCTCGGCGTTGACAGTTGTCAGGGTGCCACTGACCGACGCCCGCAGCGCCCCGACGATCATCGCGACGGTCAGCGCGCGGTGCGACGACGCTGGGATCGCGCCTTGCACGCTGAGGCGCAGTGATACCAGCGGGCCTTCGAACGTCTGGGTCAGGAACGACGCGAGGTTTCGCGCCAAGTCCATGTATGGGCCGGCCTGCACCGCATCGGCCGGCGACAATTTGGCGACGTTGACGCCGTTGAGCACGACGCCCTTGTTGACCGCGAGATCGATCTGGCGCGCCATGTCGAGTGAGACGTTGCGCTTGGCTTCTTTGGTGCTCGCACCGAGATGCGGAGTCAGCACCAGGTTTGGTGCAGTGCGCAAGGGGCTGTCGGCGTCGAGTGGTTCCTTCTCAAATACGTCCAACGCGGCGCCAGCGAGGTGGCCCTCGTGCAGCGCTTCGCACAGACCCTGTTCGCAAACGATGCCGCCGCGCGCCGCGTGTACCAGACGCGCGCCCTTCTTCATCGCGAACAGTCGGTCGCGGTTGAGCAGGTGCTTGGTTTGCTCGAGCAGCGGCAGGTGCAGCGTCACGAAGTCGCTGGTAGCCAGCAACTCATCGAGATCGAGCATGCGCACACCATCCGGCGCCTTGGCTTGGGTGACGAACGGATCGTAAGCTGCGATGGTCATGCCGATGCCGGCTGCCTTGCCGGCGACGACGCGCCCGATCTGGCCGAGGCCGACGACACCGAGTTGCTTGCCTTGCAGTTCGACGCCGGTGAACTTCGACTTCTCCCACTTGCCAGCGCGAATCGACGCGTCGGCCGCCGGGATGTTGCGCGCCAGGCTCATCAGCAGCGACAGCGCGTGCTCACCGGTCGTGACCGCGGCCGCCTCCGGCGTGTTCATCACGGCGATGCCGCGCTCGGTGCACGCCGGCACATCAATGTTGTCGATGCCGATACCGGCGCGTCCGATCAGCGCGAGGTTGTCGGCGAGTTCGAGACTCTTCCTGGTGACCGTGGTCGCGGATCGAACGACCAGCGTCTCAAAGCCCGGCAGCGTTTCGCGCAGTGTGGCTTCGTCCATGCCCGTCTTGAGCGTGACGTCTCCGACGTCGCGCAGCAGTGCCATGCCTTCCGTTCCTAGATCATCAGCTACCAGAATCTTCGTCATTCGTCTCGCGGTGCGTATTCAGCGTGGCGGGGGCCACTCGTAGTTGTCTTGCGGTCGTGGCGCGCGGCGCAGGTTGTGCGCGGCGTGCGTTGTGCATTTAGCGGGTGCGTTTGTGCAGGTGAGGTAGTGCGCGTTGCGGGCGGTGCCAGTTGTGCGGAACCGCGGGCTAGCGAGCGCCGGTTCCGCGCAGGATCACGGCAACCGTGCGCAGGATGATGTTCACGTCGAACAGCAAGCTCACGTTCTTGATGTAATACAGGTCGTAGCGCAGTTTCTCCTGCGCGTCCTCAATCGAGGCGCCATACGGGTGGCTTACCTGAGCCCAGCCGGTCAAACCCGGCTTGACGGTGTGGCGCAGCGGGTAGAACGGGATGTCCTGCTTGAGCTGGTCGACGAAGTGCTTGCGTTCGGGTCTCGGGCCGACAAAGGACATCTGGCCACCGAGGATGTTGAAGAACTGCGGGATTTCGTCGATCCGGGTCAGGCGCATGAAGCGACCCACCGGGGTGACCCGCGCATCGTTCTTGGCGGCCCAGACGGGGCCGGACGTGGCCTCGGCGTCCGTGCGCATGGTGCGGAACTTGATCAAGCGAAACACTTCGCCGTCTTCGCCGACGCGTTCTTGCAGGAAGAAGATCGGGCCGCGGCTGGAGACCTTTACCGCGAGTGCCGCCAAGCAGAAGATTGGCAACGACAAGATCACTCCGACCATCGACACCAGGATGTCGAGCACCCGCTTGAGTGCCAGCGTCAGGGGAGCCTTGGCGAATCCGCGGCCGTAGATCAGATAGCTCGGGCGCATGCTCTCGACGGCCAGCTTGCCGGTGAGCCGCTCGTACATCGCTTCTTTTTCTTCGATGATGACGCCGTCCATGCGGCACCTCAGCAGCGCGTCGACCGGGAACCTACCGCGGCGTTCTTTGAGCGCGACGATCACGCGGCTGATGCCTTCGTCGCGGCACTTGGTGTGCAGGCACTCCAGGGTGCCGATCCGCGGCGGGTCGGTTGCGCGGATCTCAAGCGGCGCCTGGCCTTCTTCTTCGATGATCCCGAGCATTTCGAACCCGGCCATCGGGTTGTCCTGGATCATGCGCGCCAGGCCGAGAGCCTCGGGCGACGACCCGAGCACGATGACCCGTTCTCCGAAGCGCCACTTGTAGAAGAACCAGTGGAACGCGTGGCGGTAGATGAACACCAACACGAAGGCGATGCCAACCAGCAGGATCAGCTTCCAGGTCTCGCCGTTGAGGTCCTTGATTCCCGGTAGGTAGAACAGCGTCCCGGCAAACAGTGCCAAGAAGCCGATCATCACCAACGCATAGCCGTAGCTGTGCACCAAGCGGTTGGCCAGGCTGGCCCGGTTCTGCGAGACCTTCCAGTCGTAGAGGTCGTTGTAGCTGAGGGATGCCTGGCAAATGATCGCGATCGTCAGGCTGGTCAGCAGGCCGCGCCAAAGGTCGGGCGACGGCTCGAACAGCAGGAAGCTGTCGGTGCTGAGCGGCGGCACGCTGGTCCCGACCAGCACGACGGCGACGAACAACAGGGTTTCGCTAAACAGAAGCAGCAGCTTGCGCCGCGGAATCATCTGTTCTGCAAGGGTGACCATGGAGTAGGTGAGCGAAAGCGTTCTAGCTATGTAACTCGTCGAATGAGGAAGTGTTGCGTGCGATTTGCGGGAAGACCCTAGGCCATGGCTCGCAGCAGTCCAGCAACGGTATGCCTCGAAGTGCTGAAGATCGGCAGACCGATGGTCGTAGCTGTCGCGGCGTTGCCAACGCACGGTGATGACGTCGATCCGGAGGACTCGCGCGCGCGGTCGCAAGGACGCTTCGAGGCGTCGCAAGCTACGTTCGATGCGGTCGAGTTGTGCCTTGGTGACACAGCGTTCGGGGGCCGGATGGTCGCGACGTGCCTTGACCTCGACGGCGCAGTAGGTGCGACCGCGCCGTGCCAGGATGTCAATCTCGCCGCTCGGCAACGCCAGGTTGCGCGCAACAATGCGATACCCAGACCGTCGCAGCGCGCGGCATGCGAGGTCTTCACCGTGTTGACCGGATGTTTGGGTGGCATTGCGGGCCGGGAGATTGCGAGCCGGAACGCTGCTACTTACCCGTTTCCGCTGCCGGTTCGTCACGAACGATGCGCGATACCGCGCTGCGATCGAACGTGATGTTGGCGTCGCCCGCGCGGATCGTGACCGTCTTGTCGTCCAGCGCGCTGACGACGCCGTGCATGCCGCTGAGCATGACGACCGATTCGCCGACCCGGATCGCGGACAGCAGTGCCGCTTGCTCCTTCTTCCGCTTGCTCTCCGGGCGGATCATCATGAAGTACATCAGCACTGGCAGCGCCAACATCATCCACATCATCTCGTCGCTGGCGCACGGGCCCGTGGCTGCGGGCTTCTTGGGGTCGTTCGGGTTGATCGGGCTCGGAACCCCGGTATTCGAGCCGTTGGTGCCACCGGTGGTCCCCGTCGGGCCAGCTCCAGTTGGGCCAACACCAGTTGGGCCGGTGCCGCCGGAGACGCCCGTCGGGGTTTCGGGCCGCGATTGCGGATCCTGGATCGAACGGGCGAAAGCGAAGGGAATGAAGTAGGTCAGTTGCGACATCGGCTGGTCGGTCGAGAGCCGGGCTCTCGGAGTTTCCGTCGGGAACGGCTTGGAAATTGGGCCAGCAGTATAGGGACCGAGCGCCTTGTGTTGCAGGCAAAGAAGCGCATCCTGTGCGACCCGCGGTTAATACTGGGGTCCAATTCATGCGAGTTCTTGTAGCGATGTCCGGTGGTGTCGACAGCAGCGTGGTCGCCCTGATGCTCCAGCAGCAAGGCCACGACGTGGTCGGTGTATTCATGCGCAACGGCGTGGCAGGCAAGTCTGCCCAGGAGAAGTCGTGCTGTTCGGCGAGCGACGCGCGCGACGCTTCGGTGGTAGCGGATCGATTGGGCATCCCTTTCTACGCGGTGGATTACGAGCAGGAGTTCGCCCGGCTGATGGATCATTTCGCGGCGGAATACCGCGCCGGCCGGACGCCAAACCCCTGTGTGTTGTGCAATCAGGACCTGAAATTCGGGCACCTTTTCAAGCTCGCCGACGATGTTGGCGCCGAAATGGTCGCGACTGGACACTACGCGGTGCAAAAAGACGGCGAGCTGCACCTGGCGGCCGACGCCGACAAGGACCAGACCTATTACTTGTTTGGCGTCGATCGCGCCGCGCTCAAGCGCACGTTGTTCCCGCTGGGTGGCATGACCAAGGCCGAGGTGCGCGCCGTCGCCAGCGAAGCATCCTTGGTGACCGCCGAGAAAGCCGAGTCGATGGATATCTGCTTCGTGACCAGCGGCGACTACCGCGACGTCGTGCGCACCCGGGGCGGCGCCGGCAAGCCGGGCAAGTTCTTGGACGCGTCGGGCCAAGTGCTGGGCGAGCACAGCGGTCTCGATGGCTTCACGATTGGCCAGCGCAAGGGTTTGCCCGCTCTGGGCACGCCGCACTACGTCGCCGCGATCTCGCCCGATTCTGGCGATGTCACGTTGGTGCCGCGCGAAGGCCTACAGAAGAACGTCATGTTCGTCGACGGCGTGCACTGGCTAGTCGACGCACCCACCGACGGCGAGTCCTTCGCCAGCGACGTCAAGGTCCGCGCCCGCCACGAACCGGTCCAAGCAACCATCCACCCGGAAGGCAAGAAGGCGCGCGTCGAGTTCTCCGAACCTGTCGAAGCCATCACCCCCGGCCAGGCCGCCGTCTTCTACCGCGGCAGCCAGGTGCTGGGCGGTGGCTGGATCGACGGCTCCGCCTAGCCGGATCTGCGAACCGGGTACGGTACGCAGATCTAGATGCTGCTGCGGAGGCCAGTGCCTGGGCGGAAGCCGACCGTGCGTGAGGCGGCGATCTGGATCGGTTCTTTGGTGCGCGGGTTGCGGCCCATGCGGGCCTTGCGCTGCTTGACGGAGAAGGTGCCGAAGCCGACGACCTGAACTTCGCCGTCCTTCTTCAGTCCTTCCTCAACTGCCATCAAGAACGCGTTTACCGCGCGTTCGGCGTGGGCTTTGGAGCACTCGGCGCCGAGATTCTTCTGCACGCCGGCAATCAGTTCTGCCTTGTTCATGGTGTCGTTCTGGTTGGGTGTCGGCGAGAGAATGGAGCGCTGCGACCATACGCCAGCTTGGCTTCTGGCCGCAAGCGTTCCGGGTGCTCAGGGGGTATGGCGTCCGATTCTTCAGACGATTCGTGGTCGTCGGCTCAAGTTGGCCTTGGCAGGGACCGATGAGTGCGGGACCGGGGCAGGACCGCCTCGGACACCCCAGACTTCGAACGAGGAAACTATGAGGATTGCGGCCACCGCTGCCACCCTGTTGTTCGCTTTGACCGCCTGCTCGACCACCGAGAGGACAGTCAGCCCTTATCAGCAGCCAAACTCGCTGATGAGCACAGAGATCAACCAGCGC
>CAXBFC010000490.1:0-5713 GCA_963974725.1 uncultured bacterium | reverse complement strand
CCGGTGCAACTGCTGGCCGGTGCCACTGCTGGCCGGTGCCACTAGCGGCCCGTGACCGCGCGCCGCACACGCTCACCCGCAGTGCGACACGGACTCATCGATCGTTCGTAGGCGAATAGCGGATCGATCGCATCCTGCTCGCGCATCAGGTAGCCGACTTCGTCGTCGCACAAGCCGAACACGACAAGGTCCGGCTTGCCGAGCTGCCCGCGCATCTGCTCGGCTAGCGCCGGCTCCATCTCGCCGGGAATTGCAACGGCCTCGAACTCCCCGATGCGCAGGTACCCGACCACCGAACGCGCCGCCCCCGAGAACACCTCGCGCTGCAGCGCGGTCGTCGTGCGCCCGATCCGGAACGCGGCGGACGCCATCGGCAAATAGACATCGGACCGACGCACCTCGATCTCATCGACCGGCAATGGCTTGCTGTCGCGCAACGCCTGCTCGCAGAGATCGCACGTGATGCGGCCGAACTCCACCACGCCGTCCATATCGCGCGGCTGGAAGTCTGGCGAGATCATCGCGCCCAGCGCGCCATTCGCAAACACCGCCTGGCCATGACCACGCCGCTTCCATTCGTCACAGAGGGCCCCAACGATATCGGCACTGACCAGAGTATTGCGCCGCGGCAACACCTCGGGGTGACAGGCAAAGTGCAGCAAGCTGCCGAGCGGTCGGCCATCGCCCGTAGCGACGGCATGTAGAACCCGGACGCGACGATCGAAGACCCCGGTTCGGTTGGCGTTCTTGACCAGGTTCGAGGCAGGCAGCATCGATTGGCCATACTGCCAGTTGGCATCGTCCGCGTTGCGCCGAGCTTCGAGCACCGCTTCCCGCGCGGCGGCGCGAATCCGACCGATGTAGGCCCCCGAACGCCCCGATGTCAGGAAGTAGTAGCCCCAGATACCAATCGGATCGGGACCGGCGTGGGTATGGCTCGAGCAAACGAAGACGTCGCCATTGGCAAAGCCACCGAGGCCTGACTTGATGTAGTCGACGTCGTCGCGCATCAATCCGAGGCTGTCGATGCCGAGGATGGCAAAGCGGCGGGCACCAGTTTCGATCACCAGCGCACGAACCTTCAGAGGCGAACCGATCGCGGTGCTCGTCCGCGCAATCGAAAAGCCGCCCATGTAGTCGCCGATCTCCGGCGTGATGTCGCGCTCCGCACTGCCAACGCGCATCACCGAAGCGGTCGCAATCGCCGAATAGCTCATCACCGAGGATGGCGCTGAGCGTTGGAACACTCCCGCGCAGCCCGCCAAGGCAGTGCTCGCAACCAGCAACGCCAAGGCCCCGAATTGCCGGGTTGCCAATGACCGGGTTGCCAGCGACCTGGATGCACGCGACCGGGAAGCAAACGACCGGGACGATCCGCCCCAGAACGACGAAGCCCGTCGACACTGCCGACCAAGATTCACGAGACACTTGGTCGGGGGCGGCGGGTTTGTCACGTTCAACTGGTTTCGAGGAGTCCTAGGGCTTTACCGAGGGTCGCGCGCGCATCCGACTGCCGCCAATTCGACTGCCTTCGGTTCGACGCACGACGCAGGCTGCGAAGGTAATGGATCAAGACTTCTCGGTCAGTCAGATCTCGAAGATGTTCGCGCACGCGATCAAAGCCGGTAGCCCGCAGGTAGCGAGCGCAGTCCGCCTTCGGAATCACGCGACCACCATGGAACGGATCGAGCAACAACGGGCGCGGTCCGTGGATGCGCACCAGAAAGTGGTCGGGCAAGGCCACACCAGCGGCAGACAAGCCGGCCCAACGCGCAACCAGCAAGTAGATCAACGACAGGGCGATCGGTGCCCCGACCCCATGCAACAGCGCCCGATCCACCAGCACGTGATCGAGATCCAGATCATCCGCATCGCAACCATTGAGACCGAACCGCTGGTGCAAGCGCTCCGCCATCAACTTGGCACACATAGGCAGACTGCGGCCTTCGAACTCACGGCGCAGCCCGTTGGCTTCACGGCGTAACTGTGCGGCTAGCTTGCGCGATTCAGGAACGAACGTGCGCACCATCTGCGCTGCCATCATCGCTCCATCGAGCAGTTCCGGCGCCGAGTCGCGCCCCACTTGGCCAAGGCGCAGGCGGCTGAACCGCCGCAACAACTCGCGAACTTCGATCTCGCGTAGCAGCGCACGACAACGCGTGCGCGTCCCCATGTGTTCGGCCTCCGCACCTTCGCGAAGCATTGGTACAGCACGATCGCCCAGCACCAACAACTGACGACGAGCAGACGCCTGCAATGAGCCAGGGTCATCTCCGAGCACGGCAATCATCGCCCGGATCTGGGCGAAAGAAGGTTCAGGGGGCTGCGGCTTTGGTTCAGTCATGCGTGGCCGGGAGTCGCGAGCATACACATCGAATGGGCCGCGTCACTCGCGCTGTCGCGATGGAATCCGAGGATCCTGAGCGTGCTTCACGCACGTGCCCCGGTAGCTTGATGCACGGTATAGCGGACCTCGTACGGGAACTTCCCGTCGCAAGGTCACTGCCGCGAATGCCTGTCGACAATTGCGACACGAAGATTCCCCTATGGACGACTCTGCATTGAATTCGTCACTCTCAATGTCACCGGAAGAGTTTCGGCGACTCGGTCATCTAGTCGTCGACTGGCTCGCCGACTACCGAACCAACGCAGCTTCCAAGCCCGTCGCCTGTAACGCCAGCCCCGGCGACCTGCTGGCGCAGCTACCGAAGTCGCCGCCAGAACAGCCGGAAGGCTTCGAAGCGGTCCTGAAGGAGCTCGACGACCTCATCGTTCCGAATCTTGCGCACTGGCAACACCCAAACTTCTTCGCGTATTTTCCGTCGAACGGCGACCTGTCCGCAGTGCTCGGAGACTTCTTGAGCACGGGTCTCGGCGTACTCGGCTTGACCTGGCAGTCAGCGCCCGCGTTGACCGAGCTCGAAGATCGCGTCACGGATTGGCTGCGCCAAATGTCCGGCCTGGCGGACACCTGGCAGGGCGTGATCCAAGACACTGCCTCGTCGTGCGCGATGATTGCATTGGTCGCGGCGCGCGAACGCACAACCCAGCACGGCGCGGTGACGACCGGCATGCAACACGGACAGGCACCGCTGGTCGTATACGCCAGCTCGGAAGCACACAGCTCGGTGCAGAAGGCCGCCATGCTCGCGGGCTTCGGTTGCGACCACGTACGCAAGATTGCCGTTGACGGCGATCGCGCCTTCGACGTGGCCGCGTTGCGGGAATCAATCGCCACCGATCTCAACAATGGTCTGCGCCCGTGCGCCATCGTTGCGACGACCGGCACCACCACGACCACGGCGTTCGATCCCATCAACGAACTCGCCGATGTCGCGGAGCTTCACGGCCTGTGGCTACACGTGGATGGCGCCATGGCCGGAACTGCCATGATCTTGCCCGAGTGCCAACCGTTGTGGCACGGCATCGACCGGGCCGATTCGCTGGTCGTCAACCCGCACAAGTGGCTGGGCGCCTCGTTCGATTGCTCGGTCTTCTATGTGCGCGACGATCAACACTTGGTTCGCGTCATGCGAACAGACCCGAGCTACTTGCGCACCGCGTTTGACGACCAGGTCAAGACCTACCGCGATTGGGGTGTGGCACTCGGTCGCCGCTTCCGCGCACTGAAACTGTGGAGCCTGATCCGCACCCACGGCACCGAACGCCTGCGCACTCGCATTCGCCGGGACCTGGCAAACGCCCGTTGGCTCGCCGAACAAGTCGAGGCAAGTCCGCAGTGGCGACTGCTCGCGCCAATGCAGCTCCAGACGTTGTGCATCCGCCACGAACCGGATGGCGTCACCGGGGATGCTCTCGACAAGCACACCTTGCAGTGGCTGCAACGTGTGCACGACACCGGCCGCGCATGGCTGACGCCGGCGCAACTGGATGCACGCTGGATGGTGCGCGTTTCAATCGGCTCGCTGACCACCGAACGCGAGCACGTTGTCGCACTGTGGCAGCTGCTGCAAGAATCGGCGACTGCCTGAGGTTCCAACTGCAGGCCAAACGAGAGCAAGCCGTCGAAGCCAACCTCTCGAGCTCAGGCCTGCTGGGCCACGGACTTCTTCGACCGGCTTGCCTTGCGGCGCGTCTTCGACGCGCTATCAGCGGCAACGACCTCGATCGGCAGCGATACACGGAAGGTCGAACCTACCCCGATCTCGCTGCGCACGCTGATTACGCCGCCACTCGATTCGATCGTCGTGCGCGCCAAGGTCAGCCCAAGCCCGGTGCCGTGGGCCTTGTTGACCAACTGGTCGCGACCCACTTGTGAAAACGGCTCAAAGACCTTCGGGATATCGGCAGCGGCGATGCCAACCCCATAATCGGTTACGTCGATGAAGACGCGCTCGCCAGATTTGACCACGCGCACATCAATCGGAGTGCCCGCATCGCTGAACTTGCCAGCGTTGTCGAACAGCCGGCACCAAGTCTCCGTCAATCGGCTGGCGTCACTCAGCACAGTCGGCAGGTCGTCTCCGAACTTGCAAACGATGCGTTGCCGCAGCTCCGGTTGCATGCCAGCAATCGCATTCTCGACACTCGCACGAACGTCGACCGGCCCCCTCATTCCAGTAGTGACCTGACCTAGTTCCAACACATCGTCGAGCAACCGCGCCAGGCGTTGCGCTCCGTGCAAAGCAATGCCAGAGAACTCCTCTCGGGCATCTGCATCACTGTCTTCGAGTTGTGTCAGGATCTCCGTCGCGCCCAGGATCTCCGCCATCGGCGTGCGGAACTCGTGGCTGACGTTGGTCACGAACTCGGCTTTCGCTTGCACCGCGGCAAGCGCCGCATCGCGCGACGCGACCAATTCCTTCTCGGTACGCTCACGCCCCTCAATGTTCTCCTGCAGGCGTTGTGCCATGTCGTTGAACGCGTTGCCGAGGTCGCCGAACTCATCGCGACTCTCGATCCAGACGCGCACATCGAGCTCGCCGCGCCCCAGTCGCTGAGTCGCATCGCGAAGCGTCACGATCGGATCGAGCGTGCGCCGCATCTGCACGAGACCACCGAGCACAACGCACAGCATCGTGCCGAGCGCCGTCAACCAGAATTGCCGGACGAACTGGCGATCAACGGCGAACGCATCAGCCTGCGAGCGCGATTGGATCAGCGTCAAGTCGAGGCCGTATTGTGGTCGCAAGAACGCCAACCAAAACCGCGCGAGGTGAGGCTCGCCATCGATGGTCCACTTGATCGGTCCTGAAGACTCATCGGCAGTCACTCCCGCGGCGAAAACTTGTGCAGCGGGCAAGCTCTGGCAGGTGTGATACAGGACACGGCCATTCGGGTCACAACAAGCGAACTCGCAGTTGGTGCCACGAAGTTCTTGCGGGTCCCAGAACCAATCCCGGTTGACCATGGCAACGATTCTTGTCGTCTCCATGTCTTCGGCCTGTATGTCGAACGACATGAACAACTGCGCCGGGTCCCCGTGGACCTGCAGGAGCTTCTTGCCCGCGGCCAAGTGAGCACGTTCGGCCTCGGTCTGCGTGAGGTCCGGCAGCTCGAGGGTGCCACACAGCGCCTCGACTCGATCGCCTTCGACCAACCAGATGCCGGCGCAGTGTTCCGACACTTGCCCCTTGAGCGCTTCGCCACCAGACCACGACCCCTCCGCGCGCCAACTCTGCACCAGGTCGCTCGCCAACGTTAGATCGTTGGCAACCTGATCGAGGCGAGCAGCGATCCCCATGCCTGAGCT
>CAXBFC010000489.1:0-5742 GCA_963974725.1 uncultured bacterium | reverse complement strand
TGTTGACCATCAGCGCCGCGGAGTGAGCGTCGCGCAGGTGGCGGCCGAGGGCGTATTCGCTGTCGTTCTTGTAGGCGCGGATGCCAATGATGCGCAGAGCATCGGTGATGATCTCCGGCACCTGAGTCGAGGCCGACAGTTTGAGCGAATTGATCCGCATTGCGTAGCCCAGACTTGATAGCGCCGCGCGATCGGTCTGCGCGAGGTGGTCTTGTTCGCGTGCCGCGCCGTAGACCTCGGCGCGGAGACGGATGAGCTTCTCCATCGTCGCCGCGAGGTTGAGAGCGGCGGGGGGAGTTTGCCCGGCCTGCTTGCGCGCGGCCTCGCGCACACTCTTGCGAGCCTTGTTGACGGCGTCGGTCGCGATGCCCAGCCAGCATCCCGCCCATGTGATGTGGGAGTAGGGCACCATGGTTTCGGTGGCGATATCGCCGAACGACTCGCTCAACACCTGCCACGGTGCGGCAGTTACTTTGATCTCGCCGCCAGGTGAACACGTCCCACGCATGCCCAGGGTGTTCCACGCGCCCTTGGTGTCAATTGCGTAGGTGCCCTGTAGGGCTAGCACGGCTACTTGGTCATTGGGTGCGGCGTCGGCGTTGCGACGGGCGGTTAGCAGCAGGTCGTCAGCGTGCTGGCCGTAGCTGATTGTGGTGGCTTGCTTGGTGACCTCGAAGCCTTCGCCGTTGGGAGTCACGGCGCACTCGCTGCGACGCATGTCACCGCTCGGTCCGACTTCCGATGTGGCTGAAGCGATCAGCCGCTGTTCGCTCACGACACGCGCCAGGTAGTCTTTGAGCTTTGAGCTACCGTCTAGGTGGTTGGCGATGCTCGCGACCTGGATGTGGTGCATCGACAGCACCATGCCACTGGCGGCGCAGTGTTCCGACAGCGCCTGGGTCATCTGAGTCAGTTCGACGACGTTGCAACCTGGGCCGCCGAACTCCTTGGGCACGGCGGCGCCGAGGGCGCCGGCATGTTTGAGTGCGGCGAGCGTCTCCTTGGGGAAGCGGGCCTCGCTGTCGACCGAGCTGGCGTGCTGGCTGGCGACTTCGCGGCCGATCGTAGCGACGCTATCGATCAGATCGTTGGGCACGGTAGTCATCAGTCCTGGTTGGTTCCAGTCAGTTCATCGATCGCATCGCGGATCGAGCCGATGCTCTCGAATACGCGGCGGCTCAGCATGCTGTCGGGGAACTCGATGTCGAAGGCCTCTTCCAGGGCGAGCATGACGCTGACGCTGGCGTGTGAGGTCATGCCGGCATCGTAAAGGCTGTCGTCCGGGGTGAGCTCCTCAGGGCTGCCTCCCAGGCGGGCATGCTGCTGGAGGACGGAGCGGATCTTGGTGGTTGTGTCGGATTCCACAGTCGATGATGAGCTGGCAGGCGGACGGCAGCGGTCGCACGGGAGAATCTTATCCCAGCGATTCTGTATCTTCTTCGGCTCTACACTCTAGCAACCTGATGAAGCCTGCCAAGCTTGGTCAGAGGCCCCTGTCATCGGCGGGTCGATGGTGTCTTACGATGATACCGTTGAGCGAGTTGATTGTAGTCGGCGACTGCGCCTGAGAGGAACAAGACCGGGAGGAGGCCTCCACGAGTTGGCAAGGCGTGGCTGAGGCTTGATCCTGGGCACGATCCGGGCACTCGTCGCTCCGCCACGCTGCCATGGAGTGGGGATGTGAAGTGATTACCCGGTCCGTGAATCATCATCACTTGTGCTCGATCAACTCGGGCTGCCGTCGTCGCAGGCGGTCGAGCCAGCATCTGAGCACGCCAGAGCACTCCGCAAACTTGCCCAGCGTGTTGAAGAGTGCGTACTCGACAGCGGCGCCGAAGTCCGCCCCACATCGGCGCGCATACCGAATCGCGCCGCGGGCCGGATAGAGGTAAGCAATGAGCATGAGCATGCTGTATCCATCAGTCGGATAAGCGGCTAGCACGATCGTTGCTGGCCACACTGCCCCCCAGAACAGGGCGCGCCGCACCGTACTCACGCAGTAGCGCTCGGGTGAGCGGCCGTGACGATGAGCTCCTTCTGCGGCAGCGTATCCCCCTCGCTTCGATCGTTGCCACCATTGCCGCATCCTCGTCATGCCGAGGTCGTGAGTCATCATAGGGGCGTCGAGACATCGCAGCCGCCAGCCAGCTCGGCGCAGGCGAAGGCACATCTCTGGTTCTTCGCCGGCGATCAGGTCGCTGGCGTAGCCGTTGACAGCTTGAAACGCTGTGACGCGAATTAATGCGATGCCGCCACAGGCAAGGATTTCGCCCGGTGTCGTGCGCCATTCGATATCGGCGAGGCGCTGGAAGACGGACGATTGTGGATCCCGCTCGCGGCCCTGACCGACGACGACCGCCAGCGAATCGTCGCCCGCGAGTGCGGCCGACCCGACGCGCAGCCAGTGGGCGTCGATCTCACAATCGCCATCGACGAATTGCAGCATCTCCAGGTCTGGTTGCCGCTCCGTGAGCAATTCCGCGCCGGCGTTGCGGGCTCGCGCTGCGGTGAAGGGCAGCGACGGGTTCAGTCGATGGACCTCGTAGCCAAGCGATTCAGCTAGCTCAGGGCTGCCATCCGTCGATCCCGAATCAACGTAGATCGAATCGTCGCAGCATGCGGTCAAGGAGCGAAGCGACGTTTCCAGCCGTCGCCCCTCGTTTCGGCCGATGATGACGCAGCCAATGAGCGGAGTGCGGACTTCGGTTGACGAACGGGCAGAGCTTGCGTCACTCATCTTCGGAGCCACGACAGAGGGACATAGGGCATTCGGTGGTGTGGCATTCTTGCAATGCAATGGTAGGGCCAACAAGCGGGAACTTAGCGCCCAGGGAATCGAGATTCCGCCCAATGGTGAACAGTTTGCGTTGAACTGGTCCGATGGTTTCCACTTGATGGATGACAGCGGTCAGTTTGCTAGTGCGAGCGAGCTTGCCCACATTCGCGAGAGAGTCGAGACGCCCCTATGCTCATTGCACATCGGGCCCCGGATGCTCAGGTATTGCGTCGGCTCAGGTAGTAGTATTCGGTCCGACAATTGGCGACGAGGTAAGTCGCATGTCCGAGGTTCGTCGATCTCGCAGCTCGGCTTGCGGATGCGCACCTCACCTCCGGCGCAGTCCCCCAGAGGCGGCACGGCCTATAGCTCGAAGTCTTACCCGGCAGCAACGAAGTATCGACCAAGGCCTCCCAATTCCATCCTTGCTAGAACTGCTGTCTGAACTTCTGCATATGACCTTGGGCAACTCGCCAAGATCAGATTCTTGCATCGGCACTTCACCGAGAGCCAAACAGGCTATCGAGGTATGGAGCGCTGCACTTGACGAAATCCGAGAGCACCGGTTGGCGCCGGCGGTTGGCTACATGCTGCGCTCCATGGGGCTGGATCGCATGGTGCCGGCACCCTATGACGCCGCCTTCATCAATGACTACCGAAAGACGCTTGTTGCCAACACCCATCTGATGCACACGCTTGGGCGGCTCGTTTTCGCGCTAGCAGAATCCGATGTCAGGCCAATTGTGCTTAAGGGAGCCTTGCTGGCCAACGCCTACTACCCAGATCTTGGCACACGGCCAATGGGTGACATCGATCTACTCATTCGGGCTGACGAGTCAGTTGTGGTCCACCAAGTGTTCCTTGCAATGGGGTTTGAGCCGCATGGCGACTACAATGTCGATGGCGCCGTTTACTATCGCCAAATGAGCGGTGTCGTTTTCGATGTTCACGCGCGGTTCGCTTTGTTTCCCACAGAGATGCGGGATGGGATCACTGAGGAAAAGGCGATGCCCAGCCTTGCCGGTCAATTGGTCAAGTGCTGGGAGCCGAATGCGCAATTAGTCCACCTGCTGGTGCATCTCTGGGAGCACCGTCCCTCGGCTGGCCTGATTCTAGGTTGGCTACTCGACCTCGCATTCGTCGTGTGTCGTGACGGTGCAAGGATGTGTCCAAGGCAACTTCAAAACCTCATGCCGCAACCCGAGCAGTTGACGCTGCTCTGGCGCGCCCTAGGTTTCCTGCGTGCGCAAGCTGGCTTGGTCATCCCCGAAGCCCTTCGAGCCTCGGTCGATACCGTACCGCCGCTACATCTGCCGGGGATACTGAGAGACCAGCGACTTGCTCGATGGGGGCTGCCAAGTATGCGAGGCTGGGCACGTTTGCTGGCTTGCCGACTTCACCTGAAATCGCTGGGCGACGCTAAATACCCAAGCTTGAGTGATCTAACTAGGTGCCTATTGCGGTCTGGCCGCGACTGACTGGTGTTCGGCTCGATCACTCAAACTCGCTGGATCATTGAGAGCTGCCAAGCCGAACGCGCTAGCCCCGCGGGCCTCCGTCTTCTCCCTTGTTTGTGGGCCATTCTGACGTTCTGACGCACTTTCCTGGGTCGATGGTGAGGTATGCGGGCTAGTCACCAGTTCGATGCGCTTCCCGGCACTGCTCAATCAACGCCACCATGCCATCAATCGCCTCCGCCGATTTCCGGCGATGCAACCGGTAGACTGCCAGCCGCTCAGCAATCTCACCGCATTGCTGCAACAACACGCTCGGCCCGAATACCGCGCTAGTGAGTTCCGGATAGTAGAAGTTGCGCAGCAACTCGAACGCAGCACGAGTCGCGGGCAGTCGCTCCAGGCGCTCCTCGTCTCCATCGCATAGCACCACGACGCTTGCCAGGTGCAGCGGTTCGGTGGCGACATTGTTCAGGTCGAGTCGACGCTTTTGCGTGTCCGCATGCAAGCGCTCGTGCGCGGCCGGATTGACATCCACTCGCAGCAAGCTATCGGGCCACAAACGCAACGCAGCGTGACCAGGGCGAATGGTGACTTGGCCGCCATCGCAAGACAACGCGGCGATGTCATCGGTCACCAGCGCGTGATTTCGCGCGTGGAGGGCTTGCGCCGTCGTTGACTTGCCCATGCCCGAATCGCCGGCGATCCCGATCGCCACGCCATCGATTGCCAGTGCGCTCGCGTGCAGAGCAACCAAGCCCCGCTGTTGAAGCAACAATCCCATGGCCGGGCCCAACACGGCTTGGCAGATGCTTCCCGGCGTTGCGTCGCTAGCCTCCTGATAGTGGATACGGCGACCATCCTGGATCAAGAGTGCGCCGACGCCCTCCCAGACCAACTGGGATTCCTGCGGCTCCAGGCGATGCCAATTGCCTTTAGCCTGCTCTTCAGCCAGGACTACTGGCGTGCGCCGAACCTCCACGTCGGCAGCGCTACTCGGCAAGTCCACCGCGCGCAAGCCACGCAGCTCAAGGTCAGATTCGACGGTTAAGCCGTAGGCGCTGTATCGGAACAACGGGCTTGCGCTTTGGTTGGAGGCGAAACAGTTCTACGCAGCACCAGGACGCGAAGTGTCGCGACTTCAGGCGCAACAGCGGCGTTGTTCGGCAAACCTGGGGTATCCGGCCAAACCGAGCCCGCCGAACGGGACTGCCTAGCTACCGCCGGGCGTCGACCATGGATTCCAACCACTGCCCTGACCGTTGAAGAACTCACCCCAGCGGCCACCGATCCACTGCGTCAGATCTTCTACGCGACCTTGCGGTGTAATCGTCGGGCTGACGTAGGGCTTCTTCTCCGACATGTCATCAGTGGATTCGTTCTTGGCGTCTTGCATCGTTATCTCAGGTGTGGAACTGGATTGGGGCTCCAGCTCAGTAGTCAGCTTAGCACACGTCTCCACCCTAGTTAACAGGGCTACGCTCAGGTTTCTCGCCGTGGGACTAGCCGGAC
>CAXBFC010000488.1:0-5845 GCA_963974725.1 uncultured bacterium | reverse complement strand
CGCAACTCCGTCGCCGCGGCATCGATCTTGTCGCCGAGCGTCGTCGGCGCGGTGATTACAGACGTCAAATCCTGACGGGCGCCGTTCGGCCCGTAGAAGTTGATGTCCATCGAGATCGTGGTCGTGCCAACCCCGAGCGTGGCGGTGATGCTGCCATCACCATTGATCACGACGGCCAGCCCAACCGGATCCGGAGTCGTACCCCCGTTCATCTTCCAGGTGCCGGCAAGGTCGACGACGCCGCCCGCAAACGCCCACAGGTTCGGGAAGCAATCGACAATGGCATCCACCTTTGCCTGATTGGCGGCCAGATTGTCGATGTCTGAAGTGATCTTGCTGTCGCAAGAACCAAGAACAAGAGTCGTAACCGCCATCAGCGGCAACCAACGAGACGAGCGCATGAGAGTCTCCTGGGAGAAGTATTGGTGGCGTGCTGGGACAACACGCGAGTATCCGCAGTATCGGCTTCGACACATCCAGACCCCAATAGTAAGGCGATGTTCAGCAACTATGCCCGCCAGGATTTCTGGAGGAATGCCACGGTCGCGCTCCCTCGACGGATTCACCAAGCGGAGCCGCGAGCTTGCGACCAGATTCGGTATCGTGCCGACATGCCGAGAAGCGTCGTGCTCATTGCCTGCCTGCTCGCCATTGCGGCGGCGCTCTCAACCTGGTTCTGGTGGCCGCGCACCGTCGCATTGCCCAATTACGACATCTCGGACAATCAGACAGCCGCACCTGGCGACCCAGAGTCCGACGACACCGTAGGCAACAGCCCCCATCGCGTTGCCGCCCCCACAGCCGCTGACGCCGGAGCGATCAGCGACACGCACGCACTCAAGGTGCAGTTGCGAGGACTGCATCGCGACGCCCCATGGACGGAGCCGCTGCACATCGAACTGAAGGACCGTGGCCGCGGTCGCATGTTTGGCGAGTTCGAGGGTTCGGCGCCGGTGACGGCAGAAGGTCGCTGCGATCTCCCGCTGCCCAAATGGTGGCAACCCGGCATTCCCGTGGCCGTGCGCATTCAAGGCGGCAACACCGGTTACCGCGACCTGACGCATCGCAACAAGGGCAATCTATCGTTCCACGGCGTGCTAGCGCTCGACGTGCAAGCGACCGTCAAGCTGACTGGCAAGGTGACCGACAGCCATGGCGAAGCGGTTGCCAACGCACGCGTCTCCGCCTTCGCAATGCAAGCGGGGCAGCCGTACGGCAAGTCCGTCGGTTCGGCCGGCAGCAACGAACGCGGCGAGTATCTGCTGCAAGCACCGCCCGACGTTCCGCTGATGATCATCGCCACGGCGATGCAGCCCAACGGCATGCGCTGGCGGGGCGCGAACGGCATCACCGACAACAATATCACCGACAACGGCCAACTACGCGGCGACCTACTACCGGCGACCCTGCCGGTGCAACTGGCCGTCAACTACCCTGGCAGCGAGTGCAACTTCACGCTTCAACCCGCCGCAAAGGTCTCTGGAGCCGTGCAATGGCCCAATGGCGAACCCGTCGCCGGTGCCCGCGTTCAGTTTGGTTGTGCCGAAGGCAACCAACTCGAGCTCAGTGCCAACGCCGAAATCCGCTGGCAAATGAACGGCTCGATGGTCGCTTGCGGCATCACCACAGTCGACCGACATGGCCACTTCTCGATCCCGGCAAGCGCCGGTGCAGAACTTGACTTGCAAGTCGTTGCGGCGAACGAACTGCCAATCATCGGAGAACTGAGCAAGCACCGCGTCGTCGCACCAGTCGAGCAGATCATCACATTGCCGTTCCCGGTTGACCTGCGCGCCATCCACGAAGGGCAGCTCGTGCCCTACGCACGCATCCTGATGCATGGCCGACCGCCACTGCGCGCGAGAGCGGACGGAACGCGGACTGCCTTGATCGCAACCGACGCGATGGTGCGTGCCGAACAAGGCGCGCTGCGCTCGCCATGGCAGTCGATCGCATCGAGTCAACTGGAGCAAACTGTCGACTTTCACATGACCAACGAACTCGCGGCACTGCATGTCGAGTTCGAAGGTGAGTTTCCGATTCGCAACGCCGCGTTCCACTGGCAATGCAAAGACGGACGCAAGCAAACCGAGCGGCTACAGCGCGGCGACAGCAGCGGTCCGTTTGAAATCTGGCTCGAACCAGGCGACTACGAACTACGTGTCGAAGCAACCGACGGCGAACGCAACGGCACCTACCTGCTGCCAATCACCCGCACCTTCAACATCCGCCAGAAAGCACCTACGGGGCCGGCGCTGCGGCTGGACCTGCCGGCCAAGTTTGGCGGCACGTTCGTCATGCACGTGCTCGACGACAAGGGGCAGTTTCTCGGCGGCAAGCTGACGGTGCGGGACTCCATGGACAAGGACCGCCTGGTGCGGATGACCGGTGACGGTAAGCCCGGCACGTTTCCCGCCGAACGGACCACATGCCAAGACGTGCTGCCGCCAGGACCATACGAACTGATCATCGACCTGGGCGCCAAGGGTGTGCACCGCCGCTATGTCGTGATCAAAGCACGGGAAACGTCGCCGGTCGCACTGCGGCTGTAGGCGCGACTACTTCTTGGCGGCCTTCTTGGCGCCTTGCTTGGCGATCTTCTTGTTGCCGCCAGGGGCCTTCGCACTGATCAGGTCGTAGCTCAACTCGATCAGCTGCCGCATCTCCGCCTCGTCCTGCAGAGCCGACTCGTCGACGCTGATCCAGCCATACCGGCCGACGTACTTGGCGACATGGATGCCCTCGCGCTCGATCAGTAGCGACTGCAATTCGAGCCCGACCTTGGCCCCAAACGACCAAACTCCGCTTTCCTCGCCGCAACCGGTGAAGATCTTGCCCCGCACGTAGAAGTGCGGAGATCCGCCTAGGCGGGACGACTCCTCGGTATCGGGCAGCGAAAGCGCGATCTCGCGCACGCGATCCAGCAGATTGCCGGACTTGGCTTTCGGGCTCATGCGGCGCAGTATCATGGCCACGACGGCCGATGGCATGAAGATTCAGCAAGGCCGCCGCAGCTTTGGTAAGCTGTCCGGCCCAAGTCTGACCATGATCCGCCTTCCCTTGAGCTTCCTGTTGCTGACCGCCATTGGCGTGCAGCCCCTCCAAGACCCCGAGCCCGTCGGCTTCCCGGTGCTGGCAGGATACGAATACAAGGAAGGCATGACGCTGCCGAAAGAGGTCACCAACCTCAACGAAAAGGTCGTCGAGATCCGCGGCTTCATGCGGCGCGAGTTCGCCGGCAGCGGCCCCGTCAATTCGTTCATGCTGATCAACGACGCGTGCGGTTGCATGGGCACGCCGATGATGAACGAGATCGTCTTCTGCACGCTGCCCGACGGCGTCACGATGGAACTGTTGACAGGCGTGGTCACCGTAACCGGCAAGCTCTACGTCGGCGAAGTGAAGGAAGACGGCGACGTCATCCTGATCTACGCCATGGACGCAGACACGGTCACCGCATCCTAATGATTGCTGCTCGCAGCGATCGCTACTAGCAGACGGCTCCAACCTTGAAGGCAAACACATCGATGCGGCTCCTGCTGCTCGCCGTAGTCGCAGTTCCCGCAATCGCGTTCTGGCCCACAGATCCGCAAGACCCCGATCAAGTCGACTGGGCCCAACACGTGCGCAAGGCATGTGAGTCGCGGCGCTTTGGCATCCGGCTCGCCGCGGCGAAGCGGGTTGCGAATGGCGGTGATGCGGCCATCCCCGCGATTGCCGCCTACGCCAAGGACAAGGGTCAGAATGCGATCCCTTCATCCCTCGTGGATGCCATCGCCGACGCCAACGTCTACGAGCCAAAGGTCACGGCCCTGCTGACAACTTGGGCCAAAGATCAAACGTTCTATTGGCGCTCCTCTGCGATGCGCGGCCTGGCTCTGCGCGCCGGCGCCACCAGCAACCAGATCGAACGCGAGACATGGGGCAAGCTGTTCCACGCCTACACCGACGACCCCGCGTGGCTGATGCGCACCCACGCCCGCTTTGGCGCGGAGCTTGCCGGCCAACCAAACCCAAACCAAGCACCCGAACGCGACCCTCGCGCCCGCGTTCGACTGGCGCGACTGTTGCTCGACTACGGCAAGGTGCCGTCGCTACAACCGCTGATTGACGGGCTCGCCGACGAACGCACGTTCTTGGGCATTCCGTGGGGCGCGCGCCTCGGCCAGGAATCCAGCAAGGCGCTCAATCGCTGGCTCGCCGCGGACTTCCCCGAGCTCACCGGTGGCAACACGCTGGAGTCGACCGCCGCAATCCTCGCCGCGGCCGAGAAGAAGTCGGGCCAGTCGCTGACGATGCCCAAGCTGCAAAGGGATCCCGAGCATGGCATCACCGGCGGCTTCGAAATCGCGTCCTGCAAGTTTGGCGACCAGTTCGTGCAGTGGAGCGCGGACGGCACCGTGCGCTTCGGTATCGATGGGTCGCGCACGGTCAAGCTGCCGGCGGACAAGTGGCAAGAGCTGTCGCAACAACAGACAGCTATCGCCCTCGATGCCAACGCGGGTGTGGTGGTTTGCGACAAACTGCAGATGGTGTTGCTCGATGCCAAGACTCGCGTCGACATCGCCCCCGAAAGCCTGCCGACCGCAGCTTCAGACTGGCTCAAGCGCCTCGCACAAAGTCTCGAAGAAGCTAATGAGACCGAGACTGCAGCGACGCTGCGTCGCGGCCTTGGGCAATTCGAAGGGCGCTAAGCCTGCAATCGTTTCGCCTGCACCATGCCCTCCTGACCCCATGCCCTCCTGACCAAGGCAGGGCCAGACTCCGGACAACTGCATTCTATGTGTGGCATCATCGCCGTGCTGCGCCGCGTAAGCCGGCGACAACCACCTCAGCCCGATCAACTGCTCGCCCTGCTGGCTGAGGCAGAAGGCAACCTCGCCGGAACCCCAACGACCGAGCGCCTCAACGGTGCGGCTACCGCGCTGACCCAGATCGATCGAGAACTGCGCGGTGTTGCCGGCCTGTGGAGCTTGCTCGAGAACGACAACCTGCACGCGGACCTCGGCAGACGCTGCACGGTGATGCAGCAGCAACTGGACGCCATCGAGCAATCGTTCGACTCGCGCGTCGCCGCCAACGATGACCTCAGCGACCACGACATCGAACAGCGCAACCAGGCGATGGTGCTGCTGAAGGACGCGCTCTGGGCGGTCGCGCGTGACCGCCTGCCACACGCGCACCAGGTTCGCGAACTCGCGGGCGGCGGTACGCCGCAAAGCGGTGGCGGCGCAACGCCGAAGAGCGCCAGCGGCGGTACGCCGAAGAGCGGCGGCGGCAAGGTGCCGCACAGCAAGTCCGCCGCGGCGTTCTCGTCCCTACAACTGGCCCTGTCGGCACTCGACCGCCTCGAAGTACGCGGTCGCGATTCCGCCGGCATCTCGGTGATCGTCTCCGGCCTCGACACCGAAACACTGAGCTCGCTGCTCGCAGGTCGCGGCGACGACCAGCTGTTCACCAACGCTTCGGTGCGCCTGGCCGACGGCAACCTGAACTTCGTCTACAAGCACGCCGCCGAAATCGGCGAGCTCGGCGACAACGTCACGGCACTGCGCCAGACGATCATCAACGATGCGCTGCTGCAGGCCGCGTTCCGCCAAGAAAACGTGCAGAGCCTGGTGCTCGGCCACACCCGCTGGGCGAGTGTCGGCATCATCAGCGAAGCGAACGCGCACCCGCTCAACCACGAAGAACAAGACGCCGCACCTGGCCCCTACGTCATCGGCGCACTCAACGGCGACGTCGACAACCACACCGATCTCGTGCAGCAACACGGGCTCAAACTGCACGACGCCATCACCACGGACGCGAAGGTGATCCCGGCGCTGGTCTCGCACCAGATGAG
>CAXBFC010000487.1:0-5867 GCA_963974725.1 uncultured bacterium | reverse complement strand
ACCGCCTGCTCAATGGTCTCGACGACATCGGGGTCACGCTGCAGTCGGCCGACGCGATCACAAACGTAGTTCATCGGAGAGTTGTAGAGGTCTGCCGTGGTCGCGGTCAGGCGTGCACCGGGAACCGGTACCCCGGCATTGGTCGTGACGCGAATCTGCGCCACCGGGATTCGATCCATGCGGATGTCTGGCAGTTGCTGCGGCTTCGCATAGGCCGGCGCGCCAACTGCCAACCAGACAACGGGCGCGACCGCGATGTCTTCACGCAGCTGCATGCCTTGCGCTCGGGCCAGGTCGGGGTCGAGCAGTGCCAGCAAGCGAAAGTCGTATTTGGGATGCAGGCTCGAGAAGTGAAACGCCCCGGCGGCATCGAGCGGTGCTACGCGCGGTGGCACGCCGACGCCGGTCGAAGCGTTGCTCGACCCCATCGCATAGCAATCGGGAAGCAGCGTGACGCCTTGCGCCGCCGAACCGTCCTTCGCGAGGATCTTGCCCTGCAGATCGATGCCCACGGGCATCGTCAGCTGCAGCGAATCCTCAACCTTGTCCAGTTGCACCCACGACAGCAGTCGTTGCCGTCCCGGGGCACTCAGTTGGAAGAGGCACAACATCTGGCTGTCGCCGACGTACATCGGATTGCTGGACGGGATGGTTAGTTCGAGCACTCCTTGCTTGTCCGTGCGTCCGACCTCCGTCATCAGGTCGCGTCGGTGGTAGCCGAACGCGTGCCGCACGAGTGCACTCGCAACGGGCGCCCCCAAGTCATCGGTGACGTGCAGCCGCAGTTGCTTCGGTGCGGACATCTTGACGACCAGCTCGGTTGGGCCATCGGCGCCAAGCTTGGCATTCATCAACATGGCGAGGATGATTCCGTTCTTGCCGCGCAACTCGAAGTCGCACGTGTCGCCTGGCAACGTAGGCAGGTTGCCTATGCCATGCTCATTCAAGACCACTGGCACAACCGCCACGTTGTCGCTCGACGTCATTGCGGTCAGCTGTAGCGGTGCATGTTGCAGCCACTGTTCGCCGCCAGTAACCCGGATCGTGCGTGCGGTTTGCTTGGCAGCTTCCTCGATCGCACGGGGTGGCCCCGGGAACACACCCTCCAAGATCATGCTGCGATGCTCAAGGGAGTGTTCGTCTCGCCAGGTGGCCCAGGCGCTGTAGGCGCGTCCATGCAGCAACGTGGTGCGAAACATTCCGTCCTTGCCGGTGCGAACAAGCAGCTCGTCCGTGGAGCCGAGGTCTGGCCGGCCAGGGAGTGGCCGCGAGATCAGCACGACGGCGGCATCGACAACGCGTTTGCCATCTACGTCCGCTACCCAGCCAGCATAGCGACCACGATTGCCTTGGTCCTGTGCCGGAGCCAGAGCGCCCAGCGCCAGAGTCACGATGATCGCAGCCAGCACGTGCGATGTTCTCATGTGCCGTATGGTACGCTGGCAACGCCGAGATCGTCGAACCTCGCGTGGTGATCCTGCCGATCTCGCAACGACTTGCAGCGCAAGGTCCGATTTGTGCCGATCTCTCGGCTATCCGGCAGCGCGAGAATGGCTTCTGCGCTGGCCGCGCCCGCCCATTGGCCGATACCCTGTCCCCAGTCGTTCCCTACGATAGGCATCCATGAAACTCGTCGTCCCAATCCTTGTCGCCACAGCTTGCTCCGCGCTGTTCCCGCTGCCAACCCTTCGCGCCCAAGACAAGCCGCCAGCCGCGCGGCAGTTCTTACTCGATGAGTACCGCACGGTGATCCACGCCAACTTGAAGCTTTGGCGCGATAGCGGGGTGTGGGATGAGGTGTCCGGAGGGGCGACCAAGTTGATGATCTCGTTGATTGAGAAGGAGATGGCGTTCTCGTTGGATCGACTTGACAGCGTGACGTCGGTGCAAGAGCCGCTGGTCAAGGCGGGTGAAGAGCCGGCGATGCACCAGATGCCGCTGCAGATTACGATCTTGCAAGGCAACGGCGACCTGGGGGACCCCGCCGGCAATGACAACGAACGCCGCTACCAGGAAGCAAAGGTTGGCGACTACCGGCTGTTGCTGGATCAGTGGTCCAACAATGCCGTCGTGCAGGTGTCGCCGCAGTTGCGGGTCTATGGTCCGACCGAGATGCTGAAGTCCGTGCTGGCTGGCAAGCCGCGCACTGGGTTGCCATCGGCGGACGTCTTGTCGTTCACCGCTGGCAAGCAGAACCTGCTGGCCTACATGGTTGCCGATGTGAAGAACCATCGCCAACCACGTGAGTCGATCGAAGCGATTCTGCCTGATGCAGGCTGGCCCGAAGACGACAAGCCGACCCACATGTGTTTGCGCTTGTTGGCAACCGGCGATGAGGATGATCGGCACCTCATGCTCGAGTTGGCGGTGCGTCATGGCAAGGATGGCGAGGGCCTCGTTGCGACCGAGAAGGCGGTCACAGCGGCGATCAAGCGACTGCGCGAGCTACCGGAAGCACGTATCGTGCGCCCTTTGCTGAAGAAGATCGAGAGTGAGCGGGATGGCACCGATGGTGTGTGGCGAGTCGATCTCGGTCGCGCGCGCAACGCAATGAGCCTGCTCGGTACCTTGGCGCCGTTCATGATGTATACAACCGGTGCGCGGGTGCAGCAGGTGCAGCAGGGAGTGATGGTGGTGGAGGAAGTCGTGATCGAGGAGGCCGAAGAAGTGGCTCCGAAACCGAAGCCGGTCAAGAAGTCCGGCGGCAAGAAGAAGGGCCAGGCGAAGGTCGTGCCGGTCACGACCGGCGGCGGCAACTGAGCGCGTTATCTCCCGTGTCAGGTCTGTGAGCAGCTGACTGGCAGGCCCGCGGGAAGTCTGAGGCACGCTCCGGCGTCGGACGTGGCCACCCCGAGGAACCAATGCAAGCATTCGTCACTGTCGCGGCCACCGCCCTGGCCCTAGGTCTCTCTTCCCCAGTCGTTTCGCAACAGCAGAGCCCGGGCAAGGTCGCCCCGGCAGGGAAGATCGCCATGCAGCCGACCGCGCCGGCCGCAACGGCCAAGAAGGCCCCGTTCGTCTTCGAAGCCGGCGAGACCGAGTTACTGGAGCTAGTCGAACGATGTGGCTCCTACCTGCAGTACAATATCCTGGTCGACAGTTCTGAGCTGGCGACCACCGGCAGGGGACGCGGCGGCGGCGGCCGTGTTCGCGGTCGCGCGCCGGCCAAGAACGAACCGGTGGAGGAGACCGGTCCCATCGTCAACCTGCAGTTGCCCGTCGTCACGGACCACGATGGCTGTGAGGAATTGCTGTCGAGCATGCTGTGGTCGCACGGCTTGGCATTGGTCGCGCTCGATGAGCAGAAGGCCGTCTACGAGGTGCTCTCGCGAAATGGCCCACGCCAGCGTGAGATCGCGATGAGCGGTGTGCGGCGCACGCCGGAGCAAGTGCTGGCACGCCCGATGCTGCGCTCATATGTGTCGACCGTTGTCTTGCTGAAGCACATCAATGCACAGCTGGCCAACAATGCGTTGCGGCCGTTCTTTGCATCGAGTGGGCCAAGCAACAGCTCCGGGGCTCTGCTGATCGGCAACCTGGGCAACAAGACCTCGATACTGGTGAGCGGACCGCAGTTCATGGTTGCCAGTGCCGTCAAGCTGCTGCTGGAAGCGGACGTGCCCGAGACCGAGCTACCTACCTTGATCGAGAAGCGTTTCGAGGAACTTGCTCAGCAGAACCGGGCGCTGCGTCACCGGATCGAAGTCCTGGAGCAGCAAGTGCGGGCAGGCAAGTGATTGCTTTCATGCCGTGGCATGCGAAAACCCGACTGCGCATTCCCAGCATTGGTTGCGCCCGCGAGCAGGCCTACTTGCCCGTCCCCGCCGCCTCCTTTGCCGCTAGTTCGGGGATCTGAGCCAAGTAGGCGGCCGGATCCGTCGCGAACTTGTCGCGGCAGCCCGGGTTGCAGAACCCGATCACCTTGCCCTTGTACAGAGTGATCGAATCAGCTTTCACCGGGTCACCGGAGAAGGGACACGACTGGTTGATCACCGCCGCGAAGGCGGGGGACTTCTCAATCGGTGCGCCATCACGATGCAACCACATGCGCATGCTTCGGGTGACCATCACCGATGCATCTTGCTGCACGAAGTGGCCTGCTCCGGGCACGGTCACCAGAGTCAGATCCTTTTCCAACCACTTCCAAGTGTCGTTCAACGCCGCCGGCAACAGTGCCTGATCATCAAGGCCGTGCATCATCAACACCGGTGCTTTGACCTTCGCGTAGTTCACCGCCTTGGCCGGCGTCGAGGCACTCTTTGGAAAGTTGGCCTTGTAGTAGTTCAACATCGCCGCAAAGTCGGAACGCTCGAAAGCGGCCACGTACTTCGTTCGCACAGCGTCATCCTTGACCCACCTGGCCAAGCCGCTGGCAGTCAGTTTGGTGTGCGCATCGGCCGCCTGAAAGTCCCTGGCGTACTGACTGTTCTTCTGCTGGTTCTCGTTTCTCGCTAGTTCACGTTGCAGACCCCTGGGATGCGGTAGGTTGCAGATGATCAGCCGATCCACTAGCTCCGGCCGACTCATCGCAAGGCTCCAGGCGATCATGCCACCCCAGTCGTGGCCGACGACCACCGCGCGCTGGTGGCCAAAGTGTTGGATCACCGCCGCAACGTCGCCAACCAACACGGGCATGGAGTACTGGGCAACACCCTCCGGCTTGCTCGACTTGTTGTAGCCACGCGAATCGAACGCAACGACGTGATGGTCCTTGGCCAACTCTCGCATCTGCTCGCGCCAGGTGTACCAGAAGTCGGGGAAGCCGTGCAGCATGACGACCAGGGGGCCCTTGCCTCCCAAGCTGGCGTAGTGCAACTGCACCCCATCGTTGTCTACGAAGCCCTCTGTAATCAGGTCTTCAATGGGTGCGGGATTCTCCTGGGCAGCGAGAGAGTCCAGCAGAATGAGGGCGAGTAGCAGGGAGTAGCTGCGCATGGTGTTCCAGGGATTCGTGGTCGTAGTGCCAACGTAGTTACGGCGTTGGTCAACGAGAACGAAAAGAACCACCAGAACAACCCGACTTGTTGGTCGATGTCCGCGTCGTCGAATTGCGGGCAGCTTGCTGACCCGTTGCCGCCGAGATCGCCAGTCTGCACGCGTGGCCCGGGCGCCGCGCGCAATGGGGGGGCGGTCGGGGCACGCCCAATACGAAACAAGGCGACTCCAGAAGGAGCCGCCTTGAATGGTGCCGGAGGCGGGACTTGAACCCGCACGCCTTGCGGCGCTTGATTTTGAATCAAGTGCGTCTGCCGATTCCGCCACTCCGGCTAAGTGGGCCGGGAACACTAGGGGGCGCGGCCGGGCGGATCAACAGCCGACCCAGCAACATCTTGCAAGCGATGTAGACCGGGCGTCTTGGTTCTCACGATGCCTACCCGTTCGGCGGCTTCGAGCACGAGCCGGGCGTTGTCGTAGTCGCAGGCCAGGCGGTTGCTCAGGGCGTAGAGCAGGGAGTCGGTGGTGACCGTGACGGTTCGTCCGCCGAGACCGTCGAACAGGGTCGGGAACAGCTGCGGGGCCATGTGGACCTCGCGGTCGGTTCCCGACTTGCTGGCCGCGTCGTTGGCATTGTCACCGCCGCAGCAGGGCTCGACGTTGGTGTTGCAGGTGACGCACTGGCCGTGGCCATGCACGTGTACGACGCCCCGCAGGGAGCCACACCAGGGGCATGGCGAAGGCGGTGGTTGCGGGGGAGTCATGGCTCGAATCCTCTCTCCCCGGCCAGTTTCCTACGACATCGTCACGACGAGGTCTTCGTCGACTTCACTCTGCAGCAGGTTCTGGATTGCCATCAGCGTGCCGGCCGTCGAGCTCGGGCAACTGCCGCAGGCGCCTTCGTAGCGAATCAGCAGCGTCTTGCCGTCGAG
>CAXBFC010000486.1:0-5880 GCA_963974725.1 uncultured bacterium | reverse complement strand
GGATGTGTTTTTTTGTCCAGGCACCGTACGCACTTCCTCGGTTCACACCACAGATTCGGGGGTTAGAGGGGGTGGACCCAGAAGTTGCGGAAGCGGACTTGGTTGTGGTGGCCTTGGAGCTTGATGGGTTGGTTCGTGGGGCCTTCTGGTTGGCCGGCGCCGGTTTTGCGGGGGATCTCGTAGTCGTCGTGGATCCGTTGGCCGTTTTGGTAGGCGGTGATGCGGGCGTTGTGTGTCTTAGTCTTGCCTTGGAAGACTGGGGCGCGGAAGACGATGTCGTAGCGCTGCCATTGGCCGGGCGGCTTGTTGACCAGGTGGTCGGGCTTCTTGAGCCGGTAGAGACTGCCGCCGTAGCTGGCCTTGTAGTCCTTGGCCGAAACGCCGAACGAATCGAGGATTTGTAGCTCGTAGCGCTGCTGGATGTAGATGCCGGAGTTGCCGTTGGCTTCCGGGTTGTCATCGTGCGCTTCGTTGATGTTGAACTCGATGTGCATGTGGAAGTCGCGATAGGCGTGACCCGTCACGACACTGTCCCATGCCGGCGAAGCGGTCAGCACACCATTGTCGAAGTGCCACTTGCTGTCGACACCTTCCTTCTCCGGCTGCAACAGCGATGCCTTGGGCTGGATCCAGTGGTCTGCATGAGCGGGCGGCGCGGTGCGATCGATGTCGACGATGCCTCGCGTCGTGCGCGCACTTGCGATGACGAAGTCCACCAACGCCTGGCACTCGAAGAAGCCGCGCCACATGTTGTGACCTTGGCCTTCGATGGCTTGCAGCGTCATCTTGCCGCCAAGCTTGCGATAGCGCTCGTGCACGGCCGCAGAGTTGTCGGCGAGTGGCACGACGCGATCGGTGTCGCCGTGGATGTGGAAGATCGGCACCGATGCCTTCGCCAACGGTGCGAGTCGATCGATCGGGTTGTGAGTCGGCAACGCCTTTGCTAGTTCGGCCTCGGTCATCTCATACGCGCCGGCAGCCTTCTTGAGACCCGGATAGCTCGTCAGGTTGCAGACCGGATAGATGCCTGCAATTCCCGAAACCAGCTCTGGGTGCTCGGCAGCCCAGCTGTAGAGCATCAGGCCGCCGCGGCTGCGCGCCAGCAAACACGGCCGCCGCGACATGCCTCGCTCTTCGATCAACAACTTGTGCAGCGCGTCAAACACGCGGCGGCCGTTCGGACTGCCGTAGGACTCACCGACATCGACACCCGCAATCGCGACACCGGCCGCCAGAAACTGATCGAACATCCACTGCTCCGCTTTGCCCGGTAGCCCCGGCAAGTTGGGCGCGTACCACACCCACGGCATGGACGGCCGCGTGGTCGGGTCCAAGCGCAACCGGCCACTCGGATACATCACGAATGCCGGGCGGCCCGCGACGGTCAGCTTCTCAATAACTGGAGGCGCCGACTCGGGCTTGTCCTGGGAGCTGAGTGAAGGCGATGCCACGCCAGCGAATAGCGCGGCCAGGCAAAACGAAGCGAAGTGAGTAGGCACGATCTTCACGAGCTTAGGCGATCATGGACGGCCTCATGCAACGTCCGTCTCATCCATCTCGTTCGGCGCTGCGAGCGGCGCTCGGTCTCGCACTGCTGGTTTGTCTGAATCCGCACGTTTTCGGACAGGAAACTGCGCCTGCCGGCAAGCAAGGCCCGGCAAATCTCGAGATCCCAGCCACCGACGATGGCCTCCCCGGCCAAGGCACCATTCGCCGCTACGACTGGTTCAAGAACCTGTGGCGCACAAAGCGCACCCAGTGGCATCGCGACATCGAACCCGACCAAGGCGCCGTGGTCTTCTTCGGTGACTCGATCATTCAAAGCTGGGGGCCCAACCTGGGCGGCAGTTTCCCCGGCCTCAAAGTCGCCAACCGCGGCATCAGTGGCGACACGACGCGCGGCATGTTGCTGCGCATGCAAAGCGATGTGCTAGATGTCAACCCGAGCGGTGTCGTCATGCTGATGGGCACCAACGACCTTGAAGAACGCGACAGCGCCGAAGACACGGCGCACAACGTTCGCGCGATCGTCGACCGACTCGTAGCACACGATGCGAAGCTGCCGATCTTCTTGTGCAAGGTCTTCCCAAGCTCGGCTCGCATGCGACGCCCTGCGAAGGACATCCAACGCATCAATGAACTGTGCGTCGCGGCCGTCAAGGATGTGCCACAGGTCACGGTGCTCGATACGTGGTCGCTGTTCGCCAACGAAGACGGCGACGCCAAGAAGGCCGAGTTCCCCGACCTGCTACACCCCAACAAGGCCGGCTACCAAAAGTGGGCCGACACCCTTCGCCCCGCGCTCGCCACGCTCGCACACCCAAACGCGGTGGTCTGGCAAGGAGACGCCGGCCCGGGCAAAGGCAAGCACATCGTATTCATCGCCGGCGACCACGAGTACCGCGGCGAAGAGACGTTGCCGGCACTCGCCCGCATCCTCGCCAAACGACACGGCTTCAAGTGCACGTTCTTGGTGACGACCAACAAGCAGACCGGGTTCATCGAACCCGGTAGCAGTCACATCACCGGGCTCGAAGCACTCAAGACGGCCGACCTGATGGTCGTGTTCTTACGCTTCCAACACTTCGCCGAAGACCAGATGCAACACATCGAGGACTACTTGAACTCGGGCAAACCAGTGATCGGGTTGCGCACCTCGACGCACGCGTTCCAAGGTCTCAAGGGCAAGTTCGCCAAGTACAATGAGGGCTTCAAGGGCGACCCCGACGCATGGCGCTTTGGCTTTGGCGAACAGGTTCTCGGCGAACACTGGGTCGGGCACTTCGGTCGCAATCATCGCCAGAGCAGCAATCTGGTCCTCGAACAGGAACAACGTGAGCACCCGATCCTGCGCGGCGTCGAGAAGCCTCATGCGATGTGCGGCGGCTACGTCGGGCACCCGAAGGACGGCATCACACTCGCGCGCGGTCAGGTGCTCGACGGCATGACCGCCGACTCACCCCCTAGCAAGCAAGAGAAGCAACAGACGCGCCATGCCGTCGCATGGGTCCGCAACTACCAACCGGATGACGCCGCTTCGCGCGTGTTCGCCACCACCCACGGAGCATCCGAAGACATCGTCAACGACGGCTTTCGCCGCATGTTGCTCAACGCGCACTTCTGGTGCCTCGGCATGGAGAACGAAATCACGGCGGACCTCGCCATCGACTTCGTCGGTCCGTTTCATCCGGTGACCTACAACTTCAAGGGTTACCGCCGCTATGTGAAACCAAGCGATATCGCGGGCTGGGACACGCCGATCTACCAGGAAGACAAGCCAACCAAGCCCGCCAAGGGCGTCAAATAGGCAGGCGCCCAGGATCCCGATAGACTTTCTGGGAACCGCCGACAGCTGCCGCGTTCTTCGGCCCATGACTAGCCACCGCCGCCTACTGCTGTTCAGCCTGACTGCCGCCATCACCTGCGGCACTTCGGCACCGGCTCAGAGCAAGAACCGGCAGCAACCACCGCTGCTAGCCGCGCGCAACGCAGTCGTCGACCTCGAGTCCGGCAAGTCGACGCGCCTGCCAGGTATCAAAGGCTACGTCGTTCGCGCCGACGCCCGCAACGACTCGGTTTTCGATGTCGCCAATCTCAACGTCGATGTCGCGACAAGCACGCAGGTCCGAACCACGAAGCAGCACGTGCTGCTCGAAACCCTCAACGGCAAGGCCAAGTGGAGTGTCGCCCTCGAGACCCTGGCGCTTGCAAGCCAACCGGGTGTGCATGACCGGCGGCTCACCAAAGAACGCGTGCTCGTCAAATCCGCGGGCAGCATTATCGCGCTGGAACGCGCCACCGGCAACGTCGCCTGGCGTCATGACCACGGACGCACCCAAGCATGGACCGTTCGCGGCGAGCTATTGGTCACGGTCACGCAAGACACTCACGGCTCGGTCTTGCGCGTGATGTCACTTCAGAACGGGGCACTTGCGAGCCAAGTCAAACTTGAGGCGCAACCCCAAGCGATCGTCATCGGCGACCACGGCATCGCAGTCGCAAGCCAACAACAACTTCGCGTCTTCGACCGATTCGGTCCCGAGCTCTTCAAACAAACGGGGAGCGGCACGGTCGTCGCCCATCCAGATGGCTGGATCGTGCTCCGCGACGCAACACTCTCTCTGCTCGACCGTCAAGGTGAGGCGCTGTGGCATGCAAAGATGACGAAGCCGAAGTTTCTCAACTCTCACGAACTGCACGTCACGGCCACCGGCAACGTGATCCTCACGACGCACCAATTCATGTCCGATTCCGGCGTGTTCTGCCAAGCCTTCGATGGCAAATCGGGAGAGCAGCAGTGGACCAGGCAACTCGCCGGCCTCGGCATCCCTCACTCGAAGTACTTCCATCACGCCTACGCGCGCAGCCGCAAGGGCGTGGTCGACATCATCAGCCAAGGCAGCGGCGGCGCCTTCGTCGCAACCCTGGATGCAGGCTCGGGAGCGCAAGCCCAACGCATCAAGGTGCAGTAGCACGCGCACTGCGCAGCCGGCGCGACTCAGCGAATGCCGGTGATCACCCAGCCGCTGGCGGTCTTCTCAAACGCGAACCGCATCGGCTCGCCGTCCGTCTCCCCGCCGGGCAATGCCAACAACGTGCGAATGTGTTGGATCGCCGTATCACCTTCGATTTCGTGGCGTGAGAACTGCCAGTTCTTGACCTGAAAGCGACCTGCAAGAAACCCTGCGGTGAACGAGTTGTCGCGCAACTCTTTCTTCTGGCAGTCGGGCGTCATGTTGGCCGCCATGCCCGCCTTGTCCTTGTTGGCGCCGGCAGCAAGGTAGGCCGTCACGAACGGACCCAGCTCCGGATGCGGCGTTGTCTCTTCAATCGCCCGCGCAAGCTGCTCACGTAGCTTCGCTTCGCGGTCGGCAAAGAGGCGCACTTCTTCGCCTTCCTCCAGAACAAAACCGACGGCTCCCCAGATGTAGCTATCGAGTTCGAAATGCAACGCCAGGTCCCGAGCCTGCCCATCACGAGTCATGGTCACGATCGCGACGCCGTGGTCACCATCGCGGCGGGCCGACTTGACGGCGACCTCTGCTGGCTCACGCCTCTCCTCTTCGCCCCACTGCAGCTTCTCCAATTCCATCTGCGCCTCGAAGAAGCCTTGCGCGGCGGGCGCTGCATAGGCCATTCCAGTGGCGGTATCGCCAGCCTCCATCGCCTTCGCGAATCCGAGCGCGCGGCTGTGAAGCTGCTGGTCAAGGCGAACTGCCAATGGCACCGTCTCCGACGGTGGTGTCGCAGTCTGGCATGCGGCCAGCAAGAGAGCGATTAAGGGCAAGGTTCTCACGCGTGCAAAATCGCGCGGGGGCCTTTCACTTGCAACTATCGCCGCAAACTTCGCGGCACCGCACGATTCTCTGCCATGGCTCGGCACGATGCCCCACGGCATTCTGCTAGTGCAACATCCGGCTATTGGGCTTTGAGCGCAGCGCCCATGCGGCGAGCCAGCGCCACCATACGGTTGGCGTAACCCCATTCGTTGTCATACCAAGCGAGCACCTTCACCAAGCGTCTGTCGGTAACCCGGGTCGACAGTGCATCGATGATCGAACTGCGAGGGTCGCGAGCGAAGTCGGAACTGACCAATGGCCGTTCTTCATAGCCGAGGATATCGACCAGCGGCCCTGCTTCGCTCGCACGCCGCAACGTCGCATTGACCTCTTCGACCGTGGTATCCCGCGCGACCTGAAACACGCAATCGGTGATCGATGCGTTCAACACCGGCGCGCGAACGGCCACGCTATCGAGTTTGCCGGCGAGCTCCGGAACGATCAGCGTGACGGCGCTGGCGGAGTTCGTCGACGTCGGAATCAGGTTCAGTTGCGCCGCACGCGCACGCCTGGGATCTGAGTTCGCACCATCGACAACCTG
>CAXBFC010000485.1:0-5940 GCA_963974725.1 uncultured bacterium | reverse complement strand
AGTTGCGAGGTGCGCCAGTTGCGAGGTGCGCCAGTTGCGAGGTGCGCCAGTTGCGGGGTGCTCCAGTTGCTGGGTGCCCCAGCCGCGGGGCACCACAGTCGCGGCGTGCGAACTACGCGCTGACGCGGCCCCGTTGGTAGGCCATGGTCATCAGTCGCTCGATGCGTTCTTCGATCGGAGGATGCGTCGAGAACAAGTTGGTCAGGCCGGCGCCGCGGCCGCTCAAACCGCTGAGCGGGTTGACGATCGACAGGCTCGTGGTCACTGGCTGTGGCACCGCTGCGCCGCGTTGCATCAGCTGTTGGCCATAGCTTTGCAGCTTGGCCAAGGCGTTGGCGAGGCCTTCCGGATCGTTGGTCAATTTGGCAGCGTAGTCGTCGGCGATGTATTCACGCGAACGGCTGATGCCGGCCTGGATCATCACGGCCCCGATGGGTGCCAGGAATGCCATCAACAATGCACCGAAACCTGAACTGCCGCCTTCGTCGTCGCTGTCGTGCGACAGGCCGCCGAAGATTGCCGTCCATTGCAGGATCGATGCAACCGACGTGATTGCCGCTGCAGTTGCCGCGGCGATCGTCGCGATCAACGTGTCGCGATGCTTGACATGCGCCAATTCGTGGGCGAGCACACCGCGCAGTTCGCGTTGGTTGGTCAGGCGCAGCAAGCCTTCGGTCACGGCGACGACGGCGCGCTCTGGATTGCGGCCGGTTGCGAACGCATTGGGCGTCGCGTCCGGAACGATCGCAACCTTGGGCATCGGCAGGTCGGCGCGGTTGGCGAGTTCTTGCACCAGGCCGAACAGCGCTGGCGCTTCGTGTTGGTCAATGACGCGAGCTCGGCTCATGCGCAGCACGAGCTTGTCCGAGTGGAAGAACGCGGAAACGTTCATGACTACGGCGAGCGCAATCATGATGCCGAGCATGGTGGGGCTGATGGCGCCGCCGATCGCGATGAGCAGGACCGACAGGGCGCCCAGCAACAGGATCGTCTTTAGCTGGTTGGCCATGTAGTGATGTGGTTAAGACTCCGGTCGTGGTGGGACAAGGGCAGCCGCGGGTCCAATCTGAGGAAGAAGTTGCGAGTGACAACGGCGGCTGACAGGTCGCTGCCCCATGACCCTTACAACGAATGCGCCCAGTAATTACTCCGGTCCAGATCCCGGTTGGCGGGCACCTACGGCATCGCGCCAACGAGCTTGTGTTCGCTGACGTGGGCAAGCCGGATCGCGCGCAAGCCGAGTAGCACCAGCAGCAACGCGGCCAGCATCGTGCGTTCGCCGATCAGGAACGCCAGCCACCCGCGGTCGGGTATACGGATGCCCTCGTTCAGTAGCAGCAGCGAGGCTTCCGCTTGTTGCCCCAACACCGACTTGCCGGTGATCATGCGGCCGAGCAAGCTGGTGCGGTAGGAATGGCGCACGAAGGCGCGCACGTGGTTTAGCTGCAGTTCGTCGGGAGCACCGACGAACTCCATCAGCGCGATGGCATCGCCGGTCGCGCGGATGTCGGACCAGTCGTGTTGTGGATACGTCGTGAAACCACCGGGGCGGGTCAGCGATTGGGCGCGCGCTTCGGTGATCCAGTGCCGTATCAGCAGGTCGTGCAATTCGTCGCGGCGCCGTAGAACCATGTCGCGGCGACCCAGCCGATCAAGCCAACCGGCCAACAGCTTCGCTTGCCCTAGAGCATCGATTTGCTGGTCGGGTTGCGGCCACGACGCATCGATGCGTTGCACCAGGTGTTCACGTTCTTGGCCCGTCAGTTCTCTGCTGGCGAGCAGGCAATCCAGCAGGTAGTCGTTGCTGGGCGCATGGCTGAGGGGGCCATTGCGCTCAAGTAGGTTATTGAGCCTCGCCGGTGTGAAGTCCGTGGTTGCGAGTAGCGCAAGCTGCTCGCGATCGAGTAGGCCGAGTCGAGCTGCCGTTGACCAGACCTGTGGGTGCACGGTGCTCTCTTTGACGCTCACTTGGGCACGCACTTCGGCTGACCAGGGACGGGAGGGCAGCTCGGCCTCTGCGACGACGGCTGCGGCGACGCGTTTGCGAACCTCGGGCATGGCTGGCAGTTGCTCGCCGGTGGCTTCGAGCGCGTGGCCGAGGACCTGGGCTGAGGACCAGTGGGTGAGGTTCTCGGGACTGAGCCAGAGGGAGCTGAGATGGCTGCGAACGCGCCCTTTGGTATCGGATGGCAGCTCAAGCGAAGTGGCACCCAGTAGTGGCAGCACCAAGAACAGGAACATCCCGATACCTGGATCGAGGTGGCGGGATTGCTGCGCGACCAGCAAGCATGCGCAGACCGTGCCGAGCCACAGCACCCAACCGACACCGCTGTGCCCGAACAGGGAGTCCCCATCGAAGATGATGACGCTGCCGAGCCAAGCCCAGCAGCCAAACACGGCGGCGAGCAACAGCAGGATGATTGCGCGACCAATCTGCACCGAGCTGGCGACGCCCGAGCGGGCCGTTTGGCCGATGTGCCAGGTCATGATCAGCATGCCGACGATCAATCCGAGGGTGACCAGATGGGTCGCTGCGTTGCTGCCTGCGATCCAGAAGGTCGCCATCGCCGCGATGCCAAGCAAACTACCGATCGCGGGCAGCAGCGTCAGGAAACTCGTGTTGTTCTTGGTCGCGCGATCCGACGGTTTCGGTTGGTCTCGATAGGTTGCCGGGTCGACACCGCGTAGGCCGCGGCCAAATGCCACGATGGCGCCGACGAGCAGAACGAACGGCATCCCCAACGTGGTCAGCAGCGACTTGCCAGAGGCTCCGCCTGCCGGCACGCCGGGCAGGATGCTGGCGGCTTGCCTGCCGAGTGAGCGCTGGCTGGTGCTCGCGTCGCCCTCACGATGCGGGCCTCGGGCCTGGTTGGCTTGCTTCTTGTCACCGTGCGTCGCGTCATCGTGCGTCGCGTCACTGTGCGTCGCGTCACCGTGCATCCCATTGCTGTGCGTCTCGTCACCGGCCGCGTCCGCGGAGTTGGCTGCCGCCGCCGCGGCCAGGCGCTGCGCAATGCCGGCAGAGAACTGCGCTGCATCCGGACGCCGGGGCGCGAACATTGCGCGCAGCTCACCTTCTTCGAGCATCGTCGAGCTCTGGTTCTCTTCGTGGTTGCGGCTGGTCATTGGGAGCCTCCTGCCATGCTGGCGTGGATTCGTTGTGCTTGTTCGCGCAGTGCGCGACGGGCTTGGTAGAGGCGCCCTTCAACGGCCTTCTCGGTCAAGAACAGCAGCGCGGCGACTTCGCGGGTGCTCGCCTCATCGAGGTAGAACATGCGCAGCACGGTTTGGTGTTCGGTGCGCAGTTCGGCAAACGCGGCGCGCAAGGCATCGAGACGCTCGTCCCCTTGATCCTGGTGGATTGGAGCCGCGAGGTGATCGGCCTCAGGTAGCTCGACCTGCCGCATCTTGTGGATCTTGCGACGCGTCTGGCGCTGCAGGTTGGCGGCAATGCCGCGTAACCACGGGCCGACGATGCGGCTGTCCTTGCGGCTACCGCGCAGGCGCTCGATGCTTAGCCAGGCTTCGCAGAAGGTGTCCTGCGCGAGTTCTTCGGCCTCGGCCCAGTTGGAACCCCACGAAGCCAACAGGCCCACCAGGGGGCCGCGGAATCGTGCGATCCACTGCTCCAAAGTCGGGTCGAGGGAAGGTGTCATTGCTGAGGATTGTCCGGGGTGGCCGCAACCCCTCGCAGTTTCTCAGATGTTTTCCTCAGGCGCGCCCGGCTTGGCAATCGTGGCTACCACCAGCCCGCCGGGGCTGGCCGCGACCGGGTGTGCCGGTCCTGTGTGCAGTTTGCTGCAAGTGCGCCGATGCGAGAGCTCTAGAGCGCGTTCAGCAGCGACTCAAGGCGCGCCATCGTGTGGTCGCCCATGTGGCCAATACGGAACGCTTTGCCCTTCAAGTCGCCGTAGCCCTTGTCCATCTTGAACCCAGCTGCAGCGGCCTGTTTGGCCAGGGCTTCGACATCTTGGCCGCCGGCATCGATGCAGCTGACCGTCGGCGAGCGTGCGCCGGCGTCGCCGACGAATGGTCGGAATCCCTTCGACTCGGCCCAGGCGAAGGTGCGTGACTGCAGGTCGAGGTGGCGCTGCCAGCGGTTCTCCATGCCTTCGTTGGCGATGCGATCGAGCTGACGTTGCAGTGCGTAGACCAGTGGCACACACGGTGTCGCGAGCGTCTTGCCGTCGTTGGTGTCCTTGATCGCCTTGGGCAAATCGAGCAGGAAGCCGCGCTCCTCGATCTTCTCGGCACGCGCGAGAGCCCGGTTGCTGACGGCGTAGACTCCAAGTCCCGGCGGCAATGCCAGGCACTTCTGTGTCCCGGCGAAGGCGTAGTCGAGGCCCCAGGCGTCGAAGCGCAATTCGGCCCCGGCCAGGCTGGTCACGACGTCGACGAGGATCAGCGCATCCGGTGCGTGCTCATGCACCACGGCGCTAAGCGCCTGCAGTGGTTGGATGACGCCCGTCGAAGTTTCATTGTGGGTGATGCAGACAACGTCGGGCTGGGCGCCGTTCTGGAGGCGTTGTGCCAGAGCTTCCGGACTGTGTGCCTGGCCCATTGGCATTTCCATGACCTCAGGTGCCCGGCCACATGCCGAGCTGATCTTGGACCAGCGCTTGCCGAACGCGCCGCCGACCAGGTGCAGCGTACAACTGCCACGTGCGACCAGGTTGCGCATCGATGCTTCCATCAACGCGGTGCCGGCGCAGGTTTCGAACGCGACGTGCTGTTCGGTGAGGAACAGCGGCTTCAGCTTCTGGCAGACGTCTTGCACCGTCGCGACGAACTTCGGGTCGCGATGGCCGAGCAATGGCATCGCCATGATCTGGCGGAGCTCGTCGTCTACTTCGGTCGGGCCGGGGATGAAGAGTACAGGGTGATCGGCCATATCCATGAGCATCATGATTCGGCTCAGGAAAGCAACGAGCTGAAGTTCGGATCCTGCTGCAGCCCGGAGACTTCCTGCGCACTCAGAATGTGCGGCAAGATGGCGGCGAGGCTCGGCTCGGCAACAAAGTAGTCGGCTTGGGCGCGGACCGCTTCGCGGGCGACCACGCCGCCGAAGCCAATGAAGCGTGCGACGTGCTCCTTGGTCTCGAGGTCGGTGATGCCATCGCCGACGAACACCATCGGATGGTGATCCTTGGGCGCCCCTTGCACGACCGGGATCTTGCCGCCGTTTTGCCACAGCGGCGATTCATGGTCGAAGTCACGGTAGCTGCCGTCGTCGTGGAACAGCAGCGGCACGGCGTGCACGTGCTCTAGCGGCACCTGCAAGTGGCGGGCGATGTGCTGCACCGGGATCAGCAGGCCGCCGGAGACGATGCCGATGTGCTTGCCGAGGGACTGCAGCGCCGCGATGGTCGCCTTCGCATCCGGCACGAGGTTCTTGACGTAGACCTTGCCGATTGCTTCCAGCTGAACTCGCTGCGGGGCAAGTTTGCTCAGTCGAGACTCGTAGACCTCCGCCAGCGGCAGGGTGCCGTTCATCGCCTGCGTGGTCAGTTCGGCGATGTCATTGCGCAGTTCTGGATCGGCGAACTCCAGCAGCTCGTCGATGCCTTCGATCGACGAAAGCGTCGAGTCACAGTCGAAGTAGACCGCTCGGAATGGGGGGCTGCCGGTGGTGGGCGTCACAGGTGCGTTCTGCTTGCTGGGTCGTTGCTGGGAATCGTCTCGGCGAAGCGGCTGTGCCAACACTTGGGCTAACGCCTGGGCCAACGCCTTACGAGACGCCTCGGGCGAAGCTCGCCTTAGCGCACGACGTGCGCGCTGACGATGGACGAGATGCTCTGCACCTTTTCGCGCAAGTCGGTCGGAATGTTGCCGGCGAGGTTCAAAATGCCGAGCGCGATGTCCTTGTCCTTGCCGGTGCCGATCTGTATGCGTGAGATGTTGCAGCCGGAATCGGCCAGCATGGTGCCGAGCTTGCCGACG
>CAXBFC010000484.1:0-5946 GCA_963974725.1 uncultured bacterium | reverse complement strand
GTTCTGCTGATCGTCGCCAAGAAGGCGGTCGTGCAGGATCATAGTCGCATGTTGACCGACCTCGGCCTCCAGCCGGTTTCGGTGGGCGTCGACGGCTTCGCGCTCGGCAACGCTTGGGAACTGGGCGACATGATCAATCCTGGCATCCAGGAACCTGGTCGCACGGTGGCATTGGTCGACATCGGTTCGACCAAGGCGAGCATCAACATCCTGCGCGACAACATCAGTTGTTTTGCGCGTGAGGTGCCGATCGGCGGTCAAGATCTGACCAATGCGATTGCTCGCCGCCTCGGCGTCGAGCCGCAGCAAGCCGAAGACCTCAAGCGCGATCCTGGTGACCAGGTCGCGATCATGCAGGAAGCGATCGGACAAACGCTGGAAGACCTCGGCAACGAGGTGAACCTGTCGTTCGACTTCTTCGAGAACCAGTTCGATGGCGAAGTGCAGGAGGTCTGGTTGACCGGCGGCACGTCGCTACTGCCGTTGTTGGAAGAGAGCTTCGAGAAGATCTTCGAGAAGCGCACCAAGACCTGGAACCCGATCGAGGGCCTGAAGGTCAAGGCCGACAACGTCGACGTCGAAGCCCTGAATCAACTGTCGCCCCAACTCGCTGTCGCGGTTGGGCTTGCCGCGGCGACCTAAGGAGTAACGAGACATGATCAAAATCAATCTCTTGCCGGCCGACTTGCGCCGCGGCAATCGTTTGCCGCCGCGGATCTTGGCTGCTGCGTTTGGTGCCGCGCTGATCATCAGCGCTGCAGTCGGTTGGTTTGGCCTGGTCTACTTCGGCTCCCTCGCGGATGCCGAGCAGCACTTGGCCAAGGTGACCGCACAGCTCGACAGTCGTGGGGGGAAAGTGAAGTACCACGACCAGCTCGCGGCCAACCAGAAGGACTACGCGCTGCGCGTGCAGACCATCCAGGATATCGGTCTATCGCGTCGCGTTTGGTCGCAGTTCATGGATGACTTGATCGACGTCGTCAACAACAACGGCGCGACCGAACGACACCTTGCGTGGTTTGACAACATCACCGTCAAGGGCGACACGAAGAAGGGCGTCAAGGTCACGTTGCCGAGCAACGTGCAAGGCGAAGACAAGTCGCTGATGGCCAACTTCCACGAGGACATTGAAGCGGCGCCGTTCGCGAAGGACCTGAGCAAGAAGTCGGACCCGACGTTCAAGCTTGAGGTGGACCCGTCGCGGACTCCGTCGGAGTTCCTGAAGTTCCCGATGGTGCTCCAGTTCAAGCCGGCCGAGAAGCCGAAGGCCAAGCCCAAGAAGAAGAAGTAGGACGAACCATGGCCAATTGGACACAAAAGAAGATTCTGATGACCATGGGTGGGGTAGCCCTCGGCGTCTGCGGACTCGCAGCCGGCGGCGTCTACTACACCAGTGGCTTGATCGACGAAATCGGTGTGAAGGTCGCGGAGAAAGCTGCGGGAATCGTCGCAGCGGACGCCAAAATCAAACGCATTCCTGGCATCGAGAAGGAGGTCATCATCCTTCGCGAGAACCTTGGCGAATACGTCAAGATCCTTCCGGATGATCGTGAACTGACCGACTTCGTGCGCATGTTGCAGAAGTTTGAGCGTCAGTCCGGCATTCGCAGCACGGGCTTGATTCAGAAGAAGGCCGGCGACAAGTCGAAGGCTCGCTTCTCACCGATTGAGTACACCTACCAGATGACTGCCACGCTGTGGCAGGGTCTGAAGTTCATGAACCTGATCGAGAACTTCGAGCGGTTCGTGAGCATTACGGCGTTCAACATCAAGCCAGGTAAGTCGGATTCGCAAACCGTCGACGGCGAGATCGTGCACACGATCAGCTTGACGATGCAGACGTTTACCTACAACAAAGCTGGCACCAAGAAGGACGTAACGATCCCAAACTACGAGGATCGCTTGGTCGAGCTCCGCGAGGAAATCTGGAAGCGCATGAAGGCGATCCGGATTGATCGCTACGAGCATCCCGGTATGCAGGGGCGCCGCGACATCTTCGTCGACCCACGTGAAAGTGGTCTGGGCGGCGGCAAGGACCCGTCGAACGCTGAGCAGCGCTCCATCATCGATAAGCACATTGGTGCGATCGCGCAGATGACCAAAACGCTCAAGAAGATCCGCGCCGAAGGCACGACCTTGTTCGAGCAATACTCGCTGGAGAAGGCCTTCAAGACCGATCTCGCCAAGACGCTCAGCGAAGTCGACAACGACGGCAGCATGATCGTCTACCGGCCGTACCGCTTGCGGTGGTCGCAAGAGGTCATCGGGCCGCTCGACAGTCTCAAGCAACAGCTCGGGAACGTTGTTCTCGACAAGCCGAAGGAGAAGGATCCGTACCTGCCAGGTCCAGAGATCCAGACACTGATCGCGCTGATGGCAGACGACTGCAACAACGGCCAGCTCGAGCAAGCTCGCGAACGCTACGAAGCCGCGCAGGATCGTCTAGGTGTGCCTGCGACCGACCCTCGTCACGGGCTCGCAGTCGACGCCAAGTCATGGCACCACAAGGCTACGACGGCACTGGATTTCAAGGGGCTCGATCTGAACGTGCAGGGGGTCGTGGTTAACGGCACCGGCAGTTCGGGCGTGCTGCTAAATGGCGAAGTGTTTGAAGAAGGCGACTACGTCGCCGACGACCTGCTGGTGAAGCTGGTTGAAGAAGAGCAAGTCTGGTTCGTGTTCCGCGGGCTCACGCTCGTGCGCACGATGTGATTTGCACGGCGGCACGAGTTCGCTCAAGCCGCCGGTAGTAAGGGATCGATGTAAGGGACACTTCAAGGTCGCGCCCAGTCGGGCGTGGCGGAAGGCGAATCAAAGGCAAACCCCGACAAGGGGTGAGAGAAGGATCGACGATGCAGGCATTCAAAAAGGTGATCGGTTTCACTCTGGTGGTAGCGGGTGCGCTGGCAACGCTGCCAGCTCAGGAAGCAGAGGCTCCTGTCACTCCGCCCCAGACACCGGAAGGCGTTAGTTCTCTAGCGGATGGCGATCGCGCCAGCCGTCTTACCTTGCGGCTCAAGGATCGTGATCTGCGCGATGTCGTGCAGAGCATCCGTCGCAAGACGAGCGCGAACATCATCATGGACCCCGGCATCGAAGAGCCGGTGACCATTGACCTGCAAGACGTTCATTGGCGTCAAGCACTGTCCCTGGTGGCGGAGCAGGCTGGTTGCATCGTGACCGAAGGCGCTGCTGGTGTGCTCAAGGTGGAGAAGCCGCCGCGCGTCTACTTCGCGTTTGAGAACACCGACATCCAAAAGGTCATCGATACGATCGCCAAGATCTCGGGCGCGAACATCGTGGTCGCCCCCGAAGTGAAGGGCACGATCACGGTGCGCTTGAAGAACATTCCTTGGCGCGACGCACTCGATGCGACGGTCAAGACGCTTGGCTTTGTGGTGGTCGAGGAAGACCGCGGCATCCTGCGCGTGGTGCCTGCAGCGAACATCGAGCAAGACCTCGAGTTCCGCACCATCCCGCTGCGCTTCCTGCGCCCAAGCTCGGTGTTCATGCCGATCATCACGTCGGAATACGTGAAGGATCTGCGCAACACCCAGCCGATTCAGCAAGGCAAGATCCGGTTCTCGTTGCTCGAGACCTTGCAGCGCATGATTACGCCCGATGTTGGCACTCTGGAGTACATCCAGGAGACCAACATGATCATGATCAAGGACACCAAGCCGGTCGTCGAAACCATCTCTCGCACGATTGCGATGATGGACGTCGAACCGTCGCAGGTGCAGCTTGATGTGCGCTTCGTTACGACCAGCAACGACGATCTACTCGACATCGGTATCAGCCCCGGTGGTAACGGTTGGTCGGCCAGCCTCGGTCTCGGCCAGATCCCGACGCGTTTGCCGTTCGACCTCGGCGTCGGTGGTTGGGATGACTCGTTCATTGCCAACGAGACCGGCACCGGTCCGTTCGCGGATGGCGCCAACACCCAGAACCTGCCGGCCGCGACCACCATTCCAAACGTCGTGTTCGGTGCGCTCAACTTCCAAGACGTGACGGCGACGCTGCGCTTGCTGGCTCGCGATTCACGTTCCGAGATCCTGCAGGCACCGCAGATCACCACGCTCGACAACGCCACTGCGACGATCTTCGTCGGTGAGGCCGTTCGTTATGCGCAAGCGCGCGTCGAGCAGGGCCAAGCCGGTGGTCTGTTGTTGGCACTCGAAGAAGGTGATGAGTCGCCGGTCAACATCGGCTTCCAGTTGCTCGCCACCCCGCACATCGTGCCGGGCACGGACAAGGTCATCATGGAAGTGATTCCGCAGCGCACGTCGCTCAGCGGCACGGGCACCTCGGCGATCGCGCCACCTGGCTTCGATATCTTCGAGGTCGGTGGTGGCACCAACGCCGGTGCCGGCCAGATCGCGCTGCCGCGCGTCGCTTCCAGCACGCTGTCGACGACAGTTCTGCTGCGCAGCGGCCAAACCGCCGTGCTCGGTGGCTTGAAGAGCAAGACCGAATCGGAGACGACCACCAAGCTGCCGCTGCTCGGCGACATCCCGGTGCTCGGCTACCTGTTCAAGAACCACACGCAGCAAGAGACGATGACGACCCTGCTGGTCTTCATCACCCCGCAGATCATCCGCAGCACGGAAGACATGACGGACTCGATGCAGCGCATCCTCGAGGAGCGCATGCGTGACCACCGTTCGAACCTGGCCCAAACCCGAGAAGCCATTTTCGGGAAGTAGCCGGATTCGCGAAGCCGGATTCGCGAAGTGATTCCGGCACGCCGGCATCGCCTGGCGATGCTGGCCAAGGCAGCCTGATTCGCGAAGCGATTCAGGCACCGTCAGTCCGTTCCTCTACCCGGGTGCCCTCAACAAAGGGCCCCCCAGATCTCCCTCCACGGTAGAGATCCCCAGATCTCCCTCATCCGGTAGAGATCTCACCCCGAGCCCCACAAGCCCGGCCCCAGTACCCAGGCACACCCAGCCCAGGCACACCCCCACACCCCCAACCCAACCCCCCAACCCCAATCCCCCCGACACCCCCCGCACAATCATTGAGCGCACCCCGACCCCCGGCTACCATTCCAGCCACTTCCTCACGTGAGGAAGTGTGCCCATGGCTGGCAAGTCGCAACGACGTGCCGCATGGAACCCTTGAACTACCCCATGCCCGTCGCTCCGACGCACCTCCGGCAAGACCACCGAATGCAGCATCCGCTGCGTTCCATGCGGTGCCATCAGGGGTTGCGTCAAAGCCGACTCGGTGTGGATTTCCGTTTCCTACCCTGTTCGCCGTTCCCGCCGACACCATCCGTGGACTCAACTCTGCCAAGCACAACGGTGCCAAGCACAGCCGTCCAGGAAAGGGGCCCTGGCGTGAGGTCTCGCAGCTTCCTTAGCCGCACGACCCGCCATACGAGCCTAGTCGATCGCCGGAATAGACAGGGGGTCGCCGCATGGATCGGCGATCATCAAGCAAAGGTCCCCCGTGAAGAGGATGCTCATCAACGCCATCGATCCGGAAGAAAGCCGGATCGCAGTGGTGGAAGATGGCGTGTTGCAGGAGCTGCACGTCGAGTTGGCCAACCGAGAGGCGTATCTCGGTAACATCTACAAAGGCAAAGTCGTAAACATCGAACCGTCTATCGGGGCGGCGTTTGTGGCGTTTGGAGGTCGAGTCAACGGCTTCCTGCACGTCAGCGATGTGCTGCCTGCGTACGGTCGCCCAGAGTTCCGGCTCGAAGACGTCATCGAGGGCCGTGCCCGCGTCGACGTCGACGATGGGCCGGAGTCCATGCAGCAAGCGCTGTTGGACGACGATGATGACCAAGATGACGAAGCCGTCGGCGAGGTCCAGGCGCGTCCTGGCGCCAAGAAGCCGGCTGCCAAGCGCGGCGAAGGCAAGTCACGTAAGCCGGCTCCGGCCGAAGGGGATGCCGATTCATCCGCAGCCTCGGAGGAGCAGGTCGAAGGCGAGGTT
>CAXBFC010000483.1:0-5954 GCA_963974725.1 uncultured bacterium | reverse complement strand
GTACGCGCAACACCGGGAAGCCGTGGAGGTGGCGGATCTCTTGCCGCTCATTGTCCTTCTTGTAGTGCAGGGTCGGGGTGCCAAGGCTGGTTTGCATGGTCGCGTCCGCGTTGGCGGTGAACACCATGGGCACGAACAGCGTTGGGTTGACTGCGATCGGGTTCGCTTGCACCCCGGCTGGTAGGTTTTCGTAGCAGAGGGTCGGATCCTTGCTCGCGCTGGCCCCCGTGATGCGGATCATCGTGGCATTGCGGCGTCCTTTCGGAACGGCGATGCCAAGGTATTCCGAGCGACGTCCGGGAACCGCTTCGGCAGCTCCCGCATACGTGCCGCTGATGCCTACTTCGATGCGATAGAAGTGCGCTGGGCTGCCGCGTCGCAAGTGGTCGCGGACGCAGGCGTAGAAGGTGCCGGTCGCTTTGGGGGTGAAGTTCAAGCGACCATCGAGGCCGGCACCATCATCGTTGCTCGCCAGGGCTTTGCCGTTGGCATCGCGAATGATCAAGACCGGGTCGAGCGGCGAGCGCAGATTCCGTGCGAGGGCGCGAACTTGGACGCGCCGTCCCTTGGTCGCGTGGAACGCATAGCGATCCTCTGCGCCGGCCTTCTGTAGCACCCCGTGGAAGGCGCATGGCGCCGTCGGTGGTTTTTCGGGCGTCTTGCCTTCGACGTAGCTTGGCCGGTCATCGACCATGACGACGACGGGTGTCGGGCAGGCGTTGCCGTTGACGGTGGGGAAGATCGCTTGCAGGCCCTCAGTCGTCGGGAGCGTGACGGTCGCTTCGGCAGGTTCGCCATCGCCAAGCAACTTCACGGTGATGGTTTCGCCGGGCCGGCCGCCGGCGGGTAGCAATCCGATTGGGCGAGGGAACGTGCCGACGTGCAGGCGGTAGGCACCGAGCGACGAACCGCGGTAAGCGACGTCACGCAGGGCAAGCCAATGCGTGCCCGTTTGCTTGGCCGTGAAGCAAGCAAGTGGGTCTGCCTTGCCGAGCGACGAATCATCGCGTCGCTGGATCAGGTGTCCTTCGGGGTCGAAGATCTCAAGTTGCAGGTCGATGTCAGTCAAGCCGAGGCGCACCGCCTCCACCTCTGCGCGCACGACGTCGCCGGCGTTGGCTTCGAACGCATACCAATCGACCTCTTCGGCGAGGATGCGACCGTCGACGGTCAGGTTGAGTGCGATGCGCTGCGCGTGCTCGCGCGTGGCGTGGTCTTTTCGTTCGCGGATAGCAGGCAGTTGGCCAACGCGAAACGTCTTTGGCCGAGTCAGCCCGCGCGCGGTGTGTAGCGAGAATACATAGCTGCCGAGGGCACAGGTCTCGGGAATGCGCAGATGCAAGGTGACGCGGTCGGCGCGGCCGGCCTCGATCTTCTCGACTTCGATGCCTTCGCGCAGCCAGACAACGGACTGCACGTCTTTCAGGAAGGTGCCGTAGCAAACTACCTTGACCTGTTGGCCGCGGCTGCCGCCCGCCGGCAGTAGCAAGCGCACTTCTTGGGCGACCACTGTGGTCACTGCGGCTGCCCATAGCAGGGCGATTCGAAACAGCATGATACGAAGCAGGTCGATGCGCATCAGGCGAGCAGCTCCCGTACGACGTGACCGTCGCGCACGATGTCGATGGGGCGATCGCCGGGGCTCATCAGGCGGCGCGATGGGTCGATGCCGAGTTGGGTGAACATCGTGGCCGCGAGGTCGCCAGGCGAAACCGCGTCTGCTTCGGGCGCGCTACCGTTTGGATCGGTGCGACCATGGAAGTAGCCGCGCTTGAGGCCGCCGCCAGCGGCGACCACGGAGAACGCGCGCGGCCAGTGGTCGCGGCCGCGAGTGGCGTTGACGCGGGGCGTGCGACCAAACTCGCTCGTCAACATCACCATGGTGCGATCGAGCAGCGATCGTTCGTCGAGGTCGGCGATCAGCGCGGCAAGTGCCTGGTCGACCGGCGGCATGCGGCGGCGCAGTGCGGTCGAGATGTTGTCGTGATTGTCCCATCCGCCGAATGGAATCGCGACGTAGCGGACGCCAGCGGCGACCAGTCGGCGCGCCAGCAGCAGACGTTGGCCGATGACGCTGCGGCCATAGCGATCGCGCGTGGCCTTCTTCTCTTGCTCGATCTTGAACGCTTGTTGTGCCGTCGGCGAATCGATCAGTCGCCACGCTTGTTGGTAGAATGCGTGGGTCGCACGCACGCCGTCCGCGTCGCCGGCGAAACCCGCGTCGAGTTCTTCGAGCATGCGCCGTCTGCGTGCGACGCGCTCTTCGCTCAGCTTGACACTCGAGCCGAGGTCCTTGACGGAGAAGCCGCTGCGCGATGGTTCGCTACCAACACTGAATGCGCCGAAGGCCGAACTGAGGTAGCCGGTGCCCAGGTCCACCTGGCGCGCCGTCGGAATGCACACGTAAGGCGGCAGGTCGTTGCGAACGCCAAGCTCATGACTGACGACGGAGCCGAAGCTCGGGTAGACGATCGCGGGGCTCGGGCGGTAGCCCGTCAGCATGTTGTGCGCGCCACGTTCGTGGGCGGCTTCGGTGTGCGTGAGCGACCGCACGACGGTCAGCTTGTCCGCGATCTTGGCGAGGTTGCGACACAGTTCGCTGAAGCGTTGGTCGTCGACCTTGGTCGGGATTGATCGGAACGGGCCACGAACGTCGATGGGGGCGTCGGGCTTCGGGTCAAACGTGTCGATGTGGCTCAGGCCACCGCCCAGGAAGATCTGGATGACGGCGTCGGCCCTCGGCTTGACGCGCGGCATGTCGTTCGCCAGCAGCGTGCCCGGTAGCGCGGCAGCGGCGCCGAGGCTGGCCGAACGCGCGAGGAAGTCGCGGCGATTCAGGTTCGATGCGGAACGGGGCAATGGTGAATTGGCGTCATCGAGCATGGGCGTATCCTCGCAGTGCGGCACGGGCCCGGCAGAGCCGGGGAAGCAGAGAGCCTACAGTAGTCGGCATTTCTGGGGGGTGGTCGCCATTGCGTATCCATTACATGCAGTTGACGCAGCGGAATCAGGCGCACTGTTGGCCGTTATCCACCTCCGGACGTATCGGCAGGTAGTGGTCGCCAGGACCTCGCTGGCAGGGCGCCAAGGCTGAGTGGGGGGCGGGCTGCGTGGATTTGGCCGAATGCGGTGGTCGATCAGGCCACGGGACACGGTCGTTCTTGTCGGCGATGCACAGGCCGGCGCCGTGGCCCTGGTTGCAAGTGCGATGCGATCGAGCTTGGCGATGCGGCTGGCAGGATGATGCTTTGAGCCCGGCGATGCATTGAGCCCGGTGATGCATTGAGCCCGGTGATGCTTCGAGTCCGACGATGCTTCGAGCCCGGCGATGCTTCGAGTCCGGCGATGCTTTGAGTCCGAAGATGCTTCGAGTCGCTTCGAGTCCGACGATGCGACGATGCGACGATGCGACGATGCGTCGAGCCTGACGGGACACTTGCTCGTGGCTGCTGGCTCAGCCATCCGAAACCCGCTCCGTGCCTCGTGACGCTTTGGTGCACTCTGCTACCGGACATATGCCCGATCCCTGGCGGAGGCACTGGGCAGATCTCGTGGGCCGTGTTCGATAGAGGCCCCCCTGATTCGTCCGACCTGCGAGGTCTTATGCGTTTGCCTGCCCTGTTGTTGGTTTCCCTGTCCATGGTCGCGGTCGTGCCCGCGCAAGATGACGTGCTGGCCGTCGAGCGTCGCGCCGATACGCGCAGCCATACCGTCGTCGTCAAGCGGTTGCACCAGATGAAGGTGACGCTGGCTGTCGAAGATCTCACTCCAAAAGATCTGTGTCGCCATCTCAGTGTCGCGACCGGCAACGAATTGTCGTTCCATTGCACGAAGGCCGATTCGGAGGCCGCGCCGGCCGTCAGCATGAACTTGCGCGGCACGAGTCTCTGGTCGCTGATGTCGATCGCCCAGATCGAAACCGGATTGCGATTCGTATACCGGTTTGGCGTCGTGTTCTTGGTGCCGCCGGATGCGATCAAGCCGTTGACCAAGTTGGTCATCTACGACCTTCGCGCGGCGACGTCGCGGCTGACGAACTTCCCCGGTCCGGATCTCGGTCTGGGGTTGTCGCGCGACGAACGGCCGTTGTTTCCTGAACCAGAAGTGTCGGAAACGACCATCAGCGGCTTCACGGCGGAGGGTGTCGAAGCGTTGTTGCGAGAGTCGGTGCGTCCGAAGTCGTGGCATCTAGACGGCGTTACCTTGAGCAACCACAATGGCCTGTTCCTGATTCGCCAAACGCCTCAGGCGCACGACGAGATCGAGTGGTTGATGGTGAAGGCGGGTTTGAAGCCGCCGAGCCGTCGCTTGCTGCGTCAGCTGCTGCGATAGCGGGGGTTTCGACGTAGCATGTTCCTCGGTGTTGTGCCGAGCAGGTGTCACCGAGGAAGCCTATGCGTGCATCGAGTCTTGCGGGTCTGTTGTCTGCGATCGTGTCTTTGCCGGTTGCGGCGTTGGCACAGACCGTATTGAAGGGGCGAGTTGTCGATCAGGGCGGTGCCGCGTTGGCTGACGTTGCCGTTTGTTTGATTGACGAGCAGGCAGCGCCGTTTCTGACGAAGCAGTCGGCGCGGCAGTCGTTGACCGCGACGGGCGCCGATGGTCGCTACTCGGTCGAGCACCCGGGCCACCTCGAGGCGTCGCGCTACCATTTGTTGTTCGTTGGTCGCGGCCGGGTGCATGTGCACGCCCCGCTGACTCCTCGTGATGGCTGGCCGATCGTTCTGCCGCGGGCGCATACACTGGCCGGTCGCGTTGTGGATCAAGACGGCAAGCCAGTTGCGAATGTCCGGGTCGAAGCCCGCGACTGGCTGTGGCAGGCGCGCTATCGATCGGATCAGGCGACGATTGCCTGGTTGCCGACGCCGCGAACGGCAGTGCGCACCAACGAACGCGGTCGCTTCATTTTGCCTGGCACCATGTCGTCAGCGGTGCAGCTGGTCGTTGGCGACGCGTTCTTGCGATCCAATCCGGTGGCGCTCGGCGATCCGATCGAACTGGTCATGCCGAAGAAGGGCGCGAACATGCCGCGTGACCGCTATCGCAGTGATTCGCGCGTGAGCGAAACCGGCGATGCGAACGGGAAGTTGCAGAAGGTCGCGGGCACTACCGAGTTGACGCAGCTGCCGCCGTTTGGGGCGAGCCTGCACTTCTTCTCGTTCGCGAAGGACAAGGAGCAGCTTGGCCGCAGGGGTGCGCGTTCGAACTACCAAGGCAGCGTGCCGATTGCCGACGACGGCACGTTCTCAGTGGCGCTCGACGCGGGTAATTATCGACCGAGGGTCGTGTTGCCGCGCGCCTTTCGGCAGGGGCAGCCAGACTTCGTGGACCTGAAGCCGGTCACGATCGTCGCCGGTCAGAACACGTTGGCGTTGGATCTGCGTCAGCACATGCCGCTGCAAGTTGCGGGTACCGTGCGCGGCTCCGTTCCGCCGGGTCGGTTGGTGGTGGGCGGTGCCGTGAGGTTTACCATCCGCGGCACTCGCTATGGCTATGCGCACTACGAGTGCGCACTGGCCCCCGTCGCGCCCGACGGCTCGTTTGCGATGCAGGTTCCTCCGGGCGAGTGTACGTTCTTCGTCTTGGACCTGTGGTCGGGCATGATGTTGCATCGCGACCCGAGGCGAACGTTGGCGACTGGGGATGCGCCCGAGTTGGCGTTTGAGATCGATGCCGGTGTCTGCGATGTGAAGCTGGTTGGCGAGGTTTCAAAGTTGTCGTGGCTAGAGCTCAACGTGCCAACAGAATGGGTGCCGAACGGCATCGATCGCATCTCCGGCTTTGGGCACCAATACACGAAGCGCATCGGCTGCATGGTTCCTCCCGGCACGAGCAGCCTGCGACTCTACTTGCCGCCGATTGCGACGGAGCTTTGGTTGGTAGCCAGCGATCAAGGCGACTTGACCCTGCCTCGCGGCGAAGCGTCGATCGACGTGATGGCGAACAAGACGACG
>CAXBFC010000482.1:0-6040 GCA_963974725.1 uncultured bacterium | reverse complement strand
TCTGGCCAGATTGTTTGCTGCTGGCGCGAGTGCCGTCTCGCCAGGTCCTAGTCAGCGAGTACGCAACGCGACCATCTGGACATCTCGCTTACCGATCGACGGTGACCCGTTGGCCCGCGCGGAGATCGATGACACGAACAATTGGATCTGGCGCAGCGGCACTGCCAGGTCGTAGTTGGAAGCGCCACTCTGCGGTGCGCAAGGCGTTCAGTTGCAGCGTTGGGTTGCTCGTGCTGTAGTTCCAGCTGCCGCGCCATTCCGCTTCGCCAACCGGTCGCCATGACGCGTGCACGAACCACTCGCCGTCAAAACCCTCGGGCCGTGGGATCGACACTCGCGCTGACTGCGGCAGGTTTACCTGTGCAACCACGACGCGATTTGCGTATCCGAAGACTTCGCCTCGCCACGCAGGCAGGCTGCCGGAGGCGTTGCGTTCTTGAACCGCTAGTTCGAGCTTGCCCGCCGGTGCTTGGATACGGAAACATCCCGGGGAATAGGATGCTGGATTCGCATCGCTTGACAGCGGTGGACCTCCAGACAACAGCGCGACCCATTCGACGTGCACGTCGCCATCGAACGCCGAACCGTCTGGATACTGAACGTTCAACTCTACCGTGGTTTGTTCCGGTTGCTGCACGGCTTGCGGACCTGGCGCAGCCGTTGCCTCGACACGGACTCGTGCTACGCCAACCGCGCCCATCGACCCGTGAATAGGCTTGGCGCGCCACGACTTGACATCGTGTTCGCTGCCGGCTTCGCCGTAGAACGTCGCACTGATGATCGCCTGGTCACCAAGCGGCGGCAGCATGTCGCGGCCGAGCACGAAGCTGACAATGCCGTTGCCGCGTCCGACCCATTTGCCATAATCGTGCTCCTGACCGTCAGCCATCGTTAACTCCACGTGGAACGTCGCGCGTGCGCGTTCCAATGCGCGGCCCGTGTTGACGTCGACGACTGTCAGTTCGACGCCGAGACGTCGCTCGGCTGTCCAGACGTGAAGGCCTTCGGTGGTATGCACCGTGGCCGGGTTCTTGATCACCCAACCTGGGTCGACAGATCGAACGGCAACTTCGCCACTCGCGAGCCCGGAGAAGGTCACACCGCCGCCGACGTCGGTGCGAGCACGACAGTGTTCGTAGGCCGTCTTGCGATTGCCTAGCGCGCGCTTATCCGCGCGTAGTTGCGACTGGCTTGGGCTCACGTGATCGACCGCGGCTCCCGCCGTGTGCGCGAGAAGCTCTAGGTCCGGAACCGCACGCCCGAGTTCATCGATGACGCGTCCGGCGACGCGCGCCCCGTGACGGAGAATCACCCGGTGCTCGGTGGGCGCGGAGTCGGGAGCCGCATGGGTTACGAACTGGCGCAGGTAGCCGTTGGCGACCACGCCGAGGTCTGCTGTGCTGGCGCCCTGGGCGATGCGGAACGCACCCGTTGTGCTGCTGCGTGTCTTGGCGAGCACGGTGCCGTCTTCGGTTGCGATCAGGAAGACGGTCGCACCTTGCACCGGAGCACCGGCTTCGTTCTGCACTAGGCCGAATAGGCTGTTGCCAGGAATCGCCGGTGCGGTTGGTTCTTCGACGGGCACGCGGATCAGGGGCGACGGCTTGCTTGAGGTCGCCACTGAGGATTGCGTGGCCCCGGGTTCGCCGGCGAGCGCAACCGTCGCCGGTGTGCGATCGGGCGTGCGTGCTTGTCGGGTATCACTGCCCAGCCACCAAGCGCCGCCACCGACCAGTGAACCTACGACCACGACCAACGCCAAGAGTTTCATCTTCATTGCAATCCATGTTGTGAACGGAGCCGTCATGCTGGCGGCCACCACAGCCCCCTTGCGCGGAGTGGCTAACGGCAAGAGAAGCAAGCTGAACGAAGACCAGTCGCGATTGCTGCCGCGCGAGAGGTCATCCCGCAGCAGTTGGAGGCCTTGCCTTACTCTCTGCCTTACCGTGTCCGTCGGTCGCCCGACCATGACGGCAATCTCACGGGGCGAATGGCCCTCAAGGAATCGCAGCAGGATGGTTTGGCGGTAGGGCTCTGGCAGACTTCGGGCCGCTTTGGCAAGCTGCTCGGCGACTTCAGCGCGAGCTGCCAAGTCTGCAGCAGCCGGCAGGTCTCGGTGTTTGGCAACTGCCGCCTCACGGCGGGCGCGACGAGACTCCGACCGTACGCGCCGTGCGGCAAGGCGCCGCGCAACCGCCGCGAGCCACGTCCGGCGGGCAGGCGCTGGCACCGGCGAACTCTCGAGCGCAGCGATGACGGTGTCCTGCACCAGGTCGTCGGCCGCGTGACTTTCCCGCAGCAGCGCGCGCGCCAGGCGGGCGAGCCACGTCAGGTCCGTCGAATCGATTTGGAAGTTTGTCATGCGCCCACCAAGGAGTTCCCGCGGTTGCAAGAAACGCGAACGCGAGAGCAGAAAAACTCGGCTGGACTGAGAAGCAACGCCGCTGCTAGCCCGCATATCTCACCAGCGACGCAGGCAAGTGCGTGCGAATGGCCTGCAGACAAGGAAGACGACGGAGGTCCGCGCAGGCGGGTCTGTGGACCCGTCGAACAGACCTCTGTATTCCGTCGAGCAGACCGACGGAGCCCGCAACGCGGGCAGCAGGCAACGCCTGCCGTCTGACGAAGGCCGCGGGTCATTCGGGCGTGCGTGCCAAGTTGCTGGTGAGATATGGGAGCTAGCGAACCGTAATCAGCGTTTCGCCGGCTCCGCGATTCGCGCGACCAACGGCGCGGACAAATCGCCCTTGAAGAGCTGATGATGAAGGCGCTCCTTGGCGCGATCGTTCTTGGCCTTCGCGAGCAAGCTCTCGATCTGTGCGTGTAGATCCAGCACGGGCACCGAATGCCGGCGCATCGTTGCCAGTGCCAGTGCGTTGTACTTCGCAATCGAGTTTGCATCGATCGCGCCGCTTCGCTGCCGCGGATGCAGAGGTAGGGTGGAGATCCACACGACCTTGTCGCTGGCTTTGTTGAAGTGCGCGGTCAGGCGCTCAAGGTTCTTGGCATACGCCTCGGGCGTGGTTACCGGCACACCACCCGCGCGCGGGCTCATGGCGCGGATACGTTTGGATTTCGGATCTCGATGCATCAGATCGCTAAGTCCAAAATTGAAGCAGACGATGTCCCACTTCTGCTTGGTGAGCAGTTCGCCGATTCGTGACAAGGCAGCTCCGCTGGACAGATACCCCAATGGCGATCGCACAATCACGGCGCGACCCTTCAAGGCCTTCTGCGCATTGTCGAAGTGGTTGGAGAGACTGGTATCGCCGACCAGCAACACCCGCGGCAGCTTGCGCGCGACGACCTTGCGGGCGACTGGCTTGTGCGTGACTGGTTTGTCTTGAGCGATCGTCACAGCGCCTGGCAGCGAGAAGGCTAGCACAGCCAGCAGGCGTGTCCCGTAGAGCGCGTTCATCGCCGCTTCCGCAATTCGGTCATTGGTCCTGTGCTGTCGGCAAAACGTTCGACTGGCACGTCGACTGCCTCCAGCATGGAGACGAACAGATTCGCGAGTGGCACCTTGCGGTCGTCGACGAAGCGGTGCAGGCGCCCGTGCTCGAAGCCGAGCGCATTGCCGCCGGCGAGTTGGATTGGATAGTTCTGCGTGTTGTGCGCCTGATGAGGATGAGCTGATCCCCAAAGCACCACCGTGTGGTCGAGCATGTTGCCGGCGCCTTCTTTGGTACTGCGCAGGCGCTCAAGGAAGTAGGCGTGCTGTTGGTTGCGCCACTGATCCCAGCGCCCCGAAATACCCTCGGGCCGCTTATGTGAGATGTCGTGCGTGTTGCCGCTGTAGCCCAACACGTAGTTCGAGTAGTTGCCTACCTCGTTCGACACGGAGTCCTCGCTCTCGGTCATGAACGTTGCGTAGCGAGTCAGGTCGGTTTGCAACGCTAGATACATCAAATCGTACATGCAACGGATGTAGTCTTGGGGCTGCTTCGGGCTCACCTCCAGATTGAGTCCATCCGTGTCCACTTCAGGCATCGGCGTGTGGGTCCAGCGATCGGTGCGCTCGATCCTCTTCTCGGCATCGCGAATCGATTGGAGGTATTCTGCCAGCTTGGCTTGGTCTGCCTTGCCCAAGCGCTTGTCCAGCCCCTTGGACTGCTCGAGCACCTGATCGAGCACCGAGCGCCGACAAGCAAGTTCGCTGCGCACCTCGTCGAGATCTCTGCCCGCATAAGGTCGGAACATGCGATCGAAGATCTCTCGCGGCTTGTGCATGGCCGGGATTGGTCGGCCGGGTCCGCGGTGAGAAAGCGTCTTCGAATGGCCGTAGCTGCCGGTGCCGCCTTCGCTGCCCAGGACCAATGATCCGTAGCGCGTCTTGTGGCCGTGTACGCCAGCAGCGATCTGATCGATGGAGGTGTTGTTGGTCTTCTCTGCGCCCGCCATGTCCGCACCAGTTGCGAACACGTCACCCGAACTGTGGCCGCCAAGCTTCTGGCCGCCCAGGTGATCCAACCCTTGGAGATAGCTGACGTGATCTTTCAACGGCGCAAACGGCGCCGACGATTGGTTGAACGTCAGCGGTCCAGCATCGCGACATGGCCACCAACTCCAATCGTGATGCGGCGCATTCAGGTTCGTGATCCCGTTCTTGCCGTTTGGCATGTTGGCACCGTAGGACATGTAGGTGACCACCAGACGCTTGGGGCGCGGCGGCGGCACGATGTCCTTCGAACTCATGCATTCCAGCATGGGCAGAGCGAGCGCGGCACCCGTGCCGCGCAACATTTGCCTGCGATCCAGAAGCCAGGGCTTGCGAGTCATTTGATGGAGGCTCCGATAAACACGTCGGTCTGACAGATAGCGACGATCAGGTCTCTCAGTTTGTAGCCGTTGCTTGCGGAGTCGTGCAGCAACTGCTCGACAACATAGCGATCCTGGTAGGTCAGTTCGCGACCGAGCGCATAGGTTAGCAGGCGTCGCACGACGTTCTCGGCGATGTCCTCGTGACGTTGCTCGAGCAGATAGCGCTTGAGTTCGTCGACGCCAGCAACCTTGGGTCCGCGTGGTAACTGCGCGGATGCATCGACTTTGGTCGTCGCAATGCGATCGAGGTATGCGCGGTACCCGTCGAGATCGCGGTGCTGCGCGAGGTCGAAGCTCGCGACCTTGCTGCCAAGCGGTGGCACGCGAGACTGGAAGCGACCCGTCGCATCGTATTGCTCGAAGGGGATGCCCCACGGGTCGAGGCGCGCATGACACTCGCGACAACTTTGCTTGCTGCGATGTAGCTGCAACAAGTCTTTGAGGGTGACCCTCTTTGCGACACCGTCGTCAGCAGATTCTTCGAGAGCTGGCACATCTGCTGGTGGCTCCGGAACCTCGTCACCGAGAATCGCCTCGCGCAACCAAACGGCGCGGTAGACCGGGTGGGGCGCAGCCCCGGTCGAAGTGCCGACCAAGATCGCACCCTGCGTCAGCAACCCGCCGAGATGATGGCGCGGTGCGATCGGGACGGGGCGCAGTTCGTGACCCTGCACGTCTTCGACGCCGTAGTGGGCTGCTAGCCGCTGGTTGAGCATCGCGAAGTCGGAATCGACGATCTGTAGCAAGCTCGCGTTGCGATGGATCAGCTCGGCAACGAACGCCACGGTCTCGCCGTGCATCGCGTCGCGCACCGTCGATCGATTGGGTACCTCTTGGCCCCGGCGCTCGCCGCGAGCGATCGTGTAGAGGAACCGCGGGAATCGCTCCAGGTCGACGGGTACCGCCCGCATCTTGTCGAGCGCTAACCACTGCGTCACGAAGCTGTCGACGAAGTCTGCTGCTCGATCATCGGCGAGCAATCTAGTCGTCTGCTGGGCGAGCATTTCGCGAGCTTGCAGCTTGCCTTGCGCAGCCAGTTCCCACAACTCTGCGTCCGGCATCGATCCCCACAGAAAGTATGAGAGCCGCGAGGCCAGTTCGTACTGCGCGTGTCCCGCGCCATTCCGGTGGTAGAGAAAGTCCGGCGAAATCAACACCATGGCGAGCGTCTCGCGCATGGCCTCCTCCATGGTCTTGATGCCAAGCTGTTGTGACGCGA
>CAXBFC010000481.1:0-6042 GCA_963974725.1 uncultured bacterium | reverse complement strand
GAGGATCCGGTGGATTCGCGCAGCCGTTAGCCGCTGCTTGCGAGGCGTTGCCCGTTGGCGCTCTTGCTCGAGCATGGCTTGGACACGATCGCGTATGCCATCGAGCACCGGCCTCGACCGCCGCTCGAATTCTTCGCGCACCCCAGGCCTGGCTCCGCGCAAGTAGCGCCGCACCGTGTTCCGGGAGATGTCCAGACGTCGACTGATTTCGCGGATGGGGATGTCCTGACCCGCAAGTTGCTTACATTCGAGAACCTGACTCACTTCAAGCATTCCTCCTCCAGAGGCCGTGGTCGTTGAACAGCCAACAGCTTCTGGTGTGAGCGCTTGAGGTGGGTCAGTTTTCGTTTGCCACCGCCGCGGTGCCGGCGTGTGTCACCGTTGGTGGGTCAGTTTTCGATTGCCGAGTGGGTCAGGTTCAGCTTGCCACTTCCACCATCCGTCGTTTCGGCCCGAGGATTGAGCAGCGTGTTGAGCTCGTATCCAGTCGTTCGCATTCAGGAGGCAACGTGCTGAGCCTGTTTCTGGGCACGTGTATTGATGCGTTCAGGGGCTCTCCGGGTCTTTACGGGCCTGGGTTGGATTGGACTTTCACGATGGATGCGATCGTTGCTAACCCACAAATTGAGTGTGAGTTGCAGCAAGCCGAGGGTTGCTCCGAGCAGCAGGTCGAGGAGTGGTTGCGATCGATGAGCCGCGAGCTTCAGGACGTGGGCGTCGACTTCTTCGAACGGACGAGTTCGATCGAGAGGCTCATACACTTTGCAGTGTCCGACTTCTGCCGTGCCCGCGCGACGTCCTACAATGAGGTGTACGCGAGGCTGCAGAGGGCCATGCTGCAAAAGCTGCTTGGGTGCCCGGAAGAATTCGAGCAAGAGATCGAGATTGCGACTGACGATTGCCAGGCGCGGTGGCTGCGAGACCTCCGCAAATTCGTCGCGTTCGTGAGGGCCTACGAGGTTGACGGCGGTTGATTCTGCCAAGCCCGGGTTTGAACAACAGGGTCGCGACATGGCGTTGCCCGGTGGTATCTTGCCGCCTAACAGATGATGCAGACTGACGATTGCTTCGCATCGCAACTGATCATCCAAAGCCGGATCTAGCTCTCCTTTGATGAGTGACGCTGACCAGAAGAGCCAGGGCAAATGGAGTCGCCGGTTTTGGCCGGGCGGCTTCGGTGCGTTCATCGGTGCAATACTCGGCATGGTCATGGCTGGGCTGTTGGATGCGAGCATTTGCAGTGGTGCGCTGCACGGCGCTCAAGTCGGCTTTGTGCTTGGCTTCGTGCTTGGGCTTGACGGAATAGAGTTCGCAATGCGACTGTGGACCGGCTAACGACATGAGATCGTGAAAGACGTTGGGCAGGTCGGCTCAGCTATACAGATGCGAATGATCATTCTTGGTGTCACTGCATCAGCCGTCGCGAGCTGTGCTCACATCAGTGATCCAAGCACAGCCAAGGCCGACAATTCGGTCAGCGCCGCCCCGGAGTTCCCCAGCACGCTCAGCGGCGTCGATGTCCAGCTCGCAGTCAGAGGCGCGCCCATCGATGACTTGCACAAACGCCTGGTCTTCAAGGTCTTTGAGAATGGAGCCAATGATCTGGTCTACGTCGGGGTCAAGCGTGGCGTCTGGCGTTATGGCGAGTTTGATCTCTACCGATTCGAAAAGCTGATCTACACGGGTCGTATCGACCGTACCCTAAGGGGCCATACTCTTGTGAATATGGGCGATGTGCTTCCGAGACCCAGTAGTGGCCTCCGCGTGACACGAGTCACCGGGTCGTTCAAGTGAGGACTGCCCAACTACACAATTCAGCTGCCGATGCTCCGCATCGCAGCTGATCGTGAGAGACGTTGGACGGATCCGCGGTCGACCTTTGCGAAAGATGAGCAAGCCACAGAAGCATCTGCTGCTCTCCATCCTGTTGATTGCGCTTGGATTGGCGGGGTTCCTGATCGGCCATTACTTGTGGCCCGAATCCAACTTGATTGGTGGTTGGGGATTCGTGTTCGGCCCGGTCAGTTTGGTTGGATACGCGCTCTTGTTCTTGGCGAGTCAGCGCCTCGTTGTTGACTGGATCCATCGGCGACGCGCTCAGGCTGAGGCGGGCAGCGACAATCCCCACTAGGATGACCTTCCAAGACGATGCCGACTGACTACGCTTCGCATCGCAGCTGATCATCCAAAGACGTCGGGCTGGCCGCCGGACTCCGCCCGTGATCCTGAGCAACTCGTTGCCGGCGATCAACTGAGCGTCGCTTGCACACTGACCAAGCTGACGCCCTCCCAGCAACGCCAGCTCGTTCGATGACCTCGCCGTCGTTTCGAGTTCCAACCAACTCGTGGCATTCCCGACGGTCTCGTTCTTTCGTTCCGCTTGGCGATTCAGTTCGGCGCCAGACTCGAGGAGATGGAAGTGACGAGCCTCACTTTCGATCCCGAACTGGACGCGTCGGCGTTCGATTAGGCCAAATAATAGAGCTCGCTAGCGGAGGCCTAGCTCCGCCAACTGCTTCGTCAGCTTCGCGTAGCTGGACCTACTCTTCTTCGCGCCGGGCTTCCATGCCTCGATGTGCGCGTCCGTGATTTTGCCAAACTCAAACACTGCTTCGACAGCGTCGATTCGAGACTTGGGCCAAGACTCCCCGAGGGCGTCTTCGAAGTAGTCGACCAACCTCTCAGCATCTCGCGGCAGGTTGCCCATCAGCCATCCGCCTTCATCTTCGTCTTCGTCCTTCTCGACGTCGCCTGAATACCACTCGTCATCAACGTCTTCGTACCAATAGCAGAACGTCACGGTCCGCCACCGATCGCCTGGCCGCTTCTTCACGCGCCTCATCAGGGTCGCAGGGACTTCATCGAAGATGCCCACACGGGGAAGGAGCCTTTCTCGCTGGAGTGAAATCTTGCTGCGGCAGTACGGCGAGTCCAAATTGGACGGGGACACCGAGGACTCGTGAGCGACGCCAGTGATCACCATGCCGCCCGGTGCAAAGATCGCTTCGATCGAATCCCCGGTCCGATCGTCGTGCAGGAAGACATCGGCCCGCCCCTCCGATTCGAAGTGGTGCGTGCGATACTTCCCGCAGACAACAAGGTCGATGCCCGATGCGATTCGGCAGGCGCGGTGTAAGAACTCGCGCTCGAAGGGGTCGAAGTCGTCGGGCATTGGCGGGAGGATACTCCGCGGTCGGCAGCTATCGAACGAACAATTAGTGCGCGTTCGTCAATTGCAGTGCACCGGAGCCGTCGAGGGTTGCCGGCCTTCTACCTGGTCGGCATCTGGATTGCCGTTCGACGGGATGTTGCTGAGAACCCCCGCGAGGCCGAGAACGTAGACTCGTTCGATGCAGATGCATTCGATGACCGCTAGAATGCCGCCCAACACGAAGCAGGCCGACGACTTTTGCACGAGTGCTTCGAACAACTCCTCGTCAAGCGATGCCAGCCGCGCATCATTGTTTGGGTGCACTGGAGGCCAGCACACCGATGCCGCGCCTAACCATCGAACTCGACCAACGTATGATCTTCGCCCGCGAGCTCTTCCTCGATGATGGCCAAGATCACGCTCCAATCGCCACCGGCGAGGCCCGCGCCGATCATCGGGTAGCCAATGCGTCGCCCCGCGAACTGCCTCTTGATCGCGGCGAATGCGCTGCGGATCGCGTCGTAGTCCGCTAGCTGCATCGGACCGCGGTAGTCAAACTGCGTGTAGGCATTGACGACCGCTAGCGAGTGCCCGTCGACATCGACGTCGGCAACGCGGATCGTTCCTAGTTTGCTGCGATCTCCAGGCTCCGTTGCCTGATCGATCTGGTAGGCCTTGGGGAACGCACTACGAATGCTCTTCGCAATCCCCCGCGCCATTGCGCACCGACAGTTGCAGCCGTGAACAATGACGTCAAACACGCCTTGTTGTGCCAGCCGGATCAGATCCCCGCGAACGACGTTCATGGCAGGTATCTACTCACTGCGGCCGAGTAAACTCAATCAGGAAACCAGCAAGCGAGGACGGCGTGCGGCAACCAGTGCGAAGCCAAACACTGAGAGCACCGCGGCGGCAAGCGCGCCGCCTTGGGCGGACTTCCACAGCCCCTCCCCTGCGAGCGCGTCGATCGAAACGAGACCAACAACATCGGCAACCGCCCAGGCGGCGTAAGCAGCAATGGCACGAGGACTGGCCTTCCACACCGAGAACCCAACGGCAATCGCGGTGATCCCGAGCACGCCCGCGATGGCGACCGGCACCAAGGCATCCGAAGCCGTACTCGAGTAGCGGCCCAACCACCCGACACCCCAAGCCATGATCAGAAGGGCGATGACTTTCTCCGCAGTCAGACTGTTGTTCGTTGGCATGATGTGGCTCTCCTGTGTCCCAACGAACTCTCGCAGGTCACAATGGGAGCATACGCGCCGACGGAGAACTATTTGCCGAAGCGGGATAACGGTCGGCAATCGCGAAACCAACGGCCACCGCAGCTCTACTTCGAATCGCGCTGCAACCGCGCGTTGAGCCAGTCGATCTCTGCTTCGTACATGTGCTGTGCCGCCGTCCGCACATCGCCGTCGGAGGCAACACCACTCTCATGCAAGGTCTTGGCACGCTCGTATCCGTGGGACCTCTGTTCAAACAGCTTGCGACTCAGCGAGACCTTCTCGTCGAGCAGTTCGTCGACATGGATGGGAGCATGCAGCATGTCTGGTAGACCATCGTCGTCGGTGTCGATAAACGTCGTCTCCGACACGGCCAGCAGACCGGTTTGCGCCAACGCCAACTTGGCATCAATGAGCGCGATGCTTGCGCTCGCGAGTTGCGCTTCGCTCTCAAGTAGCTCGAGTGGCCCAAGCCGGCCAGCCAAATGCAGCTGCTTGACACTCGCGTAGCTCTGATCGGCAAGCGCATGAACCTTCTTGCACACCTCGATCTTCTTCAGATGAATCAGAACCGCCTGCTTGTCCTCCATCAAGTTGAGCACGGCGACGGACTCGGCAAGCCCATCTCCATCGATATCGATGAGCCCTTGCGACGTTCGGGGCGTCGCGCAACTTATGAGGCAGCAAGAAGCGAAGGCGAGAGAGAGAACGGGGAAGCGTGCCTGCATGATCTGTTTTCCTGAGGGGGATCGAGTTCGCAAGGCGGCGCGAGCGCCGTTATTGCCGACTCGTTGCGCGCACTCTACACCAATTCGCAAGCACCCTGTTGTGATGCACTGGCGCCGGGCCGCACGGGGCTAACTGGCCGCATTGAGCCGCTTGGGCGCCTGAGCACGCCGCTCACTTGTGCCGCCCACCGATACGCGTGATGGACAATCCGTCCTTCGGGTCACGATCCAACACATCGCCCATGTTGATCAGTGCGCCGGCGTAGACCAAGTGCGGGACCTTGCCCGTGTAGATGACTTCTCCGCGGACCGTGAGATCAAAACTCGCCGTTCGACCACATGCCATGGTTGACCCCAACGTAGACCAGGTCATTGGCATCGTTCTCGAACACGCGGAAGTGCAGCTTGTTCTCGAACTTCCCGGACACTTCGCCGAGCCTCAGCCTGACGCGCTCCCCAGTCAGCACCGCAGGCATGCTCGCTTGTTCGAAAATCGCACCCGGAGGTGCTAGCTGGGTGCAACCACACACGGCAAGAACGAGAACTACCGATGACCAATGGAATCTACTTCGCATGCATTGTTGCTGACCGCGACTCAGTCTTGCGGAGTTCATTGTGCGCGTCTAATCACTCCTGCGCCGGCGCGCCACGGCATCGATGTGATCCGCAACAGACTGACTCGCCAAGTCCATCGGGCCAGCCACGACCAGATGCGGCCAAGCACTCGGCGGCTGGTCATCGATCATCACGTGCGGCTTTGGCAAGAACGCCTGGAACAGATCTTCGATGCCGAGTTCGCAGGCGGAGCTGCGCGCGTAGTCGCCACCGCCAGCACTCCAGCAATACAACGCAACTCCGGCCTCATGCAGGCTGCGAACGTGCTTGATCGCTGAAGGGATGGGAATGCGCGTCGAACCCGTTGACCGCACGAGCGTGT
>CAXBFC010000480.1:0-6068 GCA_963974725.1 uncultured bacterium | reverse complement strand
TCGGAACTGACCAATTCGGCCCAAACCGGCGTCGGTTCTATTTCCGGATAGGACGGTGTTTATGGATAGGACGCGGCCGAGTTTTCGGACACTGCGCCTATCCGGACACTGCGATCTCAGCGCGTTCGGCCGAAGAGGGTCTGAACCGTACCCGTGGTGCTATTCACGGTAACAATGTCGACGTCACCATCGCCGTCCAGGTCGCTTATGCCCAGACCTTCAAGCCCCGCTACAAGCACCGGAGTCGGCAGAGCCACAAACCCTGCAGCTAGAGTGGTGTTTTTCAATGAGCCGTCTCGTGCGAATAGCGAGAAGCTGCCATCTTGATTCGTCGCGATGATGTCCGGGTCTCCGTCGCCATCTATGTCGGCGGCTCGCACGCAGGTAGGGTTCATGGCGGGCAACGTGCTCGGAATAGGGTTCAAGGCGGGCAACATGCTCTGAGACGAGAGGATCTGCTCGAATAGCTGGATGACCGTACCTGGCAGACTCACGGCAAGCACATCCATAAATCCGTCATCGTCGAGATCGGCCACATCGACACTTCGCAAGCCGGGCGCCGTCATCACGTCTTCGCGCTGGAACTGCCCCCCCACATTCTGCCGGTATACCGTGATCGAGTTGACACCGAGGTTCGCGCATACCAGATCTAGATCTCCGTCGGCATCGACGTCCCGGACGAGGAGTTGTTTCTCGCCGTCTGCTGGAAACAGCTGATCGCTGAGTGTGAACGACATGGGTGTGGTCTGCACGAGCACCTGCAGCACGCCACTTCCCGGCGTGAGCCCGGCACCGGCGACGATTAGGTCGACAGTGCCGTCACCATCGAAGTCGCCGTGAGCGATCGCGGTGGGCACGATGCCCGTGGCAAGTGGTGCCGTCGCCTGAAAGAATCCAGAGGCATCTCGCACGAAGATGTCGACCCCACCTCCGTCGACCCCATCCCCTCTACTGGCACTGACGAGTTCGGGAACACCGTCGAAGTCCACATCGATCAATTCGACGTGCGCAGGCGCGTCGAACGATGGAGTCAATGAGGTCTCGGGTCCGAACGTGCGCGCGGTGCCCTGCAGGTTGATCTGAATCTCCTCGTCGACCACGATCAGATCCTGGTCGCCATCTCCATCGACATCGCCCGCAGTTACGTAGGTGGCTCCAATTCCGGCAACTACCGGGATCGTGCTGACGAAGTCTCTGACCGACCGGCTGAAAAACGCCGTCACGCCACCGGCGGCGGAGTTCCCACTCGAAACCACAAGGTCCTGAGTGCCATCTCCATCGAGATCGCCGAGGGCAAGCTGCCGAGCGCTCTGTAGCAACAGCGGAGGCCGACGGACAAACATCCCATCGCCCGACTGCGCAAAGACCTGAACCCGCTCGGTATCAGTGCAAGCGATGTCGATGTCGCCATCACCGTCGACATCGCCACAGACGATCTGCTTCGGGGCGGCAGCTATTGGCGTCATCGCCATGAACGAACCATCGCCAAGCTGCAACAACGGGACGATCTGGTTCGGCCCCCCGGCCACCAGATCCATCCTGCCATCGCCATCGAGGTCGGACAGTGCAACGATCCTTGAGAACCCATTGATCGCAATCTGGCGAGTCGTAAAGGTCGCTTGGCTGATTTCTCCGGGCAACGGGGGAACCGGGAGATCCTGTTCAAGCAACTCGACTCCTCCTTGGTAGGCAACCGCAAGATCCGGGTACCCATCCCCATTGACATCTGCGGCCGCTAGGGAGCCTGCGTCAGACTGAACCGGCGTGGAGGTCAACGGCTCCCAATTGTTGGAGCTGGTGCCGTTCTTGAGCGCGGCGAAAACGACTCGGTCCGGCGGTATTTGCGAATCGTCTTCGCCAAGGATCGCCAGATCCACTAGCCCGTCCTGGTTGAGGTCGACGCTCGCAAGATCCAGCGGCTGATAGCCCTGTGGCAGGCCGAGGCTCCCCGAGTTCGAGAAGCTACCGTTATTTGATTGTTTCAGAAAACGCACTTCGCTGCCCCGGCTGAAGGCAAAATCAACCCTCTCGGCATCGGCGAAATTCCCCGCCACGAAGCCTGCCGTCACGCTGGATCCACCACCGCTACCAGCGGATTCATTGATAGAAAAGAAGGCCCGCCCTCCCCGCCCAAAATGGATGAGCAGCTCTTGGTTGAAACGGCCGACCGTTGCGAGATCCAGGACACCATCGAGATCGAAGTCGTCGACAATGATCCCAACTGGTGCGGGCTCACCCGCAAGAGAGACAGCCGAGTAGTTCTGTATTGACCTACCAACACTGGTCGAATCCGCTGCGCCTGATTCGCTGTCAAACGCAACGGCCCGCAGACGCACTTTCTCAGATCCGATTCGAGTCGCGTCCCAGATGAAGTTGTCCGACCGCCCATCGATGGACTCATCCCGGTCACGAAACAGAGTTGCCGCCAACCCGATGCGCCACCGGCCACTACTTGCGCTTGCCGGCGGAACCTCGCGGTCGAGTATGGCTATGCCGGTGTTCGATTCATACTCTGTGATCACCCTTTCAATCGCCACTCCGCCATAGGCGGTTAGCTCCGACTCATTGGGTTCGACAACCAACACCTGCCGCTGGGCACCACCCGCGACCGCGGCTTCCACACCCGTGACGGTGAACAACTCCCGACATGCCGGCGTCTGGTCAGGCACCAGATCCACGGCACAGATCTGAACGCTTGATTGGGCGGGGTTGCACACGACGAGCAACTGTGCCCCAAAGCCAGTCGTCCGCACTGCAAGGCCAGTAGGTACCAACATGTTGACCTGGCTGGCGCCGGCACCGTCCAAGAACACACTGTCCTCGAAGGTGTCCGTACGGAACGAACGGATACGATCCGCACCGCTTTCGGCAACTAGCAGTCGACTATCGAACCGTGGATCCCGGATAACATCTCTGCCGTCCATAAGATCGTCGAGCAGCACACTGACCCGTTCGCCCCCACCCCAGTCAAGGCCGAGCAACTCGTCACAGCCGAGCAACGGGGTGTCGCTCACCGCCACTGCCGTGGTGGCTGACATCCATTGCAAACCCCGCAGCGTCGCCATTCCACCCGAAGTGGAAGCGGAAGCGATCAGGCGAGTGACGACATTGGTCCGCAGGTCCACTTCATTGAGAGTCCAGCCACTGCCCGCACGATTCGCGACCAATGCTCGTTGGCCGTCTTCGTCCAACGACAGGGCCGTCGGCTCACCTTCAAGACCTGACTGAATACTTCGCAGCACCGTTCCGGTAGCCAGTTCGATCTCAAGCAACGCCGCATTTCCGTTCACGGAATCCAAGACCCACGCGCGATCTCCGACTCCCGCCGACGCCACCGCCACCGGCCGCAACAACGTGCCGATGGGCAAGGATGCGACCAGCGGCACTTCCTCCCGCAGCCGTTGCAAGGATCGCCCAGCTAGACCATTCGCCCGCAACCTGGCTTGCTCGTCACGCAGCGCCTCGATCCGCACCATAGTAGGCTGCAACTGCTCGATCCGGCACTCGACCCAAGCCGGGAAAGGCTGGCAGATCTGCCGGCTCTCGAGAAACGCGGGGTCCTGCAAGCGAATCTGGAGTTCGGCTGGGTCCGTCACACCGAGAGGCAAGAATGAAGTCTGCCCTTCACCCCGCCACTGGAACAGCACGCGAACCCGATCATGCTCAGGGTCCGTGACGCGAAACGGCACCGACACGCCGCGACGATCATCATCGCCAACCAAGAACGCGTCATCAAGTTCGACGGTCGGCGGCAGATTGTTGTCAACATGCACGTCGCCGAACATGCTTACCGTGGCACCCCCGGCGTCAACAACCGTAACGCGTACCGTAACCGTGCGGTCAACACCGATCAGGTCACCCGGGAAGCCACCCGCCACAGGCAAGCTGCCTGTATCCCAGACGAACGTCTCGGTCTCGATTCCGCCGTCGGTCGGCCGATTGACGACGGCAAGTCCAGAGGCCGGCTGACCGCCGAGCAGATTGGCGGCGCGGGCAGGCATCGGCGTGCCATCGACTTCAAGGTAGTCCACCATCACCGAGACCGCGTCTCCAGCCGAATCGCGTAGCCCAAAGGTCAACTCGACATCACCGCTTTGCTCCCCGACAGGTGGATCAAACAGCAGTTCCGGCGCATCGTTGCCGACGAATCCTACCGCAAGCTTCTCGCCCCCGGCGGAGCCACGTGCCACCAAACGAAAAGCTGTTCTCGCAGTCGTTTCGATGCCCGGCTCAGCCGCGAAATTCCACGGAACCAAGTTCAATTCACCCGTCGGTGATGTCTTGAGAACAACTGGATTCGACTCGATTTGCGTCAATCGGGTCAGTACGTCATTGGAATCCTTAAGCAAGAACTCGACGGCGACCGTATCCGACTCCGCATCGATCAACGTGATCGCGATCGCCGCCGTCTCCGGCAGGTTGCCGCCGAAGACACTGAAGTCGCCCGTCACAGCATTCGCGTTGCCGTCACCACCGCCACTAGAAGAAGCCACGATGCCAACGGTGCCGAAACCGCAACCGCTAGTTGCCAAACACAGGGCGATCATGCCCACGACAACCCGTTGATCAGCGCGCACGACGCACCCCCTTTGTCTTGACGGGGTAAGTGTATGTGCGCTGTCGACCGCCGCCCCCGCGCTGCGTCACACGCAACTGCACAGGCCCACTGTTTTCACCAACGGGAACCCGGAAGTCGTAGACCAGCGTCTTGCCGTCGCGGCTAGGGTCTTCCAGCGCGGTAGACGCGAACTCAGCCGCGGGACCAAAGCGATACTCGATGGCGCGCAGGGCCTCGATACCCGTGTCCTTTCGGATGACCGCCTGACCGACGAGCGCCGCCCCCTTCTCATCCGTTGTTGTAACAACGTTCTCCAACGAGAAGGCAACCTCCGACCACTCCGTAAGCCGGCTCTCCTGCCCAAGGAGATTGCCGGCAAGTCGCTCGCTGATCTTGCGCACAAGTTCCTCGCCAAGAGCTCCCGACACGGCGCCGCTGTCTGCCGAGATCAGGCCGGCAGGCACCGCAACGGACAACAGATACGGGCCCAACCAATCCGCTCGCTCGAGGAAGTTGAGTGAGGCCTCGTTCGCGACCACATTCTCCTCATGAATCGCTGAAGAGGACCTCGCCGAGGCACTGCGAATTGTCGTCTTCATCACGAGGTCGCAGTAGTAGCTGCGATCCGCCACGAACCAACAGAAAGGACCACCGAGCGCGAATAGCGGCAGGTTTGGCCAGAAACTGCTGTTGATCTCGGTATGGATTTGGGGCGCGTACTCGATCGTCGCCTGCAGCAGGATGTCCGCGCCAAGCTCACGAGCGCGGGCCGCCGCATCCTCGACGTCACCCGGAATCGTCGAGACCCGCACGAAGGTATTCGCGAGAGCTGACTCCAGGTTGGCCACCAACAGCTGCGTATCAATCGCCAGACGCACTTGGGTGGGATTACCTAGCAGCCTCGACCGCGGCTCGCGACGCGGTTCCAACCTCGGCTGGGTAATCGCAATGTGGAAGGGCACCGGCGGCCGATCGGCTCTCCGAGTCGCGCAGCCGACCAAACTCAGCAGGAGCAAAGTGGCGGAGATGCTCCGGGAACAGCGAGTATCCATTGTCATTGTCCTTTCTTTGGCGGATCCAGATCGCGCTGAATGTTGCCCGGCGATTGCGTGCTCAAGCCCTTCAGGACGACGCTTGCGTCGAGGGCGCACCGGAATCCGATCGTTGGTCTCCGCTCGCCCTTCTGCCAGGGGGTCGCGATGCCGAAGTGATAAGGCTGAAGATCAAAATGTGCACCCGCCGCGGTTGCCTCTCCCTTGATGTAACCCGAGTCCTTCTCGTACGGCTGGACCCACTCGCTGACGTTGCTGCACAGATTGTAGATCTTGCCACTACTCGCAGGAGCACAATCCGACTCATCAATTACCAATACCGCCTGAGAAGTATCGACTGCGACTCCATCCCGCTTGCCACCGTCTTCGACCTCGCCTTGCCAGGAGAAGAGGCGGTATTTCTGGCCGCGCACCGCGAACTCCCATTCGATGTGGGTCGGCAGGCGCTTGCCAGCCCA
>CAXBFC010000479.1:0-6068 GCA_963974725.1 uncultured bacterium | reverse complement strand
AACCTTGTTGGTGCCGACATCGTGCGCGATGGCGACCGATTGTTGCCCCGGGGCATCGATGGTTCGCTATACGTGGCCGAGGCCTGTGGCGGGTTGCGTTCGTTGTTGGCGATGCTGACGCTCGCGTATTGCCTGGTGTTCTTCACCGGGCCACCAAGCGTCGCGCGCAGGGTGCTGCTGTTGCTGGTCGCCGCGCCGCTCGCGGTTGCCGCCAACGTCGCCCGCATTGCCGCACTGTGTTTGCTGGCGCGTGGGTTTGGGGTGCCGTTTGCCGAGGGCACCGGCCACACAGTTGCCAATGTCGTCGAGTGGGCCGCACTGTTGCTGACGATGGTGTCGGTCGACGGGTTGTTGGCGCGCCGGCTCGGCAAGTCCGCGGCAGCCATTGAGGTTCCTGGTGCCGCAGTCGTGCCGGAAACGACGGTTGCGACGTCGCTACGTGGCCCGGCGATCGTCTTGTGGTTGCTGGCTGGCCCGCTGTTGTGGTTGAGTTGCTACCGACCGTTCAATGACCGATCCGGTCGCGCCGAGCAGATCCCGACCTCGATTGCTGGCTACACGATGCAGCCACGAACGACCGAGCAGCAACAGGACTTCGTCGAGCATCTGCCGCGCTATCACGAACTTCTCGGCACCAAGGACTTCGTGTGGCGTCGCTACGTCAACTCCGAGAAGTACGCGATCCAAGTCGTTGCGCTGTTCCACGACACCAACTGGAAGAGCGTGCATCCACCGCGCATCTGCATTGAAGGCAGTGACATGATGATCGTGCGAGACGACCTCGTGGCCGCGCCGTGGCTCGATCAGGATGTCGGCGGCCGCGCCGTTGCCAGCCGCATCGTCGCCGAACGACGGTCCAATCGTTGGCGCTACGTGACGTTGAGTATGTTTGGCACCGAGTCGTGGGCGTCGGGTGACTACTGGGACTTCACGATGCACCATCTGCCCCGCGCCTTGCTTCGACAGAACGAGTCGGGCTACCTGTTGCGCGTTGAGTCACTGCTATACAAGGGAGAAAACGTCGCACAAGCTGAGGCACGTTGCCGCGAGTTCTTGCAGCAATTGTTGCCCATCGCGAGGAAGCTTTTGCGATGAGCGTTGTGCATGCCATGTCTGTCGATGTCGAGGACTGGTTTCAGGTTCTCAACATGGCCCACCTGATCGATCGATCGGATTGGGATGGCTTCGAGTTGCGTTGCGGGGATTCCACCAAGCGCTTGCTCGACCTGTTTGCGCGGCGCGATGCGAAGGCGACGTTCTTTTGCTTGGGGTGGATCGCCGAGCGCTTGCCCGATCTGATTCGTGAGATCCACGATGCGGGCCACGAGATTGCAAGTCACGGCTACGACCACCAGCTGCTGCCCGACCTCGGTCAGCTTGGCTTCCGTGAAGACTTGCAGCGCACCGCCAAGATCCTGTCCGACATCACCGGTACGCGGCCGAATGCATTCCGCGCCTGCACGTGGTCCATCGGCAAGAAGACGCCGTGGGCGATCGAGGAGTTGCTGCGTTCGGGCATCACCCTGGACAGTTCGATCCAGCCCGTCAGCCATCCTGACTACGGCGTGCCAAGCGCGCCGACGGTGCCGTACTTGATCCAGCATGAAGAGCAGGAGTTGCTTGAGTTCCCGCCATTGACGTGGGATGTGCTCGGCAAGCACGTGCCGGTGGGCGGCGGTGGCTACCTGCGGTTGTTGCCGCTTTGGTTGCTGCGCAAAGGCCTTGCCCAGAAGCAGAAGCTGGGCGTTCCCGGCTGCATCTACCTGCATCCGTGGGAGGTCGATCCCGGCCAACCGAGACAACCGCTTGGTGGCCTGCGCGGCTTCCGTCACTACGTGAACTTGTCGCGAACTCACGACAAGCTCGATCGCTTGCTGCGCGACTACCGCTTCTCGTCGTTGTCCGATGCGCTCGCCGGTTACGGCGACAGCTGGCGGACAAAGCTGCGAGCGTGGCGCGCCAGCGAACTGTTGGGGTAGTCCTTGTGCAGCAGGTTGAGTGCTGCGATCGCCTTCTCGGTGTTCTCGGCCGCGGCACTGACGGTGTACGCGAGGGCGAGCTCGTAAAGGTGGCGGCCGTCATGTTGCGGCTCGGCTTTGAGTAGCCGTTCGATCGCCTCGTCGGCCAAGCCCTGCCGCAACGCCATCATGCCCTGCACGTATTCGCCCGCGGGGCTTGCCAGCAACTCGGCGGGTAGCTTCGTCAGGCGCTGCCAATCTTCGGGGATCAGCTTGCGTTCGGCAGCAGTCATCGCCAAGAACGCCAGTTCGGCGGTCGGATCCAACGCATGCGTCAACACCGTGCGCAGTTCGGCGAGTGCTGACGGATCGTCGTCCAGGCGTTGGCGCAGCTTGACGCGCACGGCCCACAATGGCAGCGAAGTCGGGTAGCGATCAATCAGCCGGTCCACTTCATGGTTCAGGTCCACGATGCCCATGATCTGGCTGAGCGCCTCGATCGTGCGGTCGAGATACCGGGTGTCGCTCGTTGCCGTTGCGATGCGTTCGAGATGGGCGATCAGCATGTCGCGCTTGCTGTGCGGTTCGGTGGTCGTCGCATTCGCCAGCAGGAAGTGCACGATTTCGCCGTGCGCGCCTTCGGTGGCCAGGTGGTGGGTCGCCAGTCGCACGAGCATCGGGCGTTCGGTGCTAGCCGCCGCGAGCAGTTTTTCTGCGGAGCGATAGAACTGTTGCAGCACGGCGAGGCGGTCGCATGGATGCTTGCCACTGAGCACCTTGTCAAGAATCAGGCAGACATCGAGCGGGGTGTGGCCTGCGGCGATCAACTGCAGATCCTCCGCGGTGCACGGCAGCAACTGCGGTGCAACTTGCCATTGCGTGACGCGCGTCTTGTTGGCGGCTTCGGTGAATCCCGCATCCTCCAGCGTCTTGACAATCTGCTTCATGCCAAAGGACATCGTCACCAGCGAGGAGGCCGCGCGCCCGGTCGATGTGGCGCCGATGACCAATTGCAGCAGCTCTTTGCTGGTTGCGTAGTCGGCTTGTTGCCCGGCGAGGGCGACTTCCCGCCACAGGATGGGGCCGAGGAAGCCCGCTTTGCTCAATTGCCCATGGAGGAAGCCGGCTGCTGGCGCGTTGCCGGAATTGCTGGCCGCGCGCGCCAGCAAGAGCGAGTTCGTCTTCGAGGTCTGGTCGCGCTTGAGCAGCTCGTTGGCGCGTGAGACGCACAGCTTGCCGAGCAAGGGGTCGGCCAGTCCGGCCAATAGCTCCAGCCGCAAGGTTTGCTCCTCGACGTCCCTGGCGACCTTCCAGTCGACCATGGTCGGCTGCCCAAAGCTCGCGAGCGCGGCATGCGTCAGCAAGTCGGCAGGTTCCTTCTTCAAGGCCTCCGCCAGCAACGTCGCGGCAGCGAGCGGTTGCCCCAGGCGTGCGGCCAGCGCGCCGTCGGTGCGGTTCTTGGCCACTGCGTAGACTTGCATGGCTCGAGCCTCCTCACCGAGAATCAGGTGGAGGCGGGCGAGTCGTTCTGCGACGTGCTGGCCGTCGGCGAACGCGAGTGCCGCAGTCCAGCGCGCTGCCGCCCGCACGACATCTTGACGGCGAAGCGCCAAGTCACCGGCGAGCTCGTAGAGTTGGCCCGAGCGTTCTTCAGGCAGGGCGGCCGGCAGCGAGGTGTTCAGTAGATCGAATGCCGTATCTGGATGCGTTTCTGCGATCTCCGGTGCGATTTGCAGCATCGCCCGCTGGGTGCGCGTGTTCAGGCCAAGTCGCTCGCGTTGCTTCTGCATGATGGCCAGCAGCGTCGCATCGTCGGTCGTTTGCGATCGAAGCAGGAGCCAATTGGCGAACGCGCCCGCAAGTTCGGTGTGAACTTCGTCCGTGTCGGCCGGCGAGCAGGCTTTGATTTGGGCCAGTGCCTCATCGAGTCGGCCCGTTGCACAATATGAACGGATCGCCAGCACCCGCGAGGCGACCGTCGCCTCCGTGCCGGTGATCGTGTCCGTGATGAAGCGGTCGGAGGTTGCAGGAGCGTCCGTCAATGCCAGGCGAAGCAACTCGACCTGCATCTGCGGGTTTTGGCGCACGCGGGGGATTGCCAGGCGCAGCAAGTCGCGAATCGGCTCGCCGGCGAGCTGCTTGGCTTCGATCGCTAACGACAGCGTCACCGGGTTCGGATCGATGGCGCTGATGGTGATCGTGGCGGTGCGCGCGGCTTCTTCATACTGCTCCTGCAGCAGCAGGGCTCGTAGCTCGAACTGACGTGGAATGTCGGCGCGCGGGAAGGAAGCGATCGCGTTGCGTGCGCATGCCAACGCAATGTGTGCGAGGCGACGATCGTTCTGCGCGAGCGCGGCTTCCGCACACAAGACGAACCCAATCGGGTCGCTGGTGTCGGGCAGCGAGCGGAACGATTGCACGCATTGCGCTAGCAGGTTGCCGCCGTCCTGAGCGGAGTTCTCGTGGTGGCGGCGAGCAATGGCCAGGTGCAGCGGAAACAGTTGCGGATGGTCGGGGTCGATGGCGGCTGCATCCGCAATGGTCGCCAACGCCGCCGGCGTGTTGCCGAGACCAAGCATGTACTGGGCCGTGCGCAGGCGTGGTGCCATCGCGTTTGGTCGGCCATTGCGCCACAATGTTAGCGCGGCCAAGGTCTCGTCCTCGGGCGCGTTGCGATCGATCATGCTATCGATCCATGATGGCGCGAACTCGGCGACGAAGTCGGGTCGGTTGCGTGGCGCCGGTTCCCTGATCGCTGCCCGAAGTATGATGCGCAGGCTATTCTCAACCTGCTGCGGGTCCGGCTTCGAACTCAGGAGCCGTCGCGTTGCTAGCGATAGGTGCAACGCGAGCTGCGCACGAAAGTCGGTCTTGCGCAGTTCGGTGATGACGGCGCCGGCTTCCGCCAGTGCCGTCTTGTCGCGTAGCTGCCAGGCAGCAAACGCCCGCGCGAGTGCCAGTTGTTCTGCCGTCGCCGTCAGTCGACCTTTGCTCCAGGATTCGGCAATCTTCGCGATGGGCAGCCACCGCTCGGTGGTTGCGATGGCCGCCAGTGGCAAGCCAGCTTGGATGCGGACCCAACTCGCCAGCGCACCGCTCTCCGCGACGTATGCGTGGTGGAACATGCGCCGCTGGATCTCGCAAGCGAACAACAGGTCGTCGATCCGTCCGGATTGTTCCAGTGCCTTGGCGACCGCTCGGATCGCTGCGACCGGTTCGCCGCCAAGGTCGAGACTCGCCTGGTAGTAGCTGAGGCCCTTTTGGATGCGGTCGTGTAGTTGTTGCGCGGCGGACCATATCTCTGGCCATTGCAACAACAAGCGTGGTTCGTCGGCGAATAGCTCCTTCAGTCGCGCACCCGCTCGCTTGCCCTTCCGGTCACCTGGTGGGCGATACAAGTAGGTCAGCAGAATGGTGCGAGCTGCCTCGTGCTTGTTCGTGCCGAGAGCGCGCTCGATCGCCACCAGCAACTCGTCCATCAGCGGCTTGTAGGCCGTCTGGGATGCTTCGCCGGCAAGTTCGAGTCCGCGGCTGTGCTTCGGGTGGTCGTCGAGGAACTTCTTGGCCTCGAGGATCGCCCTGTCCCCTTGCTTGTCCATGGCCAAGAAGCGGATCTGGTCCAGTCGCAGGTCGATGTCGTCCTCGAAGCCATTCTTGAGCAGCAAGCGAACGTCACGCAGAGCGGCACCCGGGTTGCCGAGCTGGGCGTGGGCATGCTTCCTGATCTGCCACAGTTGCTGCTTCAAGGCCCGGTTGCCTTGCACGCTGTGGCCGTACTCAGCTTGGTCGAGCATCGAGATGACTTCGCCATACCGCCCGGCCGCCAGCTTGCCTTGGGCCTCGCGGATGGTGTCCTCCGGGGTGTGCCAACCAACGATTGTGTACGCAACGATGCCTGCCAGGGTCAGAAGGCCGCAGACCATCAGGATGAGAAGGCTCTTTTGGAACATGCCGAGACTCCGTTATAGCTCGCTTTTGGTGGTTGTGACCATCAGCGGATGCCGAGCTTCTTCAGCTTGTGAAACAACGTGCTGCGATTGATGCCAAGGATGGCTGCGGCGCGTTCGCGATTGCCGTCGCAGAATGCCAGTGCTCGTTCGATGATTCGCT
>CAXBFC010000478.1:0-6089 GCA_963974725.1 uncultured bacterium | reverse complement strand
TGCGTCAGGACATTCGCGAGCAGTTGAACTTGCAGGATCCGGTGGAGTTGATCGGCACGTTCGATCGACCCGAACTGACCTATCGCGTCTTGCCGCGCCAGGGGTTGATCGATCAGGTCGTCGAAGGCATCGGGCGCCACGGCGATACCGCGACGATCGTCTACTGCATCTCGCGCAAGGACACCGAGACGCTCGCCAAGCAGCTGAAGTCGCGCAAGATCCAGGCCGAGGCCTACCACGCGGGCTTGTCTGCCGGCGAGCGAACGCGCATCAGTGCCGACTTCCGTGCGGAGCGGTTGAACGTTGTTTGCGCCACGGTTGCGTTCGGCATGGGTATCGACCGCAGCGACGTGCGGCTCGTCGTGCACGCGGCGATGCCGAAGAGCATCGAGCACTACCAGCAAGAGACGGGGCGTGCCGGCCGCGATGGCTTGCCGTCCGAATGCCTGCTGCTCTACTCCGGTGCCGATGCGGCGAAGTGGCGCATGATCGTGCAGCGCGGTGGCGAAGAATACGGCGACGACGAAACGGTGCAAGCGCAGTTGGCGTTGTTGAACCACATGCAGCGGTTCGCCGGGCGCGCGCGTTGTCGGCACCGTTCGCTCAGCGAATACTTCGGCCAGAGCTACGACGAGCCGAGCTGCGGCGCCTGCGACGTTTGCCTCAACGAACTCGACCTTGTTCCGGATAGCCACGTCACCGCGCAGAAGATCCTGTCGGCCGTTGCACGGACCGGGCAACGCTACGGCGCGAGCTACGTCATCGATGTGCTGCGCGGTAGCCGCAACGAGAAGGTGCTGCAGCGCGGTCACGAACAGATTCCGACGTTTGGATTGTTGAAGGACCTGACGCCGATGCGGCTCGGCAACTACATCGATCAGTTGATTGACGATGGCGTGCTGGTCCGCACCGATGGCGAGTACCCGATTCTGGTGCTCAATGAGGCGTCTGCCGAAGTGTTACGCAGCACGCGCGAAATCGAGTTGCGGTCGCCGAAGGGTGGTTTGGACCAGAAACCGCGTCGGCGCCGCAGCGCTGCTGGGCAGACGGTTACTCGCGAGTTGACCACGGCCGAACACGAAGTCTTCGATCGGCTGCGCACCGTGCGGCGCAAGCTCGCGAGCGATCTCGGGGTGCCGCCCTACGTCGTGTTCTCGGACGCGACGCTCGAAGAGTTGGCTCGCGAACGGCCGACGACGCGCTCGGCCATGCTCGACATCAAGGGCATCGGACCGAAGAAGCTCGACTCGTTCGGGCCGCAGTTTCTCGAAGCGCTGGCCGAGTAGCGACCAGCAGGCTGGCTGCTAGCCGCAGCGGCTAGTTCAGTGACTAGTCCAGCGCGTCGGTGGCGACGTGGTAGTGCGGGTCTTCGATGACGTTGACTTCGACCATGTTGCCAGCCTTGCGCAGCAACCTGCGGCAATCCGGACTGAGGTGGCGAAGGTGCAGTTCCTTATCGAGCGCGAGGTAGCGTTCGGCGAGCGTATCGATCGCTTCGATGGCCGAGTGGTCGGAGACGCGCGCGTGTTGGAAGTCGATGATGACGTCCTTGGGATCTTCGGCCGGGTTGAACAGGTCGAGGAAGCTCGTGCACGAGCCGAAAAACAGGGGGCCGCGCAGCGAGTAGATGCGGGCGCCGTTCTCATCGGTGTGCGGAATGGCGTGCACGACCTTGGCGTGCTTCCAAGCGAACACCAGTGCCGAGACGATCACGCCAACGAACACGGCGATCGCGAGGTCGTATTTTACCGTGACCGCTGATACCAGGACGATCACCAGCGCATCGGTGACCGGCACCTTGTTGAGCACGCGCAGGCTCGACCACTCAAACGTGCCGAGCACGACCATGAACATCACGCCGACGAGGGCCGCCAGCGGCACCATTTCGATCAGCGGTGAGGCGACGAGCACGAAGGCGAGCAACACCAGCGCGGCGGTGATGCCCGACGTGCGGCCACGGCCACCGGAGTTGATGTTGATCATGCTCTGGCCGATCATCGCGCAGCCGCCCATGCCGCCGAAGACGCCGCAGACCATGTTGGACGCGCCCTGTGCGACACATTCCTTGTTGCCCCGGCCGCGCGTCTCGGTCAGTTCGTCGACCAGGGTCAGAGTCAGCAGCGATTCGATCAGACCGACGGCGGCGAGGATGATCGAGTAGGGCAGGATGATGCGCAGCGTTTCAAAGTTGAACGGCACCATCGGCAGGGCAAACACCGGCAAGCCGCCGGCGAGCGTTGCGTTGGGGTCGGCGGTCATCGTGCGCAGGAAGTCGACAACCGTTGGCGTGTCGATGTGAAACAGCATCGTGGAGCCGGTGACGACGACGATCGCAACCAACGAAGCGGGCACCGCCCGCGTCAGCTTCGGCAGCAGGTGGATGATGCCCATCGTCACGGCGGCCAAGCCACACATCGTGTACATCGGCATGCCGGTCATCCAAACCGGATCCTCACCCGGAATGGGACTTGGCGTTTTGAATTGCCCGAGCTGCGCGAGGAAGATCACGATCGCCAGTCCGTTGACGAACCCGAGCATGACCGGGTGTGGCACCATGCGGATGAACTTGCCCAGCCGGAGCACCCCTGCGCCGACTTGGATGACGCCCATCAGCAGCACCGCGGCGAACATGTATTGGATGCCGTGCGCAGAGACCAGACTGACGAGCACGACCGCGAGTGCCCCGGTTGCTCCGGAGATCATGCCCGGGCGGCCGCCGAAGACCGCCGTGATCAAACCAACCATGAACGCTGCGTGCAGTCCGACGATCGGGTCAACGCCCGCAACGAAGGCAAAGGCAACGGCTTCGGGAACGAGCGCCAGCGCGACCGTCATCCCGGACAGGACGTCAGTGCGTAGGTTTTGGGGGCGGGTGCTGAGTAGGTTGAACAAGGCGGCGCGGGCGGTTTTGAGTTCTGTCGAGTGGAACGAACCGCGCAGCCTAACGGTGGGGCCTTCGGCGTCCACATACGATTTGGCAGGCCCGCACGAAGCAGGCACTCGGGACCGCTGGCAGCTGTTCGTCGCGCCCTACTGGGGCAGATCGGCAGGTGCGACGCGATGGGCGCGCAGTTCGCGATATCCAGCGGCTTCGTAGAGGCAGATCGCGGTGCCATCGGCGAGAACCTGTAGGCACGAATAGGCGGACGGCCCTGGATCGAGCAGCACCGACCACGGCCAGGTCTTGCCCTGATCGAACGACGCGCGCAGCGTCATGCGCTCACGCCCGGTCTGGCTGGCCGGATTGCTGAACAACAAGACGCCGTCGCGCAGGCGTCGGATGCTCGCCTGGCAGATCGGTTCGATCAGCTCGGGCACGTGCCGTTGGTTCTGCCAGGTCACGCCGCCGTCGCGACTGGTGGCTTGTTGCCGCGTGCGGTGCTTGCGGTCGTAGTTGCGCATGTTGAGCAGCAGGTCGCCGTGGTCCAGTTCGACCACCTCGCATTCATTGACTTGATGCTCCGGTGTACTGCCGCCGAGGTGCCAGGTGGCGCCTTGGTCATCGCTGTAGATCACATGCGAGTAGTAGTGGCGCGTCTTGGCTTCGATGTGGTCGCATGGAATGACGAGCCGCCCCTTGTGCTTGCCGCGCGACAACTCGATGCCGGCACCGGGGCCAGTTGCATACCAAGTCCAGTCGGGCTGCTTGGTGGTCTTGGTGATGTCCTCGGGTTTGGACCAGGTCTTGCCGTGGTCGCGGCTGCGCAGCACCTTGACCATGCGGGTGCTCTTCGAGGTGCCGCCGATGATGCGCGACTCGTGGTCCTCGCCGAGATTGTGCGTCGTCAGCAACAGGATCTCGCCTTGCGACGTGACCACCGGGCACGGGTTGCCGCACGTGTTACTCTGATCGTCCCAGATGAGTTGCGACTGCGACCATGTTCGGCCGCCATCGCGCGAACGCTTCATGACGAGGTCGATGTCGCCGGTATCACTGCGGCTGCGATGCCGCGCTTCAGCGAACGCGAGCAGGTCGCCGTTGTTGGCGATCACCAGCGCGGGGATGCGGTAGGTGTCGATGTCGTTTTCCCCCGACTGCCACACGATGGTGCCGCTGCCGATCGGTTGTGGGGGTGATGTGCCACCGAGGACCGTGAAGGTGTATACGGTCATCGTGTCGCGATGAGGACGAAGGGCGACGGTGCCCAAGTCGCCACCGGGATCGGCCAGCGCCGGCAGCAAAATGCCGTTCCAGTCGATGCGCAGTTGTTGTTTGCTGCGCGTGACCGTGATGCGGAACCGTTCGCCGGCGCGCAGCGGCTGGGCATCGAGTGTGCGCACGCCGCCCCCGAACAGCGGCCCTTCGAGGAACGGTTTGCCGTTGCGGCCGCAGAAGCCGATGTGGCTGCCGCCGATCATCAGCGACGCGGCGGTGGTCGTCGCGGTGCTGAGGGATAGTTCGACCTCGATGGAGCATGCTGGCTCGCGCAGGGACAAGCCGCTGTCGAGGGGTTGGGCCATCGGCGTGCCGATTCGCAAGTCCTTGAGCTGCTGCCAACCCTTGGGTAGTGGCGCCTGCGCATCGTGTTGCCCAAGGCAAGCGGTCGCGGTGATCAGCAGCGAGAGCAGCGCCAAGCACCATGCTGGCTTTGTGGGTCGGGTTTTGGTCATCGCGCGTCGGTGATGCGGGCGAGCAACTCGGGCACAACCTGCGCGGCACGCCCGGCCGTGAAGTGGTCACGGGAATCCGCGTTGCTCGGCAGTTCGAGCGCTTGCACGTAGGTCTTGGCGCCGCGGTCTCGCGCAATCTGCAGCATGCCGGCCGCCGGATACACCTGGCCGCTGGTGCCAATCGCGAGGAAGTGGCTGCAGTCGAGCAGCGCCGTTTCGATTTGATCCAGATGGAACGGCACCTCGCCAAACCAGACGATGTCCGGGCGCAAGCGATGACTGCACGCAGCACAACTGAGAAACGAATCGGCTTGCACGCGATCGAGACCACGTTCCTTGTTGCCGCATTGTTCACAACGCAGCACTGCCAGTTCGCCGTGCATGTGGATCGCGGAGCTGCCGGCGCGTTCGTGCAGGTCGTCGACGTTTTGCGTGACCAGAGTCAGCTGGTCGCCGCGCGCTGTGAGTCGCTTCGCGGCATCTGCCACCGCCGCATGTGCTGGGTTGGGCGTGACGGTCGCGAGCTGCGCGCGACGCTCTTGGTAGAAGCGCCACACCAGAGCCGGATTGCGAGCCCAGGCTTCTGGCGTCGCGACGTCTTCCGGGCGTTGGCCTTCCCAGAGGCCGTCGGAATCGCGGAACGTGCGGACGCCGGAGTCAGCTGAAATGCCGGCTCCGGTCATGACGACTAGGTGCATGGTGCGGGGCGTGAGGGTGGGGACGCCCCGAGAGTACCACTACTTCAGGTCGATGTTTATCGCGGCTTTGGCTTTGCCCTTCTCGATTTCGAACAGGACCTCGCTATCCCTCATCTGGATCAGCAACTCGAACGGGTTCTCGTTGCCGTTGTTTTCCTTGCGGGCTAGCAGGCGGTAGCGGCCCGGCGGCAGGCGCTCGGCGATGCGGAAGTTGCCTTGCTTGTCGGTGCGTGCCGTGTGTGGCTGGCCGATGCTCTTGCCATCGAGGACGGCCCAGACGTCGACCAGATAGTTCTCCTGTGGCTTGCCTTGTTTGCTGACGCGACCGTGCACCACCGAGCCCTTGATGACGGTGATTGCGATCGGCTTTCGTGGCTTGAGGGTGACGTCGACGTTCTCAAGCTTCGCTGGGCTGAAGTCGGTGTGTTCGGCTCGTAGCACGTAGTTGCCGACGGCTAGCTTCTTGATGACAAACGATCCGTCGGCCAAGGTCTGGACCTTGGCTTCGGTGTGAAACGTCGGCCTGCGAGCTTTCTGGATCTCGGGGAACAGGGCGTCTGCGATCGGGGCATCGATGGGGGCGACGGTCGTCACCGTGGCGCCACTGACGGGGCGACCCTGGGCATCCACCACGGTGCCGCGCAGTTCGCCGCCGTGATTCATCCGCACTTCCACCTGCTTCTTCCCGTTGCCGCTGAGCGTGAATGGCGACGACATGCACTTGGCATGCATGCTGTCGTGCACAACGACAGCGTATGTGCCCGGTGGCAGGCCCTTGAT
>CAXBFC010000477.1:0-6092 GCA_963974725.1 uncultured bacterium | reverse complement strand
CTGGTTCCGTTGCGCGACAAAAACGGCACGCCGGTCAGCTATGAGGTGTTGTTGGTCAGTGACCGCGCCGGCTTCGACAGCGATGAACGCGCCTTCGCGATCACGTCGCCGCACTGGCTGCGCCAGGACTTTTGCATCGGGGAGCTCTGCGTCGAGCTGGTGACACTGCGCTTGCAGGACTCCGCGGACCTGGAGATCCTGGGCGCAGCGGCGCGAGCAACGCTGCCAAGCCTGCGCCGCAACAAGACCGGCGATGGCGTGCGCGCGTACCTGCATCGTGATGTTGAGAAGGACTTTTATCTGTTCGACCTGCTGCTGTTCTTGATGATGGGGCTGGCTGGGGTCGGGCTGCTCAACGGCATGACGATCGCGGCACTGGGGCGCCAGCGCGAGCTGGGCGTCTTGCGCGCTCTGGGCATCAAACGCGGGGCTCTCGGCGGCAGTTTCTTGATCGAGGGGGCCGTGGTTGCCGCGATCGCCAGTGTGCTTTCGGTCGCCTTGAGCTACCCGTTGGGCACCGTGATCGTGCTGGGCATGAATGCGGTCGCGCAGATGGACGCGCCGGTGAAGATGCCGTGGCTGTGGCTGATCCTGGTGCCGGTCGCGGCGTTTGCGACCGCGATCCTGGCAGCGTTGGTGCCCGCCTACCGGGCGCTGAAGCAGAGCCCCAGCGAGTCCGTTCGCTACGAGTAGGGCGGGTGCAAGCTCGGCATTTGCCGAGGCTTCGGCCGGGGGCTTCGGGCAGCGGCTTCGGGCGGTGCTGGAATGCACTCGGGGCAGCGGTTACGACCGCTGCCCGAAATGACACGTTCCCCCTGGCAGCGCACCCATTCTTGCGGCGAATTGACGATCGAAAACGTGGGCACCGAAGTGGTGCTCAACGGTTGGATCGAGAACCACCGTGACCACGGCCAACTGGTCTTCGTCGATTTGCGCGATCGCTATGGCGTGACCCAGATCGTCGCGCACACCGAGACCAATGATATGGCGGAGGGCACGGTCGATCTGCTGCGCCGTCTCGGTGCCGAGGATGTAGTGTCGGTGCGAGGCAGTATCCGCGCTCGCGACGGCGACAAGGTCAACAAGGCGCGCTCGACCGGCGAGATCGAATTGTTGGTCAAGGAAGTGATCGTGCTCAGTGAAGCTGACACGCCGCCCTTCGAGGTGCTCGATGATGTCGAGGCCAACGAAGAGTTGCGCATGAAGTATCGCTACCTCGACCTGCGCCGACGGCCGCTGCAAGAAGGCTTGATCAAGCGTTCGCGTTTCGTCACGGCGATGCGCACGTTCTTGGCCGGTGAGGACTTCATCGATGTCGAGACGCCGATCCTGACGGGTAGCACGCCGGAAGGTGCGCGCGATTACCTGGTGCCGAGCCGCGTGCACCCGGGCAAGTTCTTTGCGTTGCCGCAGAGTCCTCAGATCTTCAAGCAGCTGTGCATGGTTGCGGGCCTCGATCGCTACTACCAGATCGCCCGCTGTTTCCGCGATGAGGACTTGCGCGCCGATCGCCAGCCGGAGTTCACCCAGGTCGACTTGGAGATGTCGTTCGTCGAAGAGAACGACGTGCTCGAGTTGGTCGAGAAGGCCGTCGTGCACTCGTTCAAGCAGGGCTTCGACATCGATCTGCCGACGCCTTTCCCACGCTTGTCGTTCGAAGAAGCGATCAACCGGTTCGGCAGTGACAAGCCGGACATGCGCTTCGACATGGAGCTGGTGGATTGCACTGAGCACGCCAAGACGAGCGCGTTCAAGGTGTTCCAGGGCGCGGTCGAAACCGGCGGCATGGTCAAGGGCATCACGGCCATTGGTGGCGCGGCGAAGTACTCGCGCAAGGGCCTCGACGCGTTGACTGCCTACGTGCAGGAATACGGAGCCAAGGGATTGGCTTGGGCAAAGATCACCGAGAAGGGCGTCGAAGGCTCGATCTCGAAGTTCTACCAAGACGAAGCCGGCGCCCAGTTGATCGAGTTGATGGGTGCCAAGCCCGGTGACTTGCTGCTGTTCGTGGCGGACCAGCCCAAGGTCGTGCACCGTGCGCTCGGCGAAGTGCGCCTCAAGGTTGGCACCGAGCTCGGCCTGCGCGATGCCAAGAAGTTCCGCTGCTGCTGGGTGCTCAACTTCCCGATGTTTGATTGGAACGAGGACAAGCAGCGTTGGCAGTACGCGCACAACCCGTTCTCGGCACCGGTCGATTGGGACAACACTGACTTCGAGAAGGACCCGGCGAGCCATCGCAGCCGCGCCTATGACTTCGTCATGAACGGTTGGGAGCTTGGCTCGGGTTCGATCCGGATCCACCGCCACGAACTGCAAAAGAAGGTGTTCAACTTCCTCGGCATCAGTGAAGCAGAGCAGCGTCGCAACTTCGGCTACATGCTCGATGCCTACAAGTATGGTGGTCCGCCGCACGGTGGCATTGCACTGGGTGTCGACCGCATGGTTGCGTTGGCGCTCGGCCGCGAAGGCATCCGCGACGTCATTGCCTTCCCGAAGACGGCGATGGCCTTGGACCCGATGGCACTGGCGCCGAGTGTTGTCACTCCGGAGCAGATGGCCGAGTTGCAGATCCTGTCGACGGCGAAGAAGACGGACGAAACTCCAGCCAGCTGAGTCGCCGGCAGGAGGAAGCCAGTCGACGCGGGGCTATCCGTGCCGCCCGCGTTCCGCTAGCAGTGGTGGCGCCGACAGTTGGTTCGATTGGAACGCTGCGTCCATTGCGTCGAGCACTTGTTCGACCGTGATGTCCGTCATGCAGCGGCCGCGCGGCGAGGCGGTGCAGCCGCTCTGCAGCATGGTTGCGAAGCACCGCGACATGCAGTGCAGGCACGGTAGGCCCGTGGCTTCCACCGGGAACACGGATGCGCCCGCGTGCACGAACCGTGATGGCGTGGCGAGCGAGAACAGCGTGACACACGGCACGCCCGCTGCTTGCGCGTAGTGGAACAAACCGGAGTTGTTGCCGGCAAAGAGATTGCAGGCAGACAACACGGCCGCAGTTTCGCGAACCGTCAACTTACCAACCAGGTCGGTGCCAATGCCGAGGCGATCCTTGGTGCCGATTTCGATCACTTGGGCGCCAGCTTCGTGCAGGGATCGCGCGACCGTTTGCCAATGTTCCAGTGGCCAATGACGCAACGGGTCGACGTAGTCGGCACAGATGGCAACGCGAGGCTTGCCGAGCAGGGGGACGCGACGCAGCACGTTCAGGTCCTCTTGGCTGAGGTGCAGACGTGGCTTCGCATCGCTCGGCGTCACGTCGGCATAGCTGCACATGTGCGCAACGAGACTTGGCATCGCTTCGAGCTTGGCGTATGCCGCCGGGTCCATGTGCGTGAACAGCTTTACTTCGACGACGTGATCAAAGTGCTGGCCGGCCTCGGCCGGGCCGCTGACCAACGGGTTGTGCAGCACGTTGCCGCACTTGCCGTTCAGGTAGATGCGCGTCTTTGGCCCAAACCGCTCGACCAGACCGAGCATCATCGGATCGCTGCACAGAAGATCTCCCAGCCCCCAGTTGCCTTGGAAGTCGACGAGCACATCCATGGCAATCAGGCGCCCGGTGTGACGGGCAATGCGGAGTCCGAAACCTTGTCAAGCGGCTGCATCGCGTCCAGTGCTTGTTCGATGCGCGACAGCTGCTGGGCTGGCACGTAGCGCAAGATCGTATTCTTCGCGTGCTCGATCATGTCGAGTTCGCGGGCAACGACGATCGCACTGGCGACCGTCTCGGTGCGCGTGATGCCCGCTTCGATGGCGTGGATCAGTGCGGCCAGCGCCTGCTTCTTCTTGTTGTTCTCGTAGAGCGTGACGCCGAGATCCGCCCAGGTTTCCGGGTCTTCGTCACCGGCTTGTGTCTGCTTGCCGATGGCGGCGAGCAGTGCATGCTCGGCCTCTTCGACGTTGCCTTGGGCAAAGTAGCGGGTCGCGACGTCGCGGATTGCCTGCGGCTCCATCCACTGCAAGTAGACGCGCGCATCGTTGTCCGTGCGGCGGAAGACGTTGCCTTGATCATCCTTGAAGGCGCCGTGGCCGCTGTTTTCGTGGCACGGATCGCAGTAGCCGAAGTCGGTGCACGCAAAGAACTCACCCATCTTGGGCAGCGGCTTGCACTCGTCGACCTTGGTGATGTTGCCGAACGAGTTCTTGCGCTCGGTCAGGTGGTATTGGCAATTGTAGACTTCACCTTCTGGGTCGATGTTGACCCAGGCGCTGGTGCAATCGATCTTGTACTTGTGATCGCGGTTGAAGCCTTCGCCCATGTGCGTGCCGCGGAACTCATTGAATTGGTAGAGCAACCCGCGGCCGTCGGCCATCTGGATCAGCTTCTTCAGGTTCTGGTCGTGCTCGTCGTCGCGGAAGTGGGGGAACTCCTGCAGGTTGACCATCGAGAACGTGGGTTCGTCGACGATGCCGGAATCCCGCAAGCGCTCGGCTTGGTCGAGCCACTTCTCGGGCGAGATGAACTTCGGGTGGTAGGTATGGAAGCTCGTCTTGAACGTCTTGCCGTGCGCGCGCATCTCCTTGGCGAACGCATCGATATCGAACGTCAGGTTCGACGTCATATCGAGGTCATAGCCTTCGAGGCGGCTGGCAATGAACGCGAAGTCCTTGTGCAGCGACGGCTCACCGCCAGTAAGGATCAGCGGGTGATCAGGCCGAACCGGATACGCATTGAGCGCATCGACCCACTGCTTGCCCGTCAGTTCCTTGTAGCGACCCCATGGCTTGCGCCGTTGGCCGGGAACCATCTTGGGCTTCTGGATGCAGTAGTCACAAGCGAAGTTGCAACGCGCCGTCAGGTAAGCGACCCAAACGTGGATCTCGGGCGTCGGTAACGGAAACTGGGCAGGTGTTGCCATAGGGGGAAGACCTCTCCAGGTCTCCCTTCCCATCGGCGTCTTGCCGATACCGACTTGAGTCAGCGCGCAGCGAACTCGACTTACGAGCGGCCGGCTTCGGGGGTTACCCCTAACTCCTGATCGGAATCTGCATACGGAATCTGCGTACCGTACCCGGTTCAAACCACAGATCCGCGCACGCGCGGATCTGTGGTTTGAACCGTGTACCGTACGCAGGTCTAGCGTGGGGTTGGGCGGCCGAAGTTGTGGGTGAGGCCTACGAAGAGCTGTAGGTCTGGGGCGTCGGTGGATAGGCCGACGGTGACTCCAGCGTCGAATATCGTGCTTGTGGAGGCTGCGTAGGTTGCGCCGAGGATGACGAACAGGGACTCGAGGTTCTGCGATGGGATCGCAACTCCAGCGAGCTCTACGAAGGAGCCTATGCGGTCGTTGATGGACCAACCCGCGGTCAGGGCGGCAGTGTGTTCGCTGATCGTGCCGGCGCCTGCTGCGTTGCCGAGGGCACCGTATTGGTAGAAGGCGTTGGCGTTGGTGCTGCCGAACTGGTGGTTGAGGATGGCTCCGAAGCGCAGGTCGATTTCGCCGCTGGACAAGCCTTTGGATCGGCTCGCGGTTGGCAGTTTGCCGGATACCACCACGGCTGCGGATGGGGTGTCGGCATCACCTGCCCATAGCTGGTGTCGGGTGCCCAGCACGACGTCGCTCGGGCCGCGCACATCCGGGCCGGGGAGCTGGATGACTTGCCGCGGCGACCAACCGATGAACAGCTCGGTGTGTTCGCCCGCGCCATACTTGAGGGTCGTGGCGGTGTCCAGCGAATCGTCTGGGTCGACGTTGAGTCCGGTCTCGATTTCGAACGTGTCGATTGCCGTGGTATTGGTGTCGAACGACACGGTCGGTCGCTGCGGAGTGGCGGCGACTTGTTGCGGGCTATGGCAGGCTGCCAGCATTGCCAGGCAGCAGAGCAGGAGGGCGTAACGCATCCTGCCTAGAATACGGCTGCGCGGGCGCGGACCGCACCCTTATCGCGGCCAGAATGAACGGCCAGTGCAACGCGGATGGTCTTCGATCTTGCAGCCGGCCCAGCCTTCAAGCTTGCAGCGGCAAGCGCTAGAGCTTGAAGGTCTCGTCCGTCGGGCGACAGACGCGCTTCAAGTGCAGCGGACGACGTAGCCCATCTTGGCCGTGCGAGGCGGCGGGCCGGGTCTTGGCTTGCCACTCTTCGAACAC
>CAXBFC010000476.1:0-6126 GCA_963974725.1 uncultured bacterium | reverse complement strand
GATGCCCGCGTCATTTGCGGCCCAGAACTCTAGCGCGCACCAACGGTGCCACGCAGTCCAGGGCTGAGTGCGGCCCCGAGTGGGTTGTTGCCGCCAGCCAAGACGGCCGCGCTTTGAAGGAAGAATTGCATCCCAATCAACGATGTCGTCGTTGGCACAGCAAGGCTCCACGACGCAGTGCTCCCGCTGTGCGTCATCAAGAAGATGTTTTCGTCGACGACAAGCAGCGTGCAGCCGGGAATGCCTAGACCGCTCAATGGTTGCTGCGACGGTGCGTGGCCGGTGATCAGCAACGGCACACTGCCGACAGGTAGGTTTCCAACTTCCACCGAAAACGTGTCACCGAGCCAAGGACGTGATTCGGCCGCGGCCAGCTCGAGGTTGCCGAGCGATCCAGGGCAACCCGCGCCGTAGCTTGCCCATGTCGAGGGGTTCAACGACTCGTACGCGTAGGTTCCCGTGGCCAGAACGGTGTTGGGCCAGAGATCCGAGAAGCCACCGAAGGTTACGAGTTGATCGCGCGCCTCGTCGAAGACCATGCTGTGCAGGCCGCGATCGATCGTCGTGATCGGCATTGCCTGCGACCACACCGTGCCATCCCATTCGTAGGTGTGGCCGTACGCGACCGTGTAGCTGTTTGATCCGCCCATCAGCACTGTACGACCGCGGCCGCGGTCGTACGCGATCTGGTAGCTCCCCGGCAACATCAAGCCGCTGTGTGCCAACGACCAATCGACGCCGTCCCATTCCCAGGTCTCGATTCCCGTGCTCGGATAGTAGATCGCGATCACGCTGCGCTCCCGCGCGGAGTCGTAGGCCATGGCCTCACCAGGCAGCGAGAGGGTGTTCGGGGGCGACGTGGCTGGTTGACGCTGTTGCCAATTGACCCCGTCCCATTCCCAGGTGTCGTTGAAGCGGCTGCCGTTCCAGCCGCCGAACATCACGCATGTGCCAGTGGCTTCGTGGTAGACGAAGCCGTGGCTCGTTCGGCCAGGAGGCTGCGTCGCGGAGAAGACCTGCTGCCAGGTGGTTCCGTCCCATTCCCAAGTGTCGTTGAGGTAGCCGCCGCATTGGTTGCCGCCGAACAACACGACGACCCCGCGCTGTCGGTCGTAGGCCATCGCGTGACCATTGCGACCGACCGGACTGACTACAGGCGTTCGCTGAGTCCAACTGGTGCCGTTCCATGTCCAAGTGTCATTGACACAGCCACTGACGCTACCACCAAACAGCACGACTTCTTGGCGGGCGGCGTCGTAGGCCATCGCCTGGTAGGTGCGCGGCGGAGGGTTGGCCGTGGACGCCAGCGAACTCCAGGTCGTCCCTTGGGCGGAGACCGCAGAAGCCAGCAGCAAGGCCAACAGGCGGGTGATGGGCAAGCAGCTGATTCCGTTTTTCATAGGCCAATCCTCGCGGCTAGGTAGGAACCGAAGCTTAGTGGATTGTCGTCACGACGAGCCGATGGAAGCGCAGGCTCTGGTTGATCCAACCTTCTGGATACCGCGTTGCCGCGCTCCCAGCGCCACATCTCGCCACCCGCCCCACGCTTACAACCTCCACGGAAATGACGACGCCCTCAAGCGTTTCGGCCTGAGGGCGTTGATCAAATCGGCGTCTCACAGCCTCGGCCGTGTATCCGGACACTGCGGCTTGCTACTTGCAGAATAGAACGGTGCGCAGGTTCGGCGAAACCTGCAGGGTTGGGATGCCTGCCGGGTTGTTGACGAATGCGGCGGCGACCGGAAGTGACTGGCCAATCAGGGTTGCGGTGTTCGGGACCGCGAGCGTCGCGGTCGTGAACTCACGCGCACCGGGCGAGCCCGGCATGAAGAATGGCGCCAGCAAGTTGGTGACCGTCGCAATGTCGACCGGCACGCCGCACACCAGGCCAGTAGGCTGACCAGTCACGACAACTGCAACCGATCCCCCGTCGCCATACACACCAATCGTGGCCGTGCTATTGATCGGCACGAGATTGCCACCGCGAATGTAGTGGTCCGCATCGAAGCTCTCGTCGGGACCGATGTCGCCCATGCTGGCACAAGCCACGGTGCGGTCGTCGCTGTCGTAGTCGAAGTCGAGCGACGCGTACACCGCGTTGCGGCATGGGCTACCGGGCAGAATGTGGAAGTCTGCCTGGCCGGGCGCAACCCACATCGGATCGCCACCGACGTTGCCATTGCTGCCGATCAAGGCCGGGTCCTGAATGACGTTATCACTGTCAGAGTAGGTCCCCGTGCTGTAGTCCGGCAGGTCGACCGCGTTCGCCCAGAACGCTGAGTTGATCACGGCCATCGTGTCGACCTGGCCGACGACTTCATCGATCGCACCACCAGAGATTACCTGCATTCCGGGTCCGCCCTGCTGCTGCACGAATGTGACCAAACCGTTGTTGTGGAACGCGCAGTGCTCGGTCAACAGATACATAGCCGCGCTCAGGCGGCGCGTTTCGATGCCGCGCAGATGCTTTTGGAAGATGCAGTTGCCAAACGACAGCTCCATCTCACCGAAGCCGTCGGTCTCGAGCCGGAAGCCTTCGCTGGACTGCAGCGCGTTGATGCCGCCGGTGTAGTGGTTGGCGACGAAGCCGAAGAAGAAGCCGTCGCCACCCGTTTCGAACCAACTGCCGATCGAACCGTCACGCGACTGGCAGCCGAACTCGGCGTAGTTGATGAAGGCTTGGCCAGTCACGCCGTTCGCGATCACGTGGCGCCCGATGCCGGAGTTCGCGCTCGCCGAGGCAAGGATCTCGGTTTCGACGCGATCCATCGTGATGTCGTGGTCACCGTCGAGAACTTCAACGACGAGCCCTTGCTGATTGCCGACGAAACGCAAGTCGGCGAAGTAGGCAGCCGTACCGGACGCCGACATCGTCAACTGCATGGCCGGAGTAGCGGGAGCGCCCGCGTTGCTGCGGTGGCGGATGTTGACGCTGCACGCCTGCAATGCCTGCACCGTAACTTCTTCAAAAAGCAGGATCGGAAACACCTCACCCGACGCCGCTGAGTAGTCGCCGGGAAAGAGGTTGATGGTCAATGGCGTGCTGCCCCCCACTGCCTGTGACGCGGCAAACGTGATCGACTTGAACGGCAGGTTCAACTGGCCAAAGCCGGGAAAGTCGAAGCCGTTGGCCGGATCGACGTAGTACGTTTGGGCAGATGCGGCGATGCTGAGCATGAGTGCTGCAGCGGGAATGCTGATAGTTTTGAGAGACATGATCTTGGGTCCTTTGGTTGGAGTTGCCCGACTCATGCCTCGCAGCCCGCTTGCTGTTTCGAGATTCGCGGCGGCACACAAAGAAGTTCGCGGCGCGCACGCCCCCGGCTTTGCGAAACAGGCCTCAGCACGTACCTTGCACGCTCCGCATGACCGAGTCTGAGCACCCCGATTACGCGCGCTGCGCTGCGGCGCAGAAGCGCGACCCCGACGCGGTTCGATGGCTGACCGAGTGCCTCAAGCTCGTGCCGCGCATCGTGCAGCGGCTTGCGACGCGCCACGGCGGATGCGTGCGCGACGATGTCGCCGACATGAGTCAGGAAGCGGCCTACACGGCATTGCGGCGGCTGGACAGCTACCACGGTGGCGCGCCCTTCGGCGCCTGGGTGCACGAAATCTGCGTTCGCACGGTATTAGGCCACGTACGCCGCCAACGTCGGCAGGCGATGCCGACGCTCGCACACGAACCGCCGGCAGACGAGTTGTCCCCCTTCGAGCAACTCGATCGAGGCGAGCGCAGCCAGCAGATCCGGGACGCCGTCGAACAGATCGGCGGCGTCGAAGCAGACGTAATTCGCCGCCGGGATCTCGAAGGCCAGGATTTTTCAGACATCTCGGCGAACACGGGCATACCCGTTGCGACTCTGCGCACGCGCTACTATCGAGGCCTCAAGAAGCTGCAGTCCCGATTGGGCCCCACGCCACAAGCACCGGAAACCTCGGAAGGAGCTGCAGAATGAACGGCATGCCTGATCCAGATGCTCATGATTCGAGCCCACCCGAGCACGGTTCCCGCGAGGACCTGCTCGCGCGCATCGTCTCGGGAGAACTCGCGGTGGATGCCGAACCCGTGCAAGCGGCGATGCAAGCAGATGCAAACTTCGCAAGCGAAGTCACGGAACTACTGGATCTGCACGACGAGTTGTGCGCGTCCACGCCCTACGAGACGCTTGTCGACGAAATGACCCAAGAGCCATTCCGGGAGCCACTCCGTGAGCCACTCCGTGAGCCACTCCGTGAACCTTGGCCTGGCGCCGACGACATGATCGCCGCGCTGGTCCAGCGGGAGCTCGTCGGGGCGGCGGCACCCGGGCAACCGGACGTCAATGGCAATCCGCAGGCCGCCAGCAGCCCACAGAAACCAACCCCACACAGCATCGTGCAGCGACGCCGCTGGCCGTGGACGCTCGCGGCTCTCGCTGCAGCAGCTGGGCTGCTGCTAGCGATCTCGTTCTGGTCGCGCAACAACGGTGAGCTGCCCATCGCTCCTGCATCTACCCAGCTCGGGCCTGGCGAACTCTGGCCCACGGACTCCGCCACGCGCGCCGAGTTCATGACCCGCGGCTTCGAATGGGGCGATCTCGAGCTGCCCGCCAATGCGGAACTGACCCTGACGGTGACCCTCGCAAACGGCACCATCGTGGTCGACCAAGTGGACGTCACCGGAACCAAACGATGGCCACTATCAACGGCACTGCAGACGAACCTGCCCACGGCGTTCGAATGGCTGCTGCGCGCGCATACGACCGGAAGTCGTGACAAGACTTGGCGACGAACCGTGACAGTTCAATGACCGCATCGTCGAGCAACGCCCTCTGCTGGCTGGTCGGCGCGCTCGCGACTGTCGGCATCACGGCCAACGTCACGGCCAACGTCACGACCAACGTCACGCCGGCTGCCGCCCGACCTTGTGCACCGCAAGAAGAAGTCGACGCCAAACTCGCCGCGTCCAACGCCCGGGTTCGCAAGGAAATCAACGAGCAGTGCACCAAGCTCGAGCTGCAGCGGGACAGCCAAGCGTTCTCGCGCCTCGTCGCTCGAACGGTCACACTGCCACCCGGCCCCGCGTCCCAGCACGAGGACCACATGGATCTGCTTGGCAGGTTGGCAATCCACGCGTCTTCCACCACGGATGCCGCCGCTCTGAACGAAGCGTTCGCGGAATCTGCCCGTCGTGGCCTGCCCTTTCGCGCAACCGACTTCCGTCGGTGGGCACAGGTGGCGTTGCACTGCGCCGACCTGGACACGATGAAAACCGTGATCAATCGCGGCCTTGACGTCGTGCGGCAAGACGATCTGCTCGAACAGTCGATGTTGGCGAGCCTCGGCACACGCATGCTATGCCAACTCGGCCGGCTTGAGAAGGCCGCCGCATTCAGTAAAGCAGCCATCGACGTAGCCCACCAGTTCGAGCAATCGGTCAATCTACCAGATACAACCTCCTCCTACCGGCGCATGGTTCGACAGACTGCGCCTGACGTGCTGCGCAACGCGGTGCTCGCCGCGGCCGACCTGCATCTGTTGGACGGCCGGCACGACAAGGCCCTCTGGCAGCTGAAGCAGATCCCAGCAGACGATGCCTACAGCAAGCCCTACAGATTGGTCATCGCAACGCTGGGTGGTGATCTAGATGCCGAGAACGAACTCGAAGCACTCTGCCAAACCAACGACCTGCCGCCGCGCACGCATTCGATGTTGGCCGCGAAGCTAGTTCAGGTCGCATTGCGACGCGCTGACAACCGGCTCGCGCTCGATCGCTTCCAACGATTTTGCAGCCCCGGCGACAAGCTCGGTGAAATCGAAGAAGGCCGCTTCGCGATGCTGGAAATCGAACTCGCTCTGCGCGGTTCGCGTCAAGCCGACGCCGGCCTGAAGGCGCGCGCTAAGCTTGCGTTCGCGCAACTGTTGGCACGCTGGCGCAAGACCCCCGAGATGCAGGGCGGAGTTGGCTTCTTGCACCTCGACGACCGAGCCGCGCTCGTCTGCAACTTGGCGCGGCTCGAAGACAAGCTAGAACCTGGCGGCAAGGGCTGCGCAAACGGGCTTGCGCACGTGCTCGCTTCCCATTCGGCATCACAGCCCGACGCCCCGACGATCGACCTGCCGACCCTGCGCTTGCGCCTGCTTGGG
>CAXBFC010000475.1:0-6142 GCA_963974725.1 uncultured bacterium | reverse complement strand
GATCGAATACATGTCAGAGCACGTCTACCCCTACCAGTGGCCGCACATGACCGCATGCGAAGGCGTCATCGGCGGTGGCATGGAGTACCCGATGATGACCATCATCGGCGGCCGCAACCCGGCCGGCACGATTGCGCACGAACTGATCCACATGTGGTTCCCGATGCTGCTCGGCAGCAACGAGAAGCGCTATGCCTGGCAGGACGAAGGCTTCACGTCGTTTTGGACGACGCTGTGCCGCGACGATTTCCGTGGTCGCACGAATGGCTCCAAGCGCTCGGTTCTCGGCGTTGGCAACACCATTGGCCGCGGCCGCGATGTCGCCTGCATGCGCCATGGCGACACCTACGGCACCGAAAGCTTTGGCTTTGCTAGCTACAGCAAGACGGAAGGCATCCTGCACCAACTACGCGGTCTGATCGGCGACGAGCTGTTCTTCAAGGCGTTCAAAGAATACGCCCGCGACTGGGCGTTCAAGCACCCCTACCCGTACGACTTCTTCAACACGTTCAGCCGCGTCGCCAAGCAGGACCTCAACCCCTACTTCCGCACGTGGTTCTTCGAAACGTGGCGGCTTGATCACGCGATTGCCGGCGTCAAGGTCGAGGGCAACGAAACGACGGTCCGCATCCAAGACATGGGCCGCGCCGTGCATCCGTGCGTGGTTGAAGTCACCTATGAAGACGACACCAAGGATCGCCAGATTATCGCCGCCAAGACCTGGTGGCAGGGAACCGAGGCGACGCTGAAGTTCGCGGGCAAGGCGGTTGAGGTCGTGCTCGATCCGGACATCCAAACGCTCGACGCCGACCGCGACAACAATCGCTGGCGCGAAGGCCAATAGCCTGACGGAACACTTGGTGGTAGGCAGCAAGAAACGCTGCCACCGCTAGCGGTTCTAGGGCCTTGTCGACTGCCGGAATGCTATCTACCGGCGGAACGGTCTACTTGAGCAGCTTCTGGTAGGCATACCAGCAGCGCTCGCTGTGAGCGAACTCGTTGATGAACCACGCCCACAGGTGCCCGAGAGCCTGATTGGCTTCGCGCACGGTCTCGGTCTTGCCGCTGGTCACCAGGTTCAGGTCGCGGCATGCGGTTGCATCGACGAGCAGGCGGTGCAACCGTCCGGCGGCAACGATGTCGGACTTGTTGCCGTAGTCGAGCTTGGTCATCGCCTCGGCAACCATCGCGAGGGCAACGGGCCCCTGACTGGCGATGTTGCGTGCCAGGGTCGACTTGTAGCTTCGCAACCGAGTCAGAACGCCGATCTGATCGCGCAAGCTCTGCTCTTGGGGATGAGTCTCCGTACGCTGGAACGACGGCAACTTGGCATCGACGCGCTGGTTCGGCGACATCGGCGCGTATTTGCGCAGTTGCTCGATACGCTCGAGCAGCAGCCGCCGACCCTGTCCCGGGTTGTTGCTCCACGCGCGCGCCCAAACGGGCTCATCCAATGACACCAGTGCCTTGAAAGTGTCAGGCACCCCCATCACGTCGTAGACGGGACGCCGACTGAGTTCGGAGATCGATCTCGGCGCCGATGCAACAGGCCGCGGCGAACTCGAAGTGAACGAAATGCCGCGAGCCTGACCCAGCCGCTCCACCTTGCTGCTGCTGGCGCCGCCCGGCACCAACAACCCCACCCAAACAGCGGCCAAGGTCAGGATCAACATCACAATCGCCCCGGCAACCCAGGCCGCGCGTCGCAACAATCCCGGTCCCCTTGATTCACGCACGCCACTCGGATTGGCAACGGCAGAGGCCACGCTGCGGGCCACGTCGCGATCGACACCCTTCTTCTGCTTGCGGAGTTGCACCAACGAACGCCACCGCCGGATGCTGTATTCCCGCGTGCGTTGCCACGATTCCCGCCACTTGGTCTGTGCGTGCTTGGCTGCCGTTCGCGCGCTGACCGACGCTTCCCGCATCGCCTTGCGCGCCTTTGTCTGCGCGTCCTTCATGGCCTCGCGCGCCACCACATTCGCGTGCTTGAACGCCTTCTTCGAAGCGTCCGCCATCTCCTTGTAAGGATTGTCGTCGTCGGCTGCACCAGGTGGCGGCGGTGGCGGTCGCGAGCCGACCGGAGGAGGAGGAGGAGGTGGTGGTGGCGGCGATGCAATCGAGCCCTCACGAACGTCATTCCAAACGGCAGCAGCAGCCGACGTCGGCGCCCCAAACGCCAAGATCAATTCCTGCACACTCTCAAAGCGATCTTCCGGCTCCTTCTGCAGACATCGCTGCAGAATCGCACATTCGGTCGCCGTCAAGAAGTCCGGCAGATCGGGCTCCGCGGTCTCATGCTTGCGCAGCACTTCCCATTCGCTGTCGCCAGCAAACGGCACCTTGCCACACAAGATCTCGTAGAGCATGACGCCGAGCGAGTAGATATCGCTGCGCGCGTCGCCGCGACGCTTCAGCATCTCGGGCGCCATGTAGTAGGGCGTGCCACGCCCCATCGACAGGCTGCCGCGCGAATGCGTGACCAACTTGGACAAGCCATAGTCGCCGAGGCGGGCGACGCCGCCCTTCAAGAAGACGTTGGCCGGTTTGATATCGAAGTGCACCAGCGAGCGCTCGTGCAGCGCCTGCAGACCGCGGCAGCTTTGCAAGAACGCACGCACCAGCTCCTGCTTCTCGCTGGCGTCCGGAATGCGCCCAACCCCCGCGTCGTCGACCGGCATCTTGTCGCGCAAGGTCTCCGAACCGGCGTAGGCCATCACCAGATACGGAATGCCGTTGACCTCACCGCGATCCTCGATGGCCACGAGATTCGGGTGGTCGATCTGGGCGAAGTATTTGACCTGCTCAAGCTCCGACAGGATCGCGCGGCGCACTTCGCCGTCATCGACCTTCAAGAACTTGATCGCGTAGTCCTTGCCGATCGACATCCGCCGCGCCCGAAACACCAGCCCGAACATGCCGCCGCCGAGCTTGGTCGTGATCTCGAACCCTTCGATATAGCCCGGCTTGCGGTAGTCGCAGTAGAAAGCTTCCCAGTCGGCGGACGGGTCAGCTTCTGGGGTCGGCTCAGAGGTCATCGAAGGGGGGCTTCCTAGGGTTCTACTGACGGCTCCCCTACGGGACCGGCCTCGGAAGATTGGCAGGTTTGTGAATCGGGTGCCCCACCAGTCTGCGGAGCCAAGGCCTGGTGGTCCAGAGCCAGCCGGCAGGACGACACCAAATGCAGCGGAGATCGCTCAAACAGGCAAGGATCTGGGACGACTGCGAGTCACGCGCAAATCTCAATTCGCAGAACGGCACGCCCATGGCACCGCGCGTTGTGGCTCGAGGAGATCGCCCAACCGGCTGTTACGATCCGACCATGCTGCCACCCCCCAGCGATTGGCCGCGGCTCAGCGCCGCGCTTTTCTACGACGACCCGCGAAGCGCCATCGACTGGCTCTGCAAGGCGTTCGGGTTCTCGGTGCGCCTCCTGGTCGATGGCCCCAACGGTTCGGTCGCCCACAGCGAACTCGAATACGGCGGAGCCATGATCATGGTCGCCGGCGTCCCGACAACACCGCTTCCCGAAGGTCAAGCCTGGCGCGGGCGATTCGCGAGCCCTTCGCTGGCCGGCGACAAGGTCACGGCGAGCATGGCGATCTACATCGAGAACGTCGACGAGCACTGCGCCCAGGCACGGGCGGCTGGCGGCGAAATCGTCTCGGAACCTGCCGACGTCGACTACGGCCCGGATCACTGGCGCGACCGCAACTACGGCGTCGCCGACTGCGAAGGCCACCTCTGGTGGTTCATGCAGCGCCTGTCGGGCCAAGCCAAGTCTTAGGCGGCTTAGAGTTACTGGTGAGACATGGGGGCTAGTGCTCGCAGACGCAAGGCGTCGCGTGGCAGCGCGGACAACCCGCCCCGTACTTCTTGCGGCCGATGGCCTCGAGGTCGAGGCCATGCAGTGACGCCAGCGTCGCGAGCCAGGCATAGACGTCACCGAACTCTTCTTCGAGGTTGTCGCGCTCGCCGCGGCGGATGGCGCGCACAAGTTCACCGACTTCTTCGACGAACCAGAGCAGCGTGCCCGACGTGCCGCGATCCTTGTCGCGATCGAAGTAGATGTCTTCGATCAATCGCTGGAACGTGCCGTCCGGTGCGGGCTGCTCCGCACTCATTCTTGGCTGTCCTTCTTGACCGTGATCAACACGACATCTTCGCGCAGACCGTCGGCGCCGGCATCCTGTTCAATCGAACCGAGCATCATGTTCATGAACATGTTGGTGTGGCGCGGCGACTGTTGCGGCAGTGCTTCGAGCAAGCCTTCGGCGCGCAGTAGGGCGTCGTTGCCGAACACCAGTCGGGTGCCGGGACTCATCTCGATAGGCTGCGGGCGCAGCGACTTCTCGAATACCGGTCCGTCGTCGAGGCCCAGCGCGATGCCGTCGGCGTTGAGTTCGAGCACTTCGCCGCGCTGGCAGATCAGCAGCGGCGTGCGCGCGCCGGCTTGGTAGAGCTTGCAGCCTTCGGCGTTCATCTGCAGCAGCGTCGCTACGGCACACGCACCTGCAGGCAAGTGCTTCTTCAAGACCTTGTTGGTGTGCGCCAAGGCGCGGCGTGGCGTCGCACCCTGCGACAGTGCCCGATGCACTTCGTCGCGCGCCAGTCGACAAGCGTAGACAGCCAACGCACCGTGACCTTCGGCAGTCACGACGTAGGCAACGGCCTCTTCCTTGTTCTCTGGATTGACCAAGATGTCGAAGTAATCGAGGCCACCGCGCGAGCCATTGCTGATCGCAGCATCGACTTCGTAGCCCGGCACTTCGGGCGGTGCCTGCGGAACGGTCTTGTCGCGCAGTTGCTTGACCAACGGATCCATCGAGACCGGCGCCCCGCCCGAGTCCTCTTGCGAACTCAGCAGCGCTTCGAGGTCGGTCGCCAGGTACTGCACGGACTGCCCGAGGCGGGCGACCTCGTCGTTGCCGGAGACGCGCACCCGCACTTCACTGCCACCGCGTCCGAGCTTGCTGACCGCGAGGCCAACGTCGGTGATGCGCGTCGCGAGTTTGCCGCCGAGCACCATCGCGGCGCCGCCGCAAAGCACACCACACAGCACCGACAAGCCCAGGCCCGCCGGCCAGCCGCGCTTGGCGGCAGCGGGGTCCTCGAGGCCACCAGCGATGTTCTGGATGACCGCGAAGGTCACCAAGACGCCGCCGAAGAACCCAGCTAGGGCGCAACTGAGTGCGAGGGTGCGGGCGAGACTGCCGGTCGACTTACTGCCTTTACGTGCCATGGTCTTGGTGGCGGCCCATGCTTGGGGGCGACGAGGTGTCGCGGGCCGTCGAAATCATGGCGAGCGAAGGCCCCGGCGTCACGAGCCCATTCGCGATCAGGTGACGATCGGCAGAGTCAGCCACAGCAAGACACCGGCGTAGATGCCCGCCATCTGGTCGTCGAGCATGATCCCCCACGCCCCGGGCAGACCTTCGAGCCACTTCGCAGGCTGCAGTTTCCAGACGTCAAACACGCGGAACCACAAGAACGCGCCGGCGTGCCCCATGGCCGTCGGCATGTCGCCAGTGATCAACGAGAACGTGATCAGCGTCACCAGGTAGCCGACGACCTCGTCAAGCACGTATTGACCCGGGTCCTTCTTCGGCCAGGTGCGGGCGACGTAGTCGGTCTGCAGGCAGCCCCAAAAGCCGAGCGCCACGGCGGCGATGCTCCAGGTCAGGATCTCGTTGCCGGGGCAAAGCCACTGCAGCGTGACCGCCAGGGCAACGCCACCGAGGGTGCCAAACGTGCCCGGAGCGAAGGGCGCCAAGCCCAAACCACCGGAGGTGATCAAGAACCAGCGAACCGGATCGAGCGGCGACTTCTTGCCGCCGGACTCGTTGCCGATGGACTCGCTGCTAGTGGACTCGTTGGTGCCAGACTCGTTGGTGCCAGACTCGTTGATGCCAGACTCGTTGATGCCAGACTCGTTCGCGCCAGTCGGGTTGGTCTCGGTCTGGTTGCCGCCGGACGAGGTCTCGCCGGCCAACTCAGAGTCCTCCCTGAACGATGACGTGGCGGGCCTTGATGACGTAGTTGAGGCCGCTGACGACGGTCAGCACGAGGCTGAGCCAAAAGCCGATGATCGCGGGCCACTCAAACGACTCGACACCGCAGATCAGCAGCATCAGCGCGCCAA
>CAXBFC010000474.1:0-6202 GCA_963974725.1 uncultured bacterium | reverse complement strand
CAGCGCGACCTTGCCTCCAACATCCTGACCGAGGCGAGGGCGGCGCTCGACGATGTCTACTCGTGGCTGGCGACCGACCGACTGGCCAATGAACCGGGCATGGGCAAGGTGCGGCGCGAGCTACTGGAGCGCGCCGGCGGCTTCTACGAGCGGTTCATCGAACTGGCCGGCGACGAACCGATGCTCAAGTGGGATGCCATGCTCGCACGGTTCCAACTGAGCACGGTGACCAACGACCTGGCCGAACACGAGCGCGCGCACGAACTGCTGCAGTCGGTGTTGACGCAACTGGACGGCATGGACCCGCCACCCGGCAAAGAGTTCCAATGGGCACTGCAGCGAGCCCACACCCATTCGAGAGTCATGACGGTTGCTGCCAGCCGATCGGACATGCCAACGGCCGAAGAACACGAGGCCAAGGCCGTCTCGCTGCTTGAGCAAATGCCAACGGCGACCGACGAGCAATGGCAACTGGTGACCCATGAGTTGGCGCATATCCATGCCCAGCGATCGCGGCGCTTGACCGAGTACAATCACCAACCGAAGCAGGCGCTCAAGGCCGTCGATCGCGCCATCGAGCTGTGGCAGTCGATCGTCGACAAGGGCTTGGCAGCCGACAAATTGCGGACCCGCTACGCCAGCGCCTTGTCATATCGAGGCCTGCTACACTGCCGCGGAGGCGATCCCGAGTTGGGCGTGCGCGACTGCGAGCGCGCGCTCGGACTGCTACGAGTCGTTGCCAAGAATCAACCAAGCAACACCCACCCGCGGCTCAAGATCGCCGAAACGCTGCAACGACAGGCCGAAGCGTTGACACGCAATCAGGACTTCGAGCGCGCGATCGAAGTGGCCAAACAATCGATCGTCGCGACCCACCAACTGCATCGCGACTTTCCCGCGTCGCTGGTGCGACACTACTCGTATGCCAGCGCGCTCTTCAGCCTCGCGATCACGTGCAGTAGCGCTGGTGATGCGAGAGGTTGTCTCGATCAACTTGAGTTGGCGTGGCCAGTCGCGTGCGCGCTGGTCGAACGAGCCAACTCGGGCCTCGCGGCCATCTCGTTGATGGGCAACATCGCTGGTCCACTCGCCAGCTTGCGGCGCCAACTCGACGATGCCAGCAGCGACGAGATCTTGCCCCTGCACGAACGGGCGGTGGCCCTCTTCGAAGCCAGCTTCCAGCAACATCCCAAGTCTGGAGTGCTGCTGACGCAACTCGCGACGGCACTCTCTTCCTATGGCAATGACCTGCAACACGCCGGCCAGATGCAGCGTGCCCAGGACGCACTGACGCGATCGGTCGACCTGTACGTTCGAGTCCTCGCCAAGTCTCCGGGTGACGCGATGTCACAACGGAACGCGCGCGTCGCCTTCGTACGGTTGATTGCCTGCCAACGCGAACTAGGCGAACTGAGCAACGCCCAAAAGAGCTGCGTTCGGTTCGCGGACAAGATGCCCGACGGAGAGTCGCAGTACCAGGCAGCCAAAGAACTGGCGCGATCGGCCACGGTAGCTGCGATCCAGCCGGAACTCGCGCCGCAGGTTCCCGCCTGGCGCAACCTTGCCATGCAGTGGCTAGATCGTGCGATCCGCGCCGACTTCAAGCTGTGGCAGCACACCGAGAATCATCCCGCATTCGAAGCGCTCACCGACCGCGAGGACTTTCGGGCGCTAGCCGACCTCGCTCGCCGGTGAGGTCCTGAGGCCCGATCAGAAGCTACTGCGCGAAATTGCTGCGGAAGATTGCTTCGGAAGACTACTGCGGAACCTTACTGCGGAGCTTGATCGCTGGCGGCAGTCGGCCCACCGTCATCACGGTCCTGCAAGGCACCCGCCAGACCGCTTTCACGCAACTTGGCAATCTTCTCCGCGAGCCGGGGCAAGGCGCGGCCAAAGCGCATCCGGGCCGCGTCCTCCGTCACATCCATGCGCTTGCCGACCTCGGCGAACGACAGTTCTTCGAACTCGCGCAACAGCACGACCTGGCGATCCTGTGGGTCCAACAACTCGAGCGCAACGCGCACCATCGCGACGCTCTCATCGCGTTGCGCGTGCTGACTGGGTCGAGTCACGTCCCTATTGGCATCGAGATGCAGCACGCTGTTGCTGCCGAGTTGCTCGGTGCGTTTGATGTCGCGCTTCTTGCACAAGAAGTGGCGCTGGTGGTCGCGGATGTTGTTCTCGGCGACGCGTGCCAGCAAGCCGCGAAACGCCGACGCGTCGGAAACCTCAAAGCGCGGACCGTAGTTCAGAAAGTCGAGCATCGACGCCTGCACGAAGTCCATCGTCTCGGCGCGGCCGCGCAGTTGCTCTCCGATGCGACCGTGCACGTAATCCGTGATCCAATCGAGGTGGTGCGCAAGCAGTTCGCCAAGGGCTTGCTGCTCGCCGCAGTTCCAGCGGCTAAGCAGTTCGAGCGTATGGCCTTGGTCTGACGACATTGCCGAATTGCAGTCGTCAATTGCCGAACTGTCAAGGCCGCATCGAACCTCGCGCGGAGGATTCTGTGGCGCAGGTGTTCGGTCGCACGCCAGAGCACGCTGAACCTGGCAGAAGCACCCCCACTTCCTCCCAAGCGGCCTTCGCCGCAAGTGTTGGTGCCTGAGTCGACTTGAAGCTCCACCTGCCATGAACAACCTTTCGAAGCTGCTTTCCGGTGCCGTCCTCGCGACCAGCGCATTCGCCCAGAACGTCGCCGTTTACCCCAACGAGTATGTCAACGTTCCCGAGGGCCCGACATTCTCCAGCCAGCTGCCGCTGGCCAAGGGCATCTCGCGAGTGATGTGCTTGTACGAAGATGTCGACCTCGACGTGCCGCACGGCACCAACATCACCAAGCTAGGGTTTCGTCAAGACGGTGACGTTACGACGTTCGTGGCGGGACGCTCACTGCAGCTGGAAGTGCGCATGGGCTGGACCACCGAGGATCACGTCTCAATGCAGACCAACTTCGACAACAACTACGCCACGACTCCGAGCAACGTCTTCGGGCCCGCGCTCTACACGCTGCCCAACCTGCACGACCCAGCCAACCCGCTGCCGAACGGACAGTTCTTCATCACGCTGCAGACGCCGTTCCTCTACCAGCCCAACGGCCGCAACCTGTTGGTCGAATACCGCATCTTCGGCACCAGCGCCGGTGGTGCCCAATTCAACTACCGCCTAGATCGCGCCGACTTCTACTCGCCGCGCACCTATGGCCCCGCGGGATGCATGCATACCTCGGGTCAGATCTCAAACCTGACCCTCGCCGAGACCCGACCCGGCATCAACTTCACGGCGAACGCCACATCCGCACCCAGCAACAGCCCGGCCTTCCTCGCCGTCAATGTCGGCAACCCCATCGTGCCGCCGTATGATCTCAGCGCGCTACTCGGCATCGGCCCAAACTGCACCGGCCAGATGAACGGCATCGGCATGACAATCCTCAGTGGCGGCACCACCGGTTCTGGCAACGCCGTCTGGACGTTTCTGATCCCGAACAACAACATCTTCGGCGACGTGACCATCTCGGCGCAGGGACTGTTCCTCGACTTCTTCGTGCCGGGAGGCCTGGTGACATCACGGGCCGGCCACGTGGTGACCGGCATTCGCAACCGCTCCGCAATCGTGGCTGCATCCGGCGCGCCGACCAGTGTCACCACGGGGCAGAAGTCGGGTTGGTATTGCCCGGTGGCGTTCTTCGAATACCAGTAGCCCAGCGACAGAACACGGGCGCTGCGACAGCGGCGCTTCACCATGGGCAGATGGCCGACGGCGTGGCCATCTGCCGTGACCCGCACAATGGCTGCAACAATCGCGGAGCCCGACGGCGGGCAACCTACGAAGCGCAACGGCGACGACTCGCCGCCAAGACGCGCATGAATGGCAACGTTCGCGTCGACGCGTTCGCCCAAATACCGCTCGAGCGACTGGTCGGCGAAGAGTTTCCGGACGAACTTCGCGCCGGCGCTGCCTTCCACCGGATCGCGCTTGGTAACCTCAGCAAGACAGAACGACAACGCGCGGCGCGCACGTTCGCGAAGCGGCACCGAGGCACGCTCTACGAAGCGGCGATCCAAGGCCTCGGCAAGCAGGGCGACCCGTTCGCTACGTTCTTGGCGAAGCAAGCAACGCTCGAGAAGTTCGACTCCCCGCCGCGCACCGTTTCCTAATAGGCGTATGCCACATGCAAGGTATCCACCTCGCCGCCACCAGAGCTGGCCCGTTGGCTGTTGGCACCAATTGCCTTGCGGCCAGCCACCCAACACGCAACGGATGCGTTCTTCACAGAACCGATCACCGGACGATCATTCGTGCCCAATAGAGGTATGATCTGCCAGATGCGCATCCTCGTGCTCTTGGCCGTCATCGCAAGCGCGATCGCAGCCGCGACCCTGCCGGCTCAGCAGATCCATCCCGACGAGATCAAGCTCAAGCCGCGAATCGACCAGGCGATTGCCACGGGTGTTGAGACGCTGTTCGACACGCAACTCCGCGATGGTTCGTGGGGCGTTGCCAGCGATCACCTTGGCGGCCAAACCGCTCTCTGTGCCTACGCGTTGCTGAAGTGCGGCGTGCCGATCAGCCATCCCTCGCTGCAACGCGCGTTCGCGTTCCTCGACGGCATCACTCCAAACCGAACCTACTCGGTCGGCTGCATGCTGCTCGCGTATGGCGCGACTGCGGACCCGAATCACAAGCCCCGCATGCGTGAGTTGCTGGCGATCATGATTCGCATGCAACACAAGCATGGCACCTTTGGCTATCCGCACGGCGCACCAGACCTATCCAATACGCAGTACGCGGCGCTCGGACTTTGGGCCGCCAACAAGGCGGGACTCAAGATCGACTCTGAGGTGTGGGACAACCTGGCGACGGGCACCATCGCCCACCAAGAAGCGTTCCACATGGCGAAGGTCGCCATCACCAACCGCACAGGTACCTCGGAGCGCGAGGTCGCGGGGTTCCAGTACCGAGCCAACGGCTCGAAGAAGGCGAACAACGCCACCGGTACGATGACCACCGCCGGCGTGTCCATCCTCAAGATCTGCGAGATCGGCCTCGGCAAGAAGCTGCGCGGCAAGGCTCGCAAGAATTTCACGCGCGTCATGGAAGCCGGGCTGTCCTGGCTCGACGTCAACTTCAGCGTCAAGCACGATCAGAAGCCGCAGGGCCGCGGCGGCAGGTGGTTGCTCTACTACCTCTACGGCATGGAGCGCGTCGGCGGGTTGACCCGACGAGAACAATTCGGCGAGCACTGGTGGTACGTCGAAGGCGCCAAGCAAGTGCTGTCGCGCCAAAAGAAGGGCGGCTGGGGTCAGCCCTACGACACCTGCTTCGCGCTGCTGTTCTTGCGCCGCGCAACGATCACCGGACCGATGACCGGTGCTGGCGCTGGCGCCGGCAATACGCGGCATCTGTTCGCCGCCGGCGAGTCAGGTGACGACATCGAGTTCCGCGCCGCCGGCCAGCAACCGCTGATCCTCTACATCCAGAACTTCGGCAAGCTCTTGCTCGACGAACACTCGGAACACGGCCTGCGCATCCTGCGCGTGGAATACTTGATGGGCGATCAAGTTCTCGGCCAACTCGCCGCCGACCCGAGCAAAGCGTGGACCAGCCTCGACACGTTCATCCACCGCCATCCAGCATTGCCCCACGGCGCGCACACGATCAAAGCACGCGTGATTGCCGTTGCCGCCGACTCGCCACCTGGCGAGATTGACAAGACCATCACGCTCGAGTCGAAACCGATGGAGGTCAAGATCCGCGATGTGATCGAGCCATGGATGATGGGCCTGACGCAGATGCAGAAGGGCAACCAACTACAAGGCCAGAAGATCAAGGCGACGGCGAGCAGCCTGCCCAAGAACGCGGCGAAGGCGGCCGACGGCCTGAACCACACGCATTGGCTCTGCGATCCGAAGGACCAGACGCCGACGCTGACACTCGAGTTTGACGATGCCATCAAGACGCGCTGGTTGGTCTTGACGCAGCCGCTACAGAAGCGCGACGACATCAACCGCATGGGGATCATTCGTCAGGTCGAAGTATCGTGCAACGGCAAGAAGCCGTTCCAAGTCGATATGCATGCGAATCCGTTGGCCGCAACCGAGTTTCAACTGTCGAAGACCCAGAGGGTGCGTTCGTTGACCTTGAAGGTCGTCAGTCGTGGTGGCAAACCAGGACTACCAGTCGGCTTCGCCGAAGTTGTTCTGGA
>CAXBFC010000473.1:0-6203 GCA_963974725.1 uncultured bacterium | reverse complement strand
AACAGATTGGCGAGCATGATCGGGCCCTGGCGCGTCTCGCGTCCGGCACGATGTGTCGGCATGTAGATCGAAACGCAGGGGGCTTCCCCGTCTTCGGTGCGCAGTAGATCTTCGAATGGCAGTTCGTTCATGCTTCCCAAGCCAACAAGATTGATGCCATCGCAGATTGTTCCGGCACGGCGGTAGGCATTGCAGATCTTGCAAAGCACCACCGCAGCGAATGCAAACAATTCAAGATGGTCTGGATGCTCGCCGGGATGCGACCGTGGGGCTGTTTTGCGCGTCGCTTCGCATCCCTGCTGGTGACCAAGGGCCTTCCGGCATGGTCCTAGCCAACACTGCATGCTGAAGACTCCTCGTTGCTGATCTGAGCCGTGCCGAGTCTGAGAACACAAAGAGATAGCAGAACACGAAGGAACTCGGCGAAGTCGAGCTGCACGCGATGATGCCACTCGTCGCGAACAACGCACTGGCCGCGATCGACCTGCTTGCCGATGCTCTCGATGCCTTGTGCAAGCATTGCCTGTGCAAACATTGCCTGCAGGGACTTCGCATCGGTCGGCCCGTAGGCACCGACGCCGAACCCAATCCGAGCCTGGTCACCGCGTTGGTGCCGCACATCAGCCATGAGCTGGCGGCAAAGCTGGCGGCGCGTTGCGTGGCCGATGGCGTCTCGGTGCTGGACATCAGCCGGCGCGACACGGATCTGCACGAGGCCACCGTTCGCCGCTTCCTCGATCCCGCACGACCAGTCGGCGAGTTCGGGCGACCCGAGCCGGCCGATGACGCAGCTACCCCCAAATTGCTGACGCGGTCGGGAATCAACGAAGGTCATGGCCCGCATCGTTCATGGCCAGCATCGGCACAGTGCTTGCTTCGAAGTCGGCCATGAACACCTTCCCGGCCGACGTTGTGCAGAAGATCTTGGCGGACACCAAACGGACTCGGCACGAGAAGGTCGAGCAGTTGCGGCAGCTCGACTACGAATTGCGTGAAACGTTGGTGGCTGCCGAAGAGGGAATGACGCGCACCACGGAGCCTGCTCACAACCTGGAGGTCGTACAGCGGTCCCTGGGAGCTGCTGCCGATGTCGGCGGCGCGTCCAAGCACTAGTTGCTTCGGTACGGCGATTGCGCGATCGCGTGCATGGAAACGCAAGACGTCAACAACATCGCCCACTGCAAGCAAAGGCGGGGCGCGCGCATCGCTCACAACTGGTGGCTATTGGCATGCATCGTGATCGGCGCGGGCGTCATCGGACTGTTAGCTGCCGCATGGACGTAATAGCCGCAAAGGGTGCACGCCTGTGCATGTTGTGCACAAAGTTGCGATGCAGATCATGCATCGCATGCGGCGTTCGTCGGCTGCCACGCAGTCCTGCCGACGTGAACGCAAAATCGGCATAGCGCTTGCAGACTAAATCACAGTCGCCGAAGTAGCGCATTCTGCGTGGCCAGCGCGACCCGAAGAGAACTCAGCTCAGTAGGAGCAAAACCCATGAAGATCGTTTGTAAGTCCCTTCTCACTCCGTTCGCATTGTGCCTGACTTCCGCAGCAGTGAGCTCGCAGGAAGCCGTCGCCGAGGCTGCCGTCAAGGCTGCCACGACTCCGGGCCACGAAAGTGATGACAGCATGTCGTTGCGTTCCGATCCGACAGATGCGCAGATCACCGACGCAATCGAGGACGAGCTGCAGTCCGATCCAGCCGTCGTGACCACGCGGATCGACACCGTCACCGCCGACGGCATCGTCACGTTGACCGGATCCGTCGACAACCTGCTCGCCAAGCAGCGAGCTGCTCGACTGGCAATGGCGGTGCGCGGCGTGAAGGCCGTCGTCAATCGAATCGCGGTAACGGACAGTGGCCGCTCGAACCGGGCCATCCGATTCGAAGTCGGCCAGGCGCTTCTGCTTGATCCTGCGACCGAGGCATACAAGATCGATATGGACGTCACCGACGGACAAAAGGTGACGCTCACCGGCGACGTCGAGTCCTATGCCGAGAAGAGACTGGCGGAGCGTGTTGCGAGTGGCGTGCGCGGTGTGCGATCGCTCGACAACCAGTTGACGGTCGACTTCAAAACTGATCGGCTAGACTTCGAGGTCAAGAACGACATCCAGGGGCAATTGCGGTGGAATCGATTCTTGGACGGTGCTCGAGTCACCGTGCAATTGAACGACGGTCACGCCTCGTTTCGAGGTGTCGTCGGCAGCGCAGCCGAGAAGTACGAGCTGGAGAGAACCGCCTGGGTTGCCGGCGTCAAGTCCGTCGACGTCAGTGGCGTCGGGGTCGAACGATGGGCTCGTGACCCCGATCTTCGCGCCAACAAGTATGCCAGCAAGTCCGATAGTGAAGTGCAGCAAGCCGTCGAATCGGCGCTTCGCCATGACCCACGGGTGCTCTCCTTCAATGTCCAGGTGGCAGCAGAAGGTGGTGCCGTCACCTTGCGAGGCACGGTAGACAACCTCAAGGCAAAGCGTGCCGCCGGCCAGAATGCAGAGAACTGTGTCGGCGTCTGGCGCGTCAACAACCGGGTGAAGGTGCGGCCAGAAACGCTACTCGAAGACGCGGCGATTGCTGTCGCGATCGAGCAGGCACTGCTTCGTGACCCCTGGGTCGAGGGATTCCAGATCACGGTCGGCGTCAAGAACGGCACAGCCACCCTCGATGGTTCCGTCGACAACACGTTTGACCGGGCAAGAGCTGACGATGTCGCGGCTCGCGTCATCGGCGTCGAACGTGTTCGCAACCAACTCACCATCACCGACCCCACCCTCTACGGCTACGACCCTCATGTCGAATGGTGGTATTCGCCGACCGAGTTCGATTGGTACAACATCTACGCGCCTGTGGTTTCGCGCAGCGCGGACAATGTGATTCGCACCGACATTCGAAACAAACTGTGGTGGAGCCCCTTCGTCGATGAGGGCCAGGTCACCGTCAAGGTCGAAGGTGGCTGTGCAACTCTTTCTGGCACGGTCGACAGCCTTGCCGAATCGATGGCTGCGATCGAGAACGCCTACGAAGGCGGTGCCGTGCGCGTCGTCAATGACCTGACGGTCGGCGGCGACTCCCAGTAGCCCGTTCGCGAGCCTGGCGAACAACATCGTCACCACGAACGCCCCGGAGCACGCCGAGTCGCTGCCAGCCAGCCTCAGGCGAGCTCTGGCGGGCTCGTGCGCTGCGCGGCCTCCCGGGCGCAACTCGACACGGGCGCGAGGTGCGCCGCTGGGCGCGTCGTCGCTGACCGCATCGACATCGATTTCGGCGACGACGGCTCGGTCGAAGACACGGCCGCTGCGTTCCGCTTCATGCGCTTTCCAAAGTTGTGTGACATGGCGACGACACGCGGCACCTAGTCAATCGATTGGCGGCACATTCTGCCGACACCCCCTCGATTGCATACTCCCATGAAGAAGCTCACGCTCCCCCTTGCTGTCCTCAGCGCGACCCTCGCCACCTCACTCCTGCAAGCCCAGACATTCCAGGTCAACACGACTGCCGACACCGTCGACGCCAATCCAGGTGACGGAGTCTGCGCCGACGCAAACGGCGAGTGCTCGCTGCGCGCCGCGATCCAAGAAGCCAATGCGCTGACCAGTAGCAACCAGATTCGCATTCGCCTGCAACCTGGCGCCTGCTACATGCTGACGCTCGCCGGCGCCGGCGAAGATGGCGCGATGACCGGCGACCTCGACGTCGCTGTCGACATTCTCCTCGATGGTCGTGGCGCCAAGCTTGATGCCAACGGCCTGGATCGTGCATTGGATGTGCTGGCAGGTGGCGCCCTGCGTGTATCACGCCTTCATGTAACCAAGGGGTCGGTCGTTGCGGAAAGCGGCGGCGCCATTCGCAGCGCCGGCTCGCTCAAGATTGTTCGCAGCCAAGTAACCATGTCGAGTGCGACTGGCGCGGGCGCTTCCGGTGGCGCCATCTTCAATGCTGGTGGTCTGCTGCAGGTCCGCAACTGCGAAATGTCGGGCAACCACGCCGATCGCGCTGGCGGTGCAATCGAAGCCAATGCTGGCGACACCTCGTTGCGCCGGAGTGAGTTTGTGGACAATGACACAGGAGCCACACCCGGCAACGGCGGCGGCCTGCACTTGACTGGCGCGGGCAACGTGGACGTCGTCGACTGCACCTTCGAAGGAAACCTCGCAGCTCGCGAAGGCGGCGCGCTGTGGAACTCCGGCAGTGGCACGATGACGGTCAATCGCTGCGACATCTTCGCCAACGAAGCAACCGGCATCGCAGCGCATGATGGTGGCGGCGGCCTGTTCAACGATGGCGGCTCGATGTGGGTCGTCTCATGCAACATCTGGGGCAACCTCGCCACCAGTGGCTCGGGGTCCGGCGGCGGTTTGTTCAACAACGCTGGCATGATGCACATCGACGCCTCGACGATCTCCAACAACATCAGCAACCGCGCTGGTGGCGGCGTCGAGGTAGTTGGCGGCCTGACTATGCTTGCCGCGACGACAATGCATGCGAACGCAACCGGCAGCAGCCCGGGTAACGGTGGCGCGCTCCACATTTCGGGTCCCGGTGTGGTCGAAGTCTCTCGCTGCCGGGTGATCGCAAACACCGCAATTGCCGAAGGCGGTGGCCTCTGGTGTTCCGCCGTCGGCACGTTGACGGTGCACGGCAGCCTCATCGTCGACAACATCGCGAGCGGCGATGCCGCAGACCAAGGCGGTGGCGGCCTGTTCAACGATGGTGGCACGCTCGACGTCTCGCTCTGCTTGATCGATGGCAACGTCGCCGATGGTGCATCCGGTTCCGGTGGCGGCATCCTGAACAACGCCGGCGAGCTTGCCGTCAACCACGCCTGGTTGCGCAACAACTGGAGCAACCGCGCCGGCGGTGGCATCGAAGCCAACGTCGGCATGACCACAGTCAGTCGAACCTACTTCCTCGGCAACCTCACCGGCAACACGCCCGGCAACGGCGGCGGCTTGCACCTGACCGGCGCAGGCAACGTCGACGTGCATCGCAGCATCTTCCTATTCAACAGCGCCGACAACGAAGGCGGCGGCCTGTGGAACTCGTCGACTGGCACCATGACCGCAACCTTCACCATCCTGTTCCTCAACTCATCCCCAATCGGCCCCAACGCATTCAACGACGGTGGCACGTTCCTGCTCAACGGCAACTCCATCTAGTCAGCTCCATCTAGTCAGGGAGATGTCTCTACGGTGCCTAGGTGCATTGGACTCGGGCTCATGACCAGTGCCCGCGCTACCGCCCGCAACGGTCCATCAATTCTCGCGGTCGTCGGTGTCGCGTCGGCAGTGTTGGACTTCTGCAAGTGTCCGGCACTGCGCAACCGCAATGCGAAGCCACGCCGCGTGCATGTCGTGCGTGAGTGAATGCCCCGCACCACCAGCTGCGCAACAGATCCCGCAGCAACTTCGTCGGACCGCGCTTGCTCTGGAGCCGCGCGATCCTCGTCGAGCTCGCCCTGTTGGCCATCCTCATCAGCTTGAGGAACGTTGCCGATCCCGCAAGCTGGCTCCCGGCGCCAACACCCCGTGATACGTGGAGCTTGTGTCTGCGCGATCGAGGAACCAACGCCAGCTCACAGGCATGCATCAGTCCGCTCAGTTCGTTGAGTAGTGGCCCGGGCGCGACGACTTCGGTCAGCATCCCGATCCCCAACGACGCGGTGTTCTGTGGCCAAGGGCTCAGTGTCCAGTGGGTCGACCTCGACATCACCATGCCGTTCGCGTTGCCGCTGGGCACCTCGCGCGCGGGCTCGTTCACGATCGGGCTGTAGCACCGGCGGCACGACCCAGCTCGTCCCCCCCGGTGGCTATCGCCAGGATCCGAGCTCCTGAAGTCGCTCGCGCGGCTTGCGTCCGCTATGGTCGCGGCATGCCCGCAGTACGCCGTCGAGGGAACGCCTCGTGAAGATCATCATCGTCGGCGCCGGGGTCGTCGGGTCCCGCCTCGCAAGTATCTGCTGCGAAGACGGCCACGCCGTCGTCGTCATCGAACCCGACCACGAAGCCGCCACTGCGGTTGCCGAGGCGTGCGACGCTTTGGTGCTCAACGCCAACATCACCGACGCAGACATCATGGAACAGGCGGGCGCGGACAAGGCTGACTCGCTGATCGCCACGACCGGGGATGACGCGAAGAACCTGATGGCGATCGTGCTGGCCCGAGACGCGAACATCGACTCCATGGTCGCGGTCGTCAA
>CAXBFC010000472.1:0-6209 GCA_963974725.1 uncultured bacterium | reverse complement strand
TCGAACGCACAAAAATGCGTTCGTTGGACGCCGTGTTCATCCGGATGCGGTCACCGAGCAACGCGCCACCGGTCTTGCGACGCGTCGGGTCGACACACAATACGGCGATGCGCAGCTCCGCGAAGTCGATGGTGAAGCGGCGCAGCAGTTCGTCGATCAGCGAGCTCTTGCCGGCGCCGCCGGTGCCGGTGATGCCGAGCACGGGTGGGGCAGACTGCAGTGCCGCCGAACGCTTGCGCAGTTCTTCGCGGTGACGCTCTGGGAACGACTCGACCAACGTGATCGCGCGGGCGACGTCGCGCAGGTCTTGGGCCGGCAGGGCTGGCAGGGCGTCGGGCTCGTTGGCGACCGGGAAGTCGCAGCGCCGCAGCATGTCGTCGATCATGCCCTGCAGGCCCATCGAACGGCCGTCGTCGGGCGAGTAGACGCGCGCGATGCCGTAGTCGTGCAGTGCCTGGATCTCTTCGGGCAGGATGACGCCGCCGCCACCGCCAAACAGGCGCACATGCGACGCGCCCCGTTTGGCCAACATGTCATACATGTAGCGGAAGAACTCGTTGTGCCCGCCCTGGTAGGACGTGATCGCGATGCCCTGGGCGTCTTCTTCGATCGCTGCGTCGACGATCTCCTGAACCGACCGGTTGTGGCCGAGGTGGATGACCTCAGCTCCGGATGCTTGCGCGATCCGCCGGAAGATGTGGATCGACGCATCGTGGCCATCAAACAAGCTCGTCGCGGTGACGAGGCGGATCTTGTTCTTGGCTAGGAACGGAACGTCTGCGCTTGCCGACGAGTCGGCGCAGGAGTCGGAAGCAGCGGATGCCGTTGAGGTCACGGGGCGGTTCGTCAAAGAATTGGGGCCCTTACTCTACGGTATGCGGCTGGTTGAGGGCGCATCCAGTCCTGGGTTCGTCGGGCTTTGTCGCCAATCAGACGGCGCATTCAGCCGGAGATCGCGACGCCATAGGCGTGTCGGGCGGGCGGTGCGGGGGCTGGACCAGAGGCTGGGGCCGAGGGTCCAGCGGCCGAGGCGGTTGGGGCTGGGGCTGGGGCTGCGGCTGCGGCTGCGGCTGCGGCTGCGGCTGCGGCTGCGGCTGCGGCTGCGGCGGTGAGCGATTGGGCCGCGGCTGCCGATTACTCCAACTCCGCTGCCGCGTCTTCCGCCGACATCGGCGAGAAGTGCTGGGCCACGATCTTCCAGTCATCGCTGACACGAGCCAGGGAGAAGGTGCAGCGCCCGTGCTGTTCGTGCTCGCGGCCTTCAGGGTCTACCTGGGTCAATTTCCACGTGGCCACCGCGGTGCCGTATTGGTCCTCGAAGGTCTGGCAGTCCATGTCCTTCAGTTCCATCTTCAGCGTCTCGAGGTAGCGGAATTCTTGGTCGAGAACCTCCTCGTAGGCACCCCAGCCGCGGTCGCGCCGGCCAGAGGCATCAAGGTTGCTAAACCTCTTATCCGTCCAGAAGTGCGAGCGGAAGGTCTTGAGGTCTCGGCTATTGAATGCTTGCCGCATGCTGCGGAAGAAGTCATCCAGTTCCTTCAGGCTTTCTACGCTCATGAGTCGTGTTGGTAGGGGCGAGGAGGTAGCCGGATCTGCTGGGTTCGCTCGGAACCAGCTGGTTGCCCATTTACCCCTTTGCGCTCTGGCGGGTGTGCCCGCTCAGGGTTGGCCGCGTGGTGTGCTTCTTAGTATTTCGGTCGAGCGATGTGTCGGTAGAGGGCTTCCTTGGCCTTCTCGTAGACGACCTTGCCGTTGACCACTGCCGTGATCACGAAGGTGCTATAGTGCAGCGGATCGCCATCTAGAATCAAGATGTCGGCGTCCTTGCCGGCTTCGATCGAGCCGACCCGGTCGCCGACGCCCATGATGTTGGCCGCGTCTAACGTAATGGCGCGTAGAGCCTTACGGTCATCGAGTCCGCCGCGGATGGCGTACGCAACATCGACATTTGGGGTGTTCAGGTCTTGGCCAAGAATGCCATTCGTGCCGACTCCACCGCCGCCGAATCGACCATCCGGGCAGGTCACCGCGACCGGCACGCCAGCCTTGGCCAGGATTGCTGCCGTGGCGATGTTGCTCCCGGTGCGCTCAGGGTCTTTCGGATCCGGAGCCTGGCGGGTGCGCGGGCTGATGATGACACTCGAGCCGGTCGCCGCGATTTCGTCGGGGATCAACCAGGCATTCATCGGCTTCTCGATCACGGCACCCTTGCCGAACAGCTCGGCGATCTCGCAGGCTTCGCGAATCGACGCGACATCCGAGTTCGAGCCGCCGCCGCCCATCATGCCGCGGAACGGGTTGAAGCCGCCGCCGCCGAACGAGATCCACAGGCGCGCCTTGTCCTGGAGCACGCTGATGATCTGGTCGGAGCCGCTGGGCTTCTTCGGCGCCTTGGCCTTCGGGTCCTTGGCCTTGGCCGCCGGATAGGCTTCGGTGGCCACCAGGTAGTCCTTCGCTGCCTTGATCGATGTTTCGAGCTTCTCGCGAGCCGAGCGATCGAGTGGCACCGAAATGCCAACCACGCTGTTCTCGCTGAGCACCATGCCTTCGACGTCCCCGTAGGCGAGCTTGATGACGGCGTTGCTGCCACCGATTCGACCGCGCGACGACGTCGAACCCGCGAGGAACGACGTGATGCCGGCAGCCAGGCCTTGCTTGATGTCGAACGCGAACGGGTTGACGGTGTCCTTGAATGGGGCGCTGAAGCCAGCGCCCATGCCCGCACCCTTCACGATCACGAAGCCCGGGCTGACGGTCTTGCCCTTCGCGTCGATGATCGTCGTGCCCTCGGGCAGCTCCAGGTTGTGGCCAACCTTGTCGATCTTATCGTCGGCGATCAGCACGGTTGCGCCGGTCAGGCGTTGGCCGGTGCCGAGGTAGACGTCGCCGCCAACGATGGCAGTGTACTTCTTGGGCTCCTTCTTCTTCTCTTCTTGCTTGGGCTCGGGGGCTGCCGTTGGCGTCGGTGTGGCGCGAGTCGGGCGACCGCGGCGACGGCCTTGACCGGGCAGGTCGAGCGCAGTGAGAAGAGCCAGTGAGAGGACGAACAGGGTTGGAGTTCGCATGGAATGGATTGGGTTGTGCGGTTGGGGTGCTTGGGGATCAGCGGGAGAGCGCGACTACTTCTTGCTCTCCACGCGGCTGCCACGCAGCCAAACCTGTTCGAGCTTGCCGACTGGCGACAGCGGGTCGCCCGAGAACAGCAGCAGGTCGGCGTCCTTGCCGACTTCGATCGTGCCAGTGCGCTTGTCGATGCCGAGCGCCTTGGCGGGGACTTGGGTGACGGCCTTGATCGCGACGTCGGCCGGCAGGCCCGAGCGCACCAGTTCCATCAGGCTGAAGAAGATGTTGCGCACCGCGGCTGGCGACTCGCCGATGGCGAAGCCGATTTCGATACCGGCATCGTGCAGCTTCTTGGCGGGGTGGGTCAGGTGTTGGGTGCGCGGCAACGTGCTCAAGGACGGCGGCAGCAGCACCGAGCATTCCCACTTCTTCAAGTGCTCGGTGACCATGTCGATGGTGCCCGAGTTGCTGTCGTGACGCAGCACGGCAACCATGCGTGGGAACTTGACGTCATCGTCGACGGCGGTGCGCCAGTGCAGCAAGTCGGCGGCCGAAGCGATTTGCAGGATCGCACGACGCTTGCCTTGCAGCAGGTCGGCGAGCACTTCAACGTTCGGATCCTTCGGCTTCTTGGGCGGAGTTTTCTTCGGCGGCGTTGCCGGCTTCTTCGGATCCTGCTTCTTCTCGCTTTCCTTCGGGGCGGGCTTTGGCGTCGGCTTCGGAGCTGGCTTCGGCGGCTCCTTGCCGTCCTTGGGCTTCTCCGCCGGCTTGCCAGTGGGCTTCACTTCTGCCGGCTTGCCAGCAGGCTTTGCTTCGGGCTTCTTCGCGGGCTCCTTCGGTGCCGGCGGCTTCTCGCGTTCTTCGACGGCCTTCTTGGCCTTCTCGAACATATCCTTCAGCACCTTCTTGCCACCGGCGCTGCGCTGCATGCCGATCTGCACGAACGCTTCGTCGTTGAGCGACAGTTCGTCGCGGCTCTTGCCGGCGGGGTTGAGCACCGCGCCGAGGCCCGGGAAGCCGCTGCCTTGTGGCGTTAGCGCGAGCGACGTAACGCCGACCTCAAGCAGTTGGCCGAAGATCGGCTGCCGCGCATACATGCCGTCGATGACCTTGGTCGCCGCCTTGCTGCTGGTGCTGCCACTGCTGCCCCTTGAGGTCGGGCGGAAGCGGCGCCCGCGACCACCACGTTGCGGCGTGTTGCTGCGAACCGTCGGCGGACGCAGTCCGGCGGCGGACCAGGCACTGACCAAGCCAGGCATGATCGTCTTGCCAGTCGCGTCCACGACCTTGGCGCCGGCAGGAACGACCACGTCCTTGCCGACGGCTTCGATCTTGCCGTTCTTGATGACCAGCGTGCCGTTTTCAATCGTCTCGCCACTGACGGTATGGATGCGCGCATTGGTGAACGCGGTAGGGCGTGCACTTTGTGCGGTGGCGGTGGTCGTGGCGCAGGTCAGTGCTGCCAGGGCCGAGAGAATCAAAAGTGTGTTCGTATTGCGCATGCTCATCGCACGTCTCCGAGTCGGTGAATCAATTGACCTTCGATGTAGACCTTCGAAGGTGGCACGCGCGGATCGAGTGGATCGCCCGCGGTGACCAAAAAGTCGGCGTCCTTGCCGACGGTGAGCGAGCCGACGCGGTCTTCGAGACCGATCTGGCGCGCTGGAACTATGGTGAGCGCTGCGAGTGCAGCCTCATAGGGAAGGCCGAGCCGGACCGCCATCGCCGCTTGGATCTGCAGCTCTTCGGCTGGGATCACCGGTGCGTCGGTGTTGATCGACATGTTGGTGCAACCTGCATCCCAGAACGCCTGGCACATGCCCATCATCTCGCCGTAGCGGCCGAACTGATACATGCGCGGCCCCAGGTTGAGCGGCGTCTTCTTCTTGGCCAACGGCTCCGCGGCGATCCAGCCGTCGAACGATCCATGCGACAGGATCATGCGCACGGCATAGCGCTCTTGGAACATACGCGCCGTCGCCAGACAGTCGCGCAGGCCAGCAGTGTGGATGATCACCGGCACTTCGTGGTCGAACACTTTGCGGAGCTGTTCGAGTGCCGGTTGCAGTTTGGGTTTGGGACCGTTGCCAGCTGCGTGCTCGCGCCACGCCTTGGCGTAGTCGCGGCCTAGGTCTAGTCGCTCGATCAGCAGGGCACTGCTGCCCATGCGGGTTTCGCCAAGGTCGCCCGAACGACGTTCCGGGTTGAACCCCTGCGCGACCTTCATCGCACCGAGTTCTTTGATGATCATTGCCTCGAGCGTGCCACCGCCGCGCATCTTGAGCAGCGCGCCGAATCCCGAGATGTAGGTGCCGCTGCCGGGGATGAACAGGGTCGTGGTGACCCCGCCGGCTGCGCATCGTTGGATGTCGCGTGCGGACGGCTTGACGACGTCGAACGTGCGCATCTGCGCGTTCAACGGCATCGTCATGTCATTGATGTCGTTGCCACCGCCACTGCTGACGTGGTGGTGCAAGTCGACGAATCCGGGCGACAGCCAGTTGTCGCCGTGGTCGACGACGGTTGCTCCCGGTGGGATCGCCGTCGTCTGGCGCGGGCCGACCGCGAGGATGCGGCCCGCTTGTTCGATCAATACCGCGCCGTCGATCGGGGCGCGGTCTGCTGGCAGTAGGCGGCGGGCGAGGTGCGCCGTGATCGGCGCGGCCTCATGATTCTCGATACCAGGCTTGTTGGTGCCCGCTGTGTTCCTCACTACCTGTGCGTGCACGGACGCGCTGGCAGCAGCCAGCGCGCATATGGTCAGCAAGGATGGGATCGTAAGTCGCACGTGAGGAAGGCTTCGTCGAGCGGCGGACGTTTGGCTGAAGCGGGGCGCCGTTACCACATAGGGCGGTTCGGATCGCGCGTGTAGCAGATCTTGCCGTTGACGACGAGTTTGCGAACGTGCGAGCGCGGATCGACTGGGTCGCCGTTCCAGATGCCGAGGTCGGCGTCCTTGCCAACTTCGAGCGAACCGACGCGGTGGTCGATGCCGACGAAGCGGGCGGCGTTGATCGTCAGGGCACGCAGGGCCCATTCGTGCGGCAGGCCGAGGCGAACCCCCATTGCGGCTTGTAGCGTCAACTGCTCTTGGGCGACCACCGGCGAGTCGGTGTTGACGCCGATGCCGTCACGGCCGATTCCGT
>CAXBFC010000471.1:0-6223 GCA_963974725.1 uncultured bacterium | reverse complement strand
GAGCCATGTCGAACGACATCATGTTGCGCGTGCGCGAACTCGGCGTGCCACTGGCCACAATCGACCAGGCACTGCCGTCGTATTCAAACGTATCGGTTGAGAACGTGCCGTTCGGCGTGCGACCGCCATACAGCATCGAAACGCCGCGGGTGGTATCGAAGACGATCTTGGCGTTCTGCACACCGAGACCCGGAGTCGCACTCGGGGCCGGACCGACTGCAGCGGTCCGGTTGACCCAGTTGACGCCGTCGTATTCCCACGTCGATTGATCGGGAGCACCAAACAAGCTTGTGCCACCGGTCAATACGCAGACGCTGCGAGCCGAGTCGTAGCACATGCACGAGTAAGCCGTCTCGAATGGTGCGTTGGCCGTTGTGACCTGTGTCCACGTCGCTCCATCCCACTCCCAAGTGTCGGAGAACTCAGACGGCGTGTTCGGATTCGCGGTGCCACCGAAGAGAACGGTCACGCCGCGCGCCGAGTCGTAGGCCATGACGTGGCCTTGACGTCCCGGCGGACTGACGGCTGGCGCCATGTTGGTCCAGTCCGTGCCATCCCACTCCCAGGTATCGGACATCGCGCCGACTCCACCAAACATCACGACGACGCCGCGAACGAAGTCCGAAGCCATGGCCGTTTCACTACGACCGGGAGGCGTCGTTGCGGGCGAGGCGTTGCTCCAGTTGGCGCCGTCGTAGACCCACGTATCACTCAGCGCTGGCCAGCCGCCAAACAGCACGGTGTTGCCACTGTTGTTGTGGAACGCCATCGCGCCATCGCGGACCTGGCCGGGGTTGGTGGCGGTAGTGACTTGCGACCACTGCGCAGCCAGTGGTGCAACGAGCAGTGGTGTGACGAGAAGAGGTAGAAGGGTGATTCGCAGCACGGTGGCAATCTCCAATGAGGGGGTTCTGGTTAAGGTGTCGCGCGCGAGCATATCCAAAACCTCGCGCGCCCAGCCGCCGAGCATGAAGCCATTCGCACTGTTTCTGCCGCAACTACGACAGTTGCCGCGCTGCGAATACTGTCGCAGCTGCGACTAGAGGTGCGATCGGAACGCAGCGTGCTTCGCGTCTGGATGGAATCACGGTTCGTGGTGGTGCGCGAGAGCGCAGGCGAATTGGTAGATTCGGCGAGGCTCTCGTGGGCCGCCACGTGCGGCGAGATCACCGCAGGTGTTAGGCGCGGCGTTTCGGCCGGGCCGCTACGTGCCGACGAAGCGTCGCCGCCAAAGCCGCCAGGACAACGCGGCAGCAATCACGACAAACCCCCATTGCACAGCCATGGCGCGCAACATCACCGGGTCGGTCCACGACTTCTGATGCCAGAACATGCCCTGGAAGCCTTCCATCGCCCAAAACGTCAGTGTCGAGCGAGTGATCGCTTCGCCATACCACGGCAACTGGGCCATCTGAATGGGGAACCAGCAGCCGCCGAGTGCGGCCATCACCAGGATCAACAAGGTCGACAAGCCTTCGGCCTGCTTGGTCGTCTTGGCCCAAACCGAAATCAAGATGCCGAAGCTGGTCGCGGCGGCGGACCACGTAACGGCCAGCGCCAACAAAGTTAGCGGGTCGCGGAAAGCGCCGATCGAGAAGATGACCTCGCCGAAGGCAAACAGCACGATCAGCTGGATCATGCCCACGATGAAGCAGAACAAGAACTTGCCCAGCAACAACGCATGGCGCGGGGCGCGACTGACCAGCAGCCGCCGCAACGTGCCCTGATCGCGTTCGACCAGCAACATGCTGCTGCAAGCCATCAGGCCGAACATCAACATCATCACCGTCATGCCCGCGACACTCTGAGCCAACTGGTAGGCGAGGTTCTTGGGGCGGGCTGGCGGCGAGACATCCTCGTTGGTCACCGGCACCAGCTGCTCGAACATCGACGACATATCGATGTTCTTGACGTCCTCGCTCTTGGCGTCCGGCGCGCGCAACTCGGGATCACTGCCGCTTGCGAACATGCCAATGATACCTTGCACGACTTCCATGCCCGAACGCATGCGCGCGACGCCAGCTTCGCTCATGCCATTGCGCCGCATCATGCTGCCCAGCATCCAGCCCATGCTGTTGCCATCGCCGGCCGACATCATGGCCTGCATCAAGCCGATGCCGACGACGCGCACTTCCATCGCTCGGCCCGGATCGCGAACGACCGTCAACTGTGGCTCGGTCGCGTTGGCGAGGGCTTCGCCGAAGCCTTTGCCAACGATCAGGGCGTGGTGCGCCTCACCATCCCGAACCATCTGGCGCAGCTGCTCGGCGGTTCTCGGCTCCTGGCCGGCTTTTGGCAGCACGCGCAGCATCGATACCTGACGCAGCGCCTGCACGAACTTCTGGCTCGTAGCGCTATCGTCTTGGTCACACACCCAAATAGTGACCCGCGGCATGCCGCCCTCGCCACCAAACGCGAACTTCATCACCGCACCAAACACGGCAACCAAAACAATCGGCAACAGCAAGCCGAGCAACAGCCCAGTGCGGTCCCGCCGGTAGAGGCTGAAGTCTTTGCGCGCGATCAGAACAGCGGCGGACCAGGTGTTCATGATTCATCCCTCAGCGAACGGCCCGTCATGGCCAGGAAGGCCTGTTCGAGGTTGCCTTCTTCGGAGCCTGCAAGCTTGCAGAGCTCTGCTGTCGTGCCGACCCCGATGACCACGCCTTCATTGACGATGACGATGCGGTCACACAAACGCTGCACTTCTTCCATGTAGTGCGATGTGTAGATCATGGTTCGACCGCTCTCGCGAAGCCGCTGCAGGCATTCGAACAGATGGTTGCGCGACTGAGGATCCACCCCGGTCGTCGGCTCATCGAGCAGCAGCAGGTCGGGATTGTGCAGATCCCCGACCGCCAGATTGAGGCGACGCTTCATGCCGCCCGAATAGGTCGACACGCGATCGTCGGCACGATCGAGCAACCCAGCGAGTTCGAGCCCGCGTTGCACCGCAGCCGCAGTGTCGGCGGCCGCGACGCCTTGCATGCGCGCGAAGAACTCGAGGTTTTCCGTGGCCGTCATGTCGGCATAAAGCGCCAACTCTTGCGGCACCAAACCAAGCCGGGCACGGCCACCCGAATCATCGGCCGGAGTGAACGGCTTCCCGTCGAACGTCAACTTGCCCTCGAAGCCCGACAACAGTCCGGCCACACAGGACAACAGCGTCGTCTTGCCCGCCCCATTCGGTCCGAGCAGGCCCAGAATCTCCCCACGCCGACAGGTCAAGCTGGCGGACTTCACCGCCACCCGCTCACCGTAGGCATAGCGCAGCTCATCGACGACGAGCAGATCCGCAGGTTCGGTCATCCGCGCACCTTAGCCTTCCTGCCACACCGGCCCCAATGAGCAACTGCGCAAACGCGCAACTGCACGACTACCTGAGGCAGAGCGGGATCTCACTGCACGGCCGGGTATGCTGCCGCGCCCGTTTTCGAGAACCTTGCCATGAAGAAGCCAACGCCCCGACTGTCCCTGGCCACCCTGCTGCTGGTTGCCGCGTGCAACTCTGCTCCCGCTGTTCGCGAGTACCAACTCGACCGCGTCGACAACACGGTCATTGTGCAGTTGTATGCCGACGGCTTCGAGGCGCTGAGCCACGATGACAAGATGTTGGCCTACCACTTGTCGCAGGCTGCAATCGCCGGCCGCGACATCTACCTCGACCAACGCTTTGAGTACACGCTCGGTTTGCGCTGGGTGCTCGAATCCCTATGGCTGGTTCGCGACCAACTGCCGGCCGACGTCAACGAAGAGATCACGCGCTACTGCAAGCTGTTCTGGGTGCACTCCGGCATCCACGACAACCTGACCACCAAGAAGGTGCCGCTGCGCCTGACCATCAAGCAGTTCGCCGACGCCTGCGCGGTGGCTCAGAGAGCAGGTCACGAGTTGACCGCCAAGCAACTCGCGCCGATGCGCAACCTTGAGCACGCTTGGCAGATCATGACCGACCCGAACACGTTCGTGTCGGTGACCAACAAAAGCACCGAGCACGGCAACGATCCGATCGCTGCGAGTTGCAACAACCTCTACTCCGGCGTCACCACGGCCGACCTCGAAGGCTTCGTCGAGAAAAACGGCCTCAACTCCCGCCTGGTCAAGCGCGACGGCAAGTTGATCGAAGAGGTCTACCGCTGTGGCGATGGCAAGAGCATCCCACCCGGCCGCTACGCCGAGGAAATCCGCGCCATCAACGTCGAGCTAAACAAAGCGCTACCGTACGCGCCGGAGCCGACCAAGAAGGCGATTCGCAAGCTGATTCGCTACAACCAGACCGGCAGCATGGACGACTGGCGCGAGTTCAACATCGCGTGGGTGCAGGACAACGACTCGACCATCGATTTCATCCTCGGCTTCATCGAAGTCTACGTCGATGCGCGTGGCATGAAGGGTTCGTGGGAATCGGTCATCAGCTTCCGCGACGAAATCAAGACGCGCAACATCGCCAAGCTCGCGCTCGAGGCGCCGTGGTTTGAAGCGCGCATGCCGTGGGAAGAGAAGTTCAAGAAGGCCGACGTCAAGGGTATCTCGGCGCGCGCCATTTCGGTCGTCACCGAGACCGGCGACAGTGGCCCGATCACCCCGATCGGCATCAACCTGCCGAACGAAGCCGATGTGCGCGAGCAATACGGCAGCAAGTCGGTCAACCTCGCCAACGTCGTCGAGACCTACAACTTCGTGAAGGCGTCCGGCAGCCTCGGCGAGTTCTCGTTCACACCCGAAGAAGAGGCCCGCGCGCGCCTCTACTCGGCGGCGATGGACGACATGCACACCAACCTGCACGAAGTCGTCGGCCACGCGTCGGGCCAACTGATGCCCGAGATCAAGAACCCGGCGCAGCGCCTCGGCCTGTTCTACAGCACGCTCGAAGAAGGCCGCGCCGACCTGGTCGGCCTCTACTGGATTGCCGACCAAAAGATGAAGGACCTCGGCTTCGTTCCGAATGACGAGGCCGTGCTGGCCAAATACGAGGCCTACGCGCGCAACGCGCTGGTGCAACTGCGCCGCGTGCCGCTCGGCGAACGCGTCGAAGAGGACCACATGCGCAACCGCCAGATGATCGTGCTGTGGCTGCTCGACAACGATGGTGGCGTGCACGTCGAGAAGAAGGACGGCCGCACCTTCTACGTGGTCGACTCGGCCCAAAAGTTCCGCGAAGGCAGCGGCAAGCTGCTGGCCGAGCTGATGCGCATCAAGGCCGAAGGCGACTTCAAGGCCGGCAAGGCGCTGGTCGAGAAATACGGCATCAAGATCGACCCGACGCTGCACCAGGAAGTGATCACCCGCATCGAAAAACTCAACCTGCCGTCGGTCACCGGCTTCGTGCAACCCGAGCTGCAACTGGTCAAGGATGCGAGCGGCAAGGTGGTCGACGTCAAGACGGTGCACTGCCGCAACCTCGCCGACCAGATGCTGCGCTGGAGTGGCCGCAAGTAGTCGCATGCGCTACGAAGGCAAGATCTACCGACCGCCGAGCGAAGCCGACGCCTACATCCTGCAGGCGACGATCGGCTGCAGCTGGAACAAGTGCACATACTGCGACATGTACCGCGAGAAGCAATTCTCGGTGCGTGCGATCGACGACGTGCTCGCCGACATCCAGCTGGCGGGTGCGACCTACGGCGCGGACATTCAGAAGGTCTTCGTCGCCGATGGCGACGCGCTGATCCTCGACATGGCGTCGTGGCGCACGATCCTCGCAGCGTGCAAAGCCGCCTTCCCATCGCTGCGACGGGTGTCTTGCTACGCGATGGCGAGCAACATCCTCGAGAAGACCGAAGCCGAGATGACCGAGCTGTGCGAGTTGGGTCTAACCCAGCTCTACATCGGCCCGGAGAGCGGCGATGACCCGACACTGAAACGCATCGCCAAGGGCAGCACGGCAGCAGACCATGTCGAAGCAGCCCAGCGGGCGCACACCGCGGGCATGAAGACGTCGGTGATCTTCCTACTCGGCGCCGGCGGCATCGAACGCAGCCAAGAACACGCACTCGCATCCGCAGAGTTGGCGACGGCGATGAACCCGCGCTTCTTGTCGGCACTGACGCTGACCGTTGTGCCGGGCACACCGATCGCGCGCGCCGAGGAGAAGGGTCTATCCACGATGCCCGACATTCCAACGACGCTGCGTGAGCTGCGCACGTTCGTCGCCAACGCAAACCCGACGGACTCGATCTTCCGCACCAACCACGCCTCCAATCGCCTGCCGATCGCGGGCCGA
>CAXBFC010000470.1:0-6296 GCA_963974725.1 uncultured bacterium | reverse complement strand
CACATCCTCGCGCGGCGCGCGAGGATGTGTTTTTTTGTCCAGGCACCGTACGCACTTCCTCGGTTCACCGGCATGATGCGTGAATGCTGCAGTTCTCGCAGGTGATTCAGGCGGTGGATTCGCATACGGCTGCGGAACCGACGCGTGTCATTACTGGTGGGCTTCCGATGATTCGGGGTGCCACGATGGCCGACAAGCGCGATGAGTTGCGTCGTTCGCACGACCCCATTCGTCGTTCGTTAGTGCTCGAGCCGCGTGGGCACGATGCGATCATCCTCGCCTACTTGTTGCCGCCGACGCACGAGGATGCCGATCTTGGAGTCGTGTTCGCCAATGACGCCGGCTACCTCGGGATGTGTGGCCACGGCGCGATTGGCTTGGCGACCACGGCCGTTGCGATGGGGTTGGTACCGGCGGTGGAGCCGGTCACGAACCTGACGCTCGATACCCCGGTCGGCTTGGTGAAGTGCCGTGTTGCCGTTGCGGGTGGCCGGCCGACGAGTGTGACGATCACCAACGTGCCGTCGTTCTTGTATCGCCAGCGGGTCGTCGTGGACGTGCACGGCTTCGGCAAGGTTGCGGCGGACATCGCGTACGGCGGCAACTGGTTTGCGTTCGTTGAAGCCGAACAACTTGGGCTGATGGTCGAGAAGACCCACTTGCCGGTGTTGATGCAGGCGGCGACAGCGATTCGCGAGGCGATGGTGCGTGACGGCGTGCGCGGGGTGCATCCCGACAGCGGCGAAGAAGAGATCATCGACCACGTCAAGTTGTTCGTGCCTCTCGATGGCGAACATCACGGCGCGCGCGCCCTGACGTTGTGCCCCGGAACGGCCTACGACCGGTCACCATGTGGCACGGGCACGTCCGCCAAGTTGGCCGTCTTGCACGCCAAGGGAGAACTCAAGAAGGGCGAACGTTTCGATAGTGAGAGTGTGCTAGGCACGCGCTTCGAAGCTCGCGTTGTCGAAGAAACCACCGTCGGCAAGTTCCCGGCAATCATCCCCGAAATCACCGGTTCGGCATGGATCACGAGTTTTGCCAACTTCGTCATCGATCCGGATGACCCCTGCCGCCACGGCATCTAGATGTGCGTACGGTGCCTGGACAAAAAAACACATCCTCGCGCGGCGCGCGAGGATGTGTTTTTTTGTCCAGGCACCGTACGCACATCCTCGTAATTTATTGTTCGCTCAAGGCTTACTGCCAGCTGTGGTCGTCTAGTCCGACCGGTTTCAGCATGCCTCGTCGCAGGCGCAGGGCCGTGACGCCCACCACCACGACCCAGAATGGCATCGCGGACGCCGTGAGGATTGCGGGCCACGTCATATCGCTGCCAAACCACAAGAACACGATCAGCAGTAGCACCAGTTCGGCAATCGTCTCGGAGGTGTGTCCGGCCTCATCCCAGAACACGTGGATCACGCTCGATATCGCATCACCAACGAACGTTCCGGCGAGCACCATGGCCGCAGCATCACTGTGGCCGGCAAGCTGCCCGAGCAGAGAGTAGACGAAAGCCCGCACCAGCAACCCCGTGAGGTTGAACATGGCGTCGATGCTGGCGATGAGGGCGGGACAGTGCATGGCGATACGTCGATCTGGCGTGATGCATGCATCGTCATGATGGCTCCGGTGGTGAAGTCCGGTATCTTTGACGCCCATGCGGTGGGCAATTGCAGTGGTAATCTTGCTGACAGGATGTGTGGGCTTTCACCCTTTGCATCCCGAGTGGGACAAGTCGGGCTCGGCTGCCGATGCGTCGGCCAACCGGTCGCTCCGGGATGGTCCGTGGCAGGTCATTGGGCATAGCCATCAAGGGCGGCCCCTGCGCATTCGTCGGATTGGCAACGGACCGCGGCGCGTGATCTGGATCGGTGGCATTCACGGCAACGAGCGCGAAGGCTCAGTGTCGACCGCGGAGTTGCCGGCAGCGCTGTCGCGCGTGCCTGGCGCGCTCGGTCAGGTGACCCTGACGATTCTCGAAGACATCAATCCGGATGGCACTGCGCACAACCGGCGCGGCAACGCCGAGGGCATCGATCTCAATCGCAACTACCCGGCAAGCAACTTCTTGGCAGGGCCAGCGTTTGGCCAGCGCCCGCTCGACCAACCCGAGTCGAAAGCGCTGCATGATCTGGTTCGTGCCGAGCGGCCGCACTTGGTCATCGTTGCCCACAGTTGGCGCGACGACCACTTCATCAATTTCGATGGACCGGCCGTGCGACATGCGGAACTGTTTAGTGAGCATTCGGGCTATCGCGTCAAGCCGTCCGATCGCATTGCTCCGACGCCCGGTTCACTCGGTTCGTGGATTGGCCGTACGTTGGGCCTTCCGATTCTGACGCTTGAGCACCATCGTGGCTGCGATCCATGGAAGTGCTGGTTGGATACGCGCGAGGCGATCCTTGCCGTCATTCTGGCTGCCTGAGTTGCATGGGTCGTTGGTTCCTGATTCGTTTGCTGTGGTTGTTGGTGACGCTGCTTGGCGTCACGTTCGTCACGTTCTTCGTGCTCGATTGCGCGCCTGTCGATCGCGCCGAGATCGAAGTGATGAAGGCAGGGCAATCGAACTCCTATGTCGATGTCGCGCATCGCAACGAGTCGATCAAGAAGCTGCGTGTCCACTACGGGATGGACGACCCCGCAACCGGCGAGCCGTTGCCGCTGTGGCGGCGCTATTCGGCGTGGATCGGCAATGCGTTGACATTGCGGTTGGCTGGGCCTGGCGAAGATCACGCGGCGTTGTGGCGACGGTTGGCCGAAGCGCTGCCGGTGACGATGTTGCTCGGGGGCATCAGTCTGTTGCTGGCGCTGTTGCTGGGTTTGCCGATTGGTGTTTGGTTGGGCCGGCGAGTTGGTCGCAACCGCGAGCGGTTTTGGTCGGCAGTGATGCTGTGCGCCATCGGCATACCTGAGTTCTTGTTGGCGACGCTGCTGCTGCTGACCTTCAGTGTTGTGTGGGTGCAATGGTTTCCGGCGGGATCCTTGCGGTCGATTGGCTCGGATCAGTGGACGTTCTTGTGGCAGTTGCTCGACTTTGCCTGGCACCTGACCCTCCCGATTCTGGTCATGTCCATCGCGCCGATGGTGATGGTGACGCGGTTCGTTCGCGATGCAGTTGCGCGCGCGTCGGCCGCACCGTTTGTCACCAACTTGCTCGCGCTTGGCGTTGAGCCAAAGACCGTGAGTCGACGTCTGCTCCGCCATGGTGCCGTGCCCGTCGCCACGCTTGCTGGAGGCTTGTTGCCGATGTTGGTCGGAGGATCGATCATCGTGGAAAACCTGTTCTCTCTCGATGGACTTGGCCACTTGGCGTTCCTTGCGGTTCTCGGACAGGATCAGGCAGTCGTGATGGCGCTGGTGTTGTTGACGTCGACGGTCACCTTGGTGGCGCTGCTGGTTTCCGACTTGCTGCATCGACTCGTGGATGCGCGCGTGAGGTTGACGGATTGAGTGCGGTTCGCACCAACACGGCTGGGGCAATCACGGCGAACACCGCGCCAGTTCTCAAGCCTAGGAAGGCTGCGCGCCGCAAGCAGAGCGCGCTGCTGCGATGGTTGCCGTGGACGTTCGTCGCGATCACGCTGATCATGGGCGTGTTTGCTCCGGTGATCGCCAACGATGTTCCGTTGGTTGCCAAAGTCGATGGCAGTTACAGCTTCCCGGCGTTTGCGGATCTTGTCGGCGACGCTCCACCGGGGCCACAAGACCTCAGCTGGAAGCAATGGTGGTCACGTCTCGGTGGCCAGGATGAAGACTGGGCGTGGATGCCGCTGCGTCCCTACGGTCCGCTCGAGACCGATGCCTCCTTGTTCTACGGCGAGCCATCGTGGGCACATCCGTTTGGCAATGACGACACTGGCCGCGACGTTTTGGCGCGAGTCGTGCACGGTGCCGGCACGGCGGTAAGCCTTGGCCTGCCGTCGGTGTTATTGGCGGCGTTCCTTGGCACCCTGCTAGGCGCATGGGCTGGCCTTGCGCGCGGCATCGTCGACGTGGTCGTGCAGCGCTTCATCGAACTGTTCTTGTGCTTTCCGACTCTGCTGTTCTTGCTGTTCGCGTCCGCGTTCTTCGGCAGCTCTTGGTTGGCCTTGGTGATCGTGATGGTGTTGCGATTCTGGATAAGCTTCGCGCGCATCGTTCGGGGCGAGATGTTGTCCCTACGCGAACGAGACTTCGTGCTCGTTGCGCGTGGGCTGGGGATCTCGACCTGGCGCATTCTCGTAGGCCATCTGATGCCACAGGTGATCAGCGCCATTGGCGTGACCGCCGCGTTCTGCATGGCCTCCGCCATCGTGGCCGAGTCGACGCTGTCCTTCCTCGGCGTCGGCCCCAGCGCCGAGAGCTCATGGGGCACGATGCTGCGTCAAGGCAGCGAGCAAGCAGCGATCGGCGCCTGGCACCTCTGGTTCTTCCCCGCAGCGGCCATCATCACCGTAGTAGTCAGCTGCCACATGCTCGCCGACCGCCTGCGCAGCCAACCAGTCTCGCAGTAGAGCAAGAAGTAACCTGCGTGCCATAATCGGTTCAAACCACAGATCCGCGCATGCGCGGATCTGTGGTTTGAACCGGGTACGGTACGCAGGTTCTGCTAGCGGGAGTGGGCCTTCGACTTGTCGCCGACGTTGGCGCCGGCTTGGCGATCGCCCAGGAGGTGTTCGGCGAAGTACTCCCAGGTGCGATGCTTCATGTAGTCGGTCGCTGCGCCGAAGCTGTGGCGTGCGTTGGGGATGATCAGCATGTCGAAGCGCTTGTTCGCTTTGATCAGGGCGTTGACCAATCGCATCGTGCCGGCTGGGTGCACGTTGTTGTCGATCTCGCCGTGCACGAGGAGCAGCTTGCCCTCGAGGTTTTCGGCGAGCTCCCACGTTGTGGCAACCTTGATGTCGAACTTGGTCTTCTTCTCGACGGCATCGTTCTCGTTGACCTTCTCGGTCTTCTTCTTGTCGCCCTTTTTGCCTTGCTCGGTCTTGGCGTCGACGACTTTGCCGTCCTTCTTTTTGACGTCGGCGTCGGAGACCTTCTTGTCGGACTTCTTGGTCGACTTGGACTTGTCGGAATCCTTCTTGCCGGAGTCCTTGTCCGTGTCCTTCTTGCTCGTGCCCTTGGTCTCGGTGCCCGCCTTCTTGGTCGTCTTGGCCTTTTCCTTGGCCTCCTTCAGGCCGTGGTAGCGCTCGGACCAGGAGTTGTTGTAGATGTTGTTGTCGTGGTTGCCGGCAGTCGAAACGCCAACCTTGAAGAACTGGTTGTAGGGCTTCTTCAGCAGTGCCGTGGCCGTCAGGAAGCCGCCGCCTGAGTGGCCGAAAATGCCGATGCGGTCGATGTCGATGAATTCGTGGCGCGCAGCCAGTTGCTCGATCGCCGTCTTCTTGTCCTCCAACGGGTAGTCACGCATGTTGAAGTAGCCGTAGCTGCCGTAGGCCTTCGAGCGCGTCGGCGTGCCGCCGCGGTGGCCAACCTGGATGACGATGAAGCCAACCTGAGCCAGTTCTTGGAGGCGGCCTGTAGTCGCGAACGTGTGCGTGACGCCTTCGGTTTGGGGGCCGGGGTAGACGTGCACGATCAGCGGATACTTCTTGGTCTCGTCGAAATCGAACGGCTTCCACATGTTGCCGTAGAGATCCGTGGTGCCATCAGCCGCCTTGACGACAAAGCGCTGCGGCGGGCGCCAGCCAAGTTGCTTGAGCTGCTCCGTGTCCGATTCTTCGAGCTGCATCACCAGGTTGCCTTCGCCGTCGCGAAGCACGGAGACGGGTGCCTTGTCGGTTCGCGAGCAGTTGTCGACGACGAACTTGCGCGACTTGGATAGCTGCGAACGGTGGGTCGCATCGCCTTCATCGAGCAAGGTCAAGTCGCCTCCGTCCAGGCGCACTCGGTAGAGGTGCTCGTAGTAGACGTTCTCACCCTTCTCGCGGGCGTTGCCGCGGAACCACATCAGGCCCTTCTCTTCGTCGACATCGACGATACTGCTGGCACGGAAACGGCCCCGCGTGATCGCGTTCTTCAGCTTGCCGTTGGTGTCGTAGAGGTAGTAGTGACCCCAGCCGCTGCGCTCGGACCACCAGATCATCTCGTTGCGATCATCGAGATAACGCAGGCTCTGCGTTGCCATGTGGGCTTTCTCGAGGCTCTCGGAGAACAGTACCTTGAACTCGCCGGTCTCGGGGTTGGCGATGCCGTACTCGATGTTGCGAAGCATGCGGTCGCGACGCAGCACGCGCAGTTCGCCGTTGGCCATCCAGCGCAAGTCAACGTAGCTCTCGTCCTTCCACTTCGGCTTCAGGCGGACCATC
>CAXBFC010000469.1:0-6306 GCA_963974725.1 uncultured bacterium | reverse complement strand
TCGACGCTCGACTGCGCCGTTGCCGGAGCCGATTGCAGTGCCTCGACGGGGTCTCGTTGGTCGCCAATCGCGGCCACGGTCAGCAGGAGTCGCGGGAAGCTCTTGGTCTGCTCCAGCTTGTTGGCGAGTTGCGTCACGGCGTGCGCATCGTTCGCATAGTGCGCCAGGAACAGTTCGACGACTATCGTGCGAGGTTGCGATCGCACCTTCGCATGGGCGTCCTTCAGTTGCGCGTCGATGCGTTGGTCGCGAACTGTGCGGCGGTAGCTCGTGTCGAGCTGGATCCGGTCGAGCAGCATGTCGCGCCGCAGCATCGACGTGGCGTAGTGTTCCGAGTCTTGGAATCGCTCGTCTGCCACTGCGGTTGCGTTGTCTCGCAGTTCGCGCAGGCGCTGTAGCGCTGGCGCTGGGCGGTCGGTGTCGATCAGTTGTTCTACCGCCGTGAATTGGCGTTCGAGTTCTTCGGCATTGCGCAGTTCGTAGCGCCACAGTTGCACCGCCAGCAAGGTGGCGGCGAGCACACTCGTCAACAGGGTCGCGGTCTTGACGCGATGCCGCCGCGCCAGCTTGATGATGCGCGTGATCGTGCTCGGTGGCCGGGATTGGATCGGCAGGCCCTGGCAGTAGCGCTCGAGGTCTTCGGCGAACTCCAGGGCGTTGGGGAACCTGCGCGCTGGGTCCTTGTCCATCGCGCGGCGCACGATCGTGTCGAGGTCGCGGTCACCGGTCTCAAGCGGCAGTGGCTCTGGGTCATGTACCAGGATCTGCCGCACGAGCATCTGTGGCGTCTCGTCATGGAACGGCGCGCGACCGGCAAGGCATTGGTAGATCGTGGCGCCGAGCGAATAGACATCGCCGCGCGGGTCCAGTGCCGTCGCGCCGCCGCGCAATTGCTCCGGCGGCATGTAGGCGAGGGTTCCGGGTGCCTGGCCCTCGGTCGTCAGGGTGAGGTCGACTCGGCCACGGGCTAGGCCAAAGTCCAGCACGTAGGCGCGATCGCCGTCGACTTGGATGTTCGCTGGCTTGATGTCGCGGTGCACGATGCCAACTTCGTGCGCGGCGTGGAGCGCGCGGGCGACTTGCGCGCCCAAGGCCGCGGCGTGCTGCGGTGTCGATGCCGTTGGCAAGCGATCCAGCGTCACGCCCGGCAGCAGCTTCATGACCAGGAACACGTGGCCAGCTTCCTCGCCGGTGCCGTAGACGGGCACGATGTGCGGGTGATCCAGCGCCGCGGTGAGTTGCGCTTCGCGTTTGAAGCGCAGGCGGCGTAGCGGGTCGTCGGCCAACTCCTGCCGCAAGACCTTGACCGCGACTTCGCGATCGAGAGAGACCTGGCGGGCGAGGTAGACATCGCCCATGCCGCCCGAGCCGATGCGTGCCTTCAGCTCGAAGTCTCCAAGGCGGTCGACCGGCAGTGGTCGACGCGGCGCAACTTCGGGCTTCGTTGCCGTCGCCGGCTCGACGCCCATCAGGGCATCGTGGCGTTCGAGCATCCCGCGGACACGGGCGAACAGGCGTTCGTCGTGGCCGCACAGTGCCTCGAGGTCAGGTGCCTCGCCCGCTTGCTGTGCGTCGAACCATTGCTCGAGCACTGCCTCGATACGCACCGGTTCTAGTTCTGAGTCCTCGGTTGGCACCGAATCCCTACCAAGGGGTCGGGAGGTTGATGACGACGCCGAACGCGAGCTCCCGGCCTGCGGGGGTCGCTACATCCAGGAAGTTGAGGTTTCCGTCGGCGAGCGCATACATTTCCGTCACCGCCGCAAACGGCAGCGTGAACTTGAGGCCTCTCGGGGTATGGCCGGTCGGGGTCGCCTGCACCAGCGTGTAGATACCGGTGTTTTGGGGCACGACGACCCAGTAGGTCTCGTTGACGGAAACCGGGTCGGCGGCTTCGATCCAGACTTCCTCGGCGAACGGGCCGATGTACCACCAGGCCGGGATGTTGGTTCCCGTGCGCAGGCCGGGGACGCGGAAGTAGAAGTCTGGGTTGATCTCGGTGCTCATCGCGAGCAAGACGCTCTTGCTCTTTGAGATCGAGACGTTGTAGGTCTGGCCACCCGAGTTGGCTGGCGGCGTTTGCAGCTCGACCAAGCAGCAGTTCAGGCTGAAGTTCGCCAAGCCTTGCTTGATCATCTCGACCATCTTGTTGATTTCGCCAGACGTTGGCTCCATCACGTAGCCGGTGTTGGCGTGGTACTGATGAGCGAGCGTGTGGCGCACGATGTCCTCGGTGAGGAACAGGTTGTTACCGCCTTGCGCGGTTTCGGCGCCTTGCAGCCATCCCATCGAACTGGTTTGAGAGGCGGGGGTCGTGCCAACGGTGCCCCAGCCGGTTAGTGGCCAGTTGCCGCCAAGGGTCTGCGCGTAGTTGGTTTGCGCGGTCGACGAGACGTTGTTGATCTCGCTGATGGCGGACGCGATCACCGCTGCCGGGATCGTCGCGTTGACACTGGTGTCATACGCGGCAAGGGCGAACGTCCCGGGCGTGGCCAGGCGGTTGCTGAGGTCTGCCGCCCAAACCGCGGGGGCTTCGTCGTAGGTCGTTGTCGGTAGCACGCCTTTGGCGAAATTGCTCCAGTAGCCGGTGTCATCATGCACGCTGACGTACGTGACGATCAGGCCGCGATTGAGAGAGGCGCCGTCGACAGGTGCCTTCGTTGTGGTCAGCCAGAGCTTGGACGGGGTCGATGGGGCTGCCTCGCTCGACTCGATGGTGACCGTGGGGATCTGCGCGATGGCAGAACCGGAAGCGGTCAGGGCGAGGGCGGCCGCGAGGAAAGCGCTAGGGAATCGAGTTAGACGAGTCATTGGATCGAGTGTTCGGTCAGGACCGGGGATAGTGATGTCCACAAGGTCCAATTGCGGCTCGATCGTAACTCGGAATCTCGAAGATTCTCGGGCTGCGCAGCTGCGACCGGTTCCAAGGGGGGAGCTGTAGGTCCCGTGCGAACGGCAGTTCCGGCACTGTCTGGGGACTCCACCACGAGGGCGGCGCTAGCGACGGCGGGGTGGCCCGGCAGCCCAGTTGGCCCAGGAGCCCAGTTGGCCCAGGAGCCCAGTTGGCCTAGCGAAGCCAGCCGGCCCTGCTGGCCTGCTACTTCTTACCTAGCCAGCTGATGTCCCAGACGAACGCGTCGCCATCTTCGACTGCCGTGCGCACCGGTAGCAGCAGAGTCGCCTTCTTGCCGTCGCGGTCGGCTTGCACGCCCCGGCCGGTCGGCAGCACGCCCGATGTGATGACGTTTCCGGGGGCGGCGACTTCGAAGCGCAGCACTTCGCCGATCTCCTTGGTGCGGCCGGTCGGGTCGTAGGCCTTTGCCATCTCCTGGCGCATCTTCTGGTCGGGGACGAGGGTCTCGATCCATTTGGTCTTCGGGCCCCGTTGGATGTGGATCCGCATGCCGTGGCGATCGCCCTCAAGTTGCGGCGAGAACGTCACTTCGCCATCGCCGAGCGTGACCGTGCCGACCTCGGAGAAGGTGCCTTGGCTCGAGGTCAAGCCGGCCCGAATCGTCCAGTTGACCCCCTTGGAGCGGTTTTCGGCGTCGGTTGCCTTGTCGATGGGCATCAGCGCGCGGGTCGTGATGGTACCCGAACCATCGGCCGCCAGCTTGACGTGCACACCGACCAGTTCGCTGCCAGAGCATGCGCACAAAGAACTTAGGAGCAGGAGCGACAGGAGCGAGTTGGTGCGCATGGTAGGGGGGCTCAGGGGTTGCCGCCGGCGGCGCCTGCAAATCGGCGTCGTGCGGACGGGCGGTTGTTCAACGGGCCTTTCGAAGGGTGCTTCGCAGGGTTCTTCGAACGATGCCACTGGAGCGACGCCACCGCCACGCCCACTCGATGCCTTCGTCGACAGTTTTTTTCTGCGCGCCGGATCTCTTGTCGGGGCCGGGACTGGTGCTCTCACCGTAGTCATGCCCCTATAGAGTGTGGCGTCGGCGGGGTGATGGGGGTGAGTGGTGGTTGAGGGTGGTCTACGGGTGGTGGCTCGTGGTTGACAGTGGTTTCGACGGCGCTAGAGTTCCACGTGACAAGGGCGCAGGGCGCGACCCGATTTCAGCACGATGGCCACTTACTTTGGCAGTTCGGAACACGGAGTGGATGACAAAGGCAGGATTACCCTGCCGGCGCGCATCCTCGACGAGCTTCCGAAGAGCCAGTGGAAGTTCCACATCACCGCTGGGCTTGACCGCTGCCTGCTCCTGCATGACTCCGAGGGGTTCCAAGAACTTGTCGACCAGATCGGTCGAGCTGTGCCTGGCAGCCGGGCTCACCGAGCGCTGTGTCGTCGTTTTCTTGGTCATTCCGTTGAGGTCGTGCCTGATGGCAATCGGCGCATTCGTGTGCCCGAGCCATTGCTCAAGTATGCGGGGCTCGCAGCTAGTCAGCCCGTCACCCTGGTAGGCACCGGCCGAGTTACAGAACTCTGGTCACCGTCGGTCCTGGATGTGGCGCTGGCCGAAGCGAGTCCCGAAGAAGAGCAGCTCTTTTCTAGCTTGGTTGGTTCTGCCACTCCATCGATTACCTCGGATCCGTAGTGACGAAGATCGTCACCCGGTCAAGGTGGTCACGCTGCGATAGGCGTCGCAGCGGGGCTGGCGTGACGTGTCTTCGCTCCCTCGGTCAAGGGGCGCGTTTTTTGCGACTGCTGTGGGGCGGTCCAAGGGATGTAGCGCAATGAATGCGGACACTAGCGCTAGTGGCGACGACGGTGAAAGCCGCGGGAATAGGCCCCCGTTGCATTTGCCGGTGTTGCTGCAACCTGTGTTGTCGATCCTCGAACTCCGCTATGGACTCGTGGTCGTCGATGGAACAGTTGGAGCTGGTGGTCATGCGGTAGAGATATCGCAGGCCATCGGCCCCGACGGTGTTGTGGTGGGACTCGACCGTGATCGGGAGATCCTGGTCGCGGCGCAGGAAGCTTTGGCGGATGCCAAGGAAGCCCGCGCCGGGGCCAGTTTCTCCCTTCACCATTCTGCTCACGCCAGAATGCGCGAGGTCCTGTTGGGTGCCGGTCAGCCCCAATGCGATCGCGTGCTCCTCGATCTGGGAGTGAGTTCCCTGCAGTTGGACCAACCCGAACGAGGGTTTTCCTTCATGGTCGACGGGCCGTTAGACATGCGAATGGATGCGGACGCACCACTGACAGCAGCTCAGTGGTTGGCGAAAGTGTCTGAGGTCGACTTGGCCAACACGCTCTACCAGTTGGGGGAAGAGCGGTTTAGCCGTCGCATTGCGCGCCGCATCGTCGAGACGCGCTACAAGACGCCAATCCTTCGCACCAGCCAGCTCTCCGAGTTGGTGGTCTCCGCGTTGCCCGGCAACAAGAGGCATGGCCGGATTCACGCTGCGACCCGCACGTTCCAAGCAGTGCGCATGGCGGTCAATGACGAGATGGGGGAGCTCGAACGCGGCATGCAAGCTGCGCTCGACAGTCTGTCGCCCGGCGGCCGTTTGGCCGTGATCTCGTTCCACTCCATCGAGGACCGGTTCGTGAAGCACTGGATGCGCGCGAACATGGACGTCGTTACCAAGAAGCCGATTATCGCGACTCCAGCCGAAGCCAAGCAGAACCCGCGTTCGCGCAGTGCCAAGCTTCGTTGTGCGGTCAAGCCGGAGATAGCAGTATGAAGTGGCTCATCGCAGGGTTGTTGTTCGCGTTGGCAGTTGGGCTCGCTGTGGGGACAGCGGCTATCCGGGCTGAGAACGTGGTCGTGCGCCGCACCGTCGAGCAACAGTATCTCGCGATCAATGATCGCCAGAAGGAACTGGATCGCCTGTGGTTCCAGCGGCTTCAGTCGATTTCACCCGAGCGCCTCGCAGAGATGCACAACCAGTGGTTGCAGCGCGAAGGTCAACGCCGCGAGGGGCGGGTGCAATGAAGGCTGGCGAACTGTTGCGGATCCGCGTTGCCTTCGGGGCGCTGGGTGCCGTACCGGTGTTCCTAGCTGGTTGGCTCGGTTGGTTGCAGGTCGCGCAGGCGGGCACGATCCATCGTCGCGACGGCACGTCGTTGCCGTTGATCGCGAAGACCGCAGATCGCCAGGGTTGGAAGACCGAGACGATCCCGGCGCCGCGAGGTTCGATTGTCGATCGCAACGGCAAGACGCTTGCCGCCGATCGTGCAACCTACGAAGTGCGGGCGACGGTTCGTGCGCCCAGAAGCGTGCGCGAGGACATGACGGGGTTCCGGCCGTGGGTCGATCGGCTGGTGGATCATATCGCGTACGCTTTGGTTGCCGATCCCGGCCTCGAAGCTCGCGACGTCGGGGGTCACCTCCATGCGGGGGCTCCTGGGAG
>CAXBFC010000468.1:0-6316 GCA_963974725.1 uncultured bacterium | reverse complement strand
GCGCTGATCCCCGCCGCAGTGCCAAGCGGTTTGCCTGTTCGTTGATTCGCGCGCATCGCGCTATCGTCGCCGCCATGAGAATTCTCGTAGCTGCGGCGATCTGCGCCGGTGTTCTTGCTGCTCAGGATGCTGCCTCCGGCGGCACGTCACTGAGCTCGTCGACTCTCGGTGCGCTCAAGTTCCGCGCGATTGGTCCGGCGATGTGTTCTGGCCGGATCGTCGATGTTGCCGTCGATCCAGCCGACGACTCGCGCTGGTTTGTTGCAACCGCTTCCGGTGGCGTTTGGCGAACGGTCAACAACGGCACCACCTTCGAACCGATCTTCGAGTCGCAAGCGTCGTACTCCATCGGCTGCGTCACGATCGATCCCAGCAATCGCCACACGATCTGGGTTGGCTCGGGCGAGAACAACAGCCAGCGCAGTGTCTCGTGGGGCGACGGCGTCTACCGCTCGCGCGATGGCGGCAACAGTTGGGACAACGTCGGTCTCAAGGACAGTCAGCACATCGGTCGCATCGCGGTTGATCCGTTTGATAGCGAAACTGTCTGGGTGGCCGCCCAGGGGCCCTTGTGGAGCAGCGGCGGCGATCGCGGCGTCTACAAGACCACCGATGGCGGTGCCACCTGGCAGCATGTTCTCAAGATCAGCGATGACACCGGTGCCAATGAAGTGCACCTCGACCCACGCGATTCCAACGTTGCCTACGCGAGCGCCTACCAACGCCGCCGCCATGTATGGACGTTGATCGATGGCGGTCCCGAGTCAGCGATCTACAAGACCACCGATGGTGGTGCGACCTGGCGCAAGGTCAGCAAGGGCTTGCCAAGCGTCGACATGGGGCGCATCGGCATGGCGATCTCGCCGGCGAACCCCGATGTGCTCTACGCGATTGTCGAAGCGCAGCGCGGCAAGGGCGGCACATTCCGTTCGCTCGATCGCGGCGAGAGCTGGAGCAAGGTCAGCGACAAGGTCTCGTCGAGCCCGCAGTACTACAACGAATTGCTGTGTGACCCGCACGACGAAGACACTGTCTATTGCCTCGATACCTACACAACGCGTTCGCGCGATGGCGGCAAGACGTGGAGCAACATCGGCAACAAACATCGCCACGTCGATGACCATGCGCTGTGGATTGATCCGCGCAATCCAGACCACTTGCTGATTGGTGGCGATGGTGGCCTGTTCGACACGTGGGACGGCGGTGCCAACTGGGACTTCAAGGAGAACCTGCCGCTCGCGCAGTTCTACCGAGTCAGCGCTGACCAGGCGGAGCCCTTCTACAACATCTACGGCGGCACGCAGGACAACAACTCGATGGGCGGTCCGTCGCGCACGACCAGTCGCGCCGGCATCACCAACGAAGACTGGTTTGTGACGGTCGGCGGCGATGGTTACGAGGCGGTGGTCGACCCTACCAATCCGGACCTTGTCTACACGCAGTGGCAATACGGGGGGCTGGTGCGGCACGACCGCAAGAGCGGCGAGAACACCGATATCAAGCCGCGACAGGCTCCCGATGAGCCACCAATCGTGTGGAACTGGGATTCGCCGCTGCTGATCAGTTCGCACAGTGCGACGCGCCTCTACTTCGCCGGCGATCGGTTGTTTCGCAGCGACGACCGCGGCGACACGTGGACGACCATCAGTGGCGACCTGACGCGCGGTATCGATCGCGACCAACTCAAGGTCATGGGGCGCGTGCAAGATGTGGATGCCGTTGCGAAGAACGCGTCGACGTCGGTCTACGGCAATTGTGTGTCGTTGAGCGAGTCGCCGATGGACGAGAACACGCTCTATGTCGGCACCGACGACGGTCTCGTGCACGTGACCCGCGACGGTGGCGCGAACTGGACCAAGATCGCTACGTTCCCGGGGGTGCCGGAGCAGACATATGTCAGTCGCCTTGAGGCGTCGCGCCATCAACAAGGGCGCGTCTTCGCGGCGTTCAGCAACCACAAGAACGGCGACTTCAAGCCATACCTGTTGGTCAGCGAAGACTACGGCGCAACGTGGAACTCATTGGCCGGCACGCTGCCCGAGTCCGATGTCGTCTGGTCGTTGGCTGAGGACCATGTGCAGCCGAACCTGTTGTTCTGCGGCACGGAATACGGTGTCTACGTGTCGCTCGATGCGGGCGCCGAGTGGCTTCGCATGAAGAGCGGCCTGCCCACGGTGGCCGTGCGCGACATCGAAATCCAGCGCCGCGAGAACGACCTGATCCTCGGCACGTTCGGTCGCGGCTTCTACGTCCTGGATGATTACACCGCGTTGCGCGAACTGTCGGACAAGTTGTTGCAGCAGTCGGCGCACCTGTTCGCCGTGCGCAAAGCGCCGCTCTACATCCAGCGCAGTCGCCTCGGTCTCAACACCGGTCTCGGCACGCAAGGCTCGACGTTCTTCCATGCGCCCAACCCCGACTATGGGGCGATCCTGACGATGTATCTGCGCGATGGCTTCGACACGCTCAAGCAACGTCGGGAAGCTGCTCAGAAGAAGGCGCGTGAGGATGGCGGCAGCTATGCGTTCCCCAGTGACGAGGATGTTCGTGCGGAGGATGCCGAACAGGAAGTCGCCGTGTTCGTCACCATCAAGGATGGCTCCGGCGCGGTCGTGCGCCGCATCGACGTTCCTCGCAAGAAGGGCATGCACCGGGTTGCTTGGGATCTTCGCTATGAAAAGGCGACCAAGATCGTGCTCGGAGCCCCAGGTCCGGATTCTCCGTGGTCCAACCCTGACGCCGGTCCACTGGTGTTGAGCGGTGCGTTCACGGCGACGCTCGAACACGAAACGGCTGGTGACGTGGCGGTGCTCGCCGGCCCGGTTGCGTTCGAAGTCGAAGCCCTCAACCTTGCGACCTTGCCGGCCGCCGATCGCGCGGAAGTCTTGGCATTCCAAAAGCAGGTGGTCGAACTGCGTCGTGCTGTGCGTGCGTCGGTGCGGGTGCTCGGCGAATTGCAATCGCGCATCGACCACGCCCGGGTCGCCATTCGTCACAGCTCGGCGGATCCGGCGATCCTCAAGAGTGTCGCGCAGCACAACGACGAGTTGCGCGTGTTGCGGACTAAGCTCAGCGGCGACCGTTCGTTGCGGCGTCGCAGCAAGCCGGCGCCAATGTCGATCAGTGAGCGCATCGAAAACATCGCTGGAGCACAGCTATACACGTCTTCGGCGCCGACCCACACCGAGCGCGCTGCCTACGGCTTCGCGGCGGATGCCTTTGAGCCAGTGCTTGCGCGACTGCGCAGCATCGCGACGACCGCGTTGCCTGCCATCGAAAACGCTGTCGAGCGTGCCGGTGCCGGCGATACTCCAGGTAGATTGCCCGATTGGCGCCGCAACAAGTAGCTGCGGAATATCCCACCAAACACCCCCGTCCCACGACGCCTGATGAAACGGCTCACACCATTGCTTTCTCTTTGCCTTGCGACCGCTTGCGCTCTGCTGGTGAGCTGCGCCAGCACGACCCCCAAGGTTGTCGCCAACGACTCGTTCGTGCTGTCGATCGAAGATGACACGGTGTCCGTGACGTGTGCGTCGCCGATGCCGGTTGGTGAGTTCCTCAAGATGGCGCAGTTGGTCACCAACCGCATGTACACGTTCCGCAAGGATGAAGCCGTCGGCGAGGTGTCGTGGATCGGCAGTCTGACCTGTGATCGTGCCGAGTTTGGCGAGTTCGTCGAGACGATGCTGCACACCAAGGGGCTGGCCGTGCAGGCGCGACAGCAAGGGGACATCGAGTTTCTCGAAGTTCGCGCCATCAAGCGCGGCTGAGCGATCGCCCGTCCCAAGTATGTCAACGCACATGCCAGTGCCGAGACGTAGCTGGGATTGCGGCTTAGGATCGTGGGCGTTCATCGCAGGGTTGCGGTGTCTGCGTCCGCAATGAATAAGTCGTCCCTGCTACTCTCTGTCGTTGGTTTGGTGCTCGCGCTGGGGGCCGCCATGTTGTGGCTCGTCGGCGACGGCAGTGTGGCGCCCGCGCCACCGACCGAACAGGTCTTCGAAGAGCAAGCAGACGACGCGTCGCTGGCGTCATTCGCCGAAGCTGAGGTGGCAGATGCTCGCTTCGATGCGGTGGCTGCCGAAGGCGACGATGAGGTTGATCGCAGCGAAGTCGACCTGCAAGTCGAAGAAGCTGCTCGGCTTGTGATCCAGGTCTGGGATCGCAAGAAGGGTAAGGTCGCACCCGAAGCGAAGGTGTTCGTGCTCGAGGGCTACGACGGGCGCGGCAGGCGCGATGCCTTTGCGCCACATTGGTGTGAGCTCGCGATCCAAAACGGCAAGCGCTACACCGCGACCACCGAGGGCCGCGTCGAGTTGCCGCGACTTACCAAGGCCACCATCATCGCCGCGACTTTGCCCGGTTCGAGCGGTATGACGCGCCTTCGTCCGGGGCACCGGGAAACCGAGTCTGTGCTGTTGCTTGCCGAGGAGACGGTGACAGTGCGTGTCACCGATCCGCGGGGGCGCCCTGTTGCCGACGTACCGGTCGGTCTCCAGCAGCGTGTGCCCGAACGCATCAACACGGATCGCCTCATCAGGCAGTGGAAGGAGGTAGAGGCTTCGGTGGTTGCCGCGCAGAAGTCGATAGCAGTGGTCGCGAACGGCGATGCGCGAGCTCGCGCCGAGCGCCGCCTGAGAAGCGTTGAGCGTGAGCGCCGACAGTTGACGGTGCAGATGCGCGACATGAAGAAGGCGATGGCTGCCCAGTCAGCGGCCAAAGCCAAGGGGCAGGGATCAGCGCTCGCGGTCAAGGGCAAGAAAGCCGGCAAGATGAGGCTTCCTGGCGGCAAGCGTACGGAATACCTGACCAAGGCAAAGATGGAGCTGAAGGCTCGTCGTCGCACGGATGCCAACGGTTACGCGGTCTTCCGTCACTTCCAGTTCTATCGAGAGAACGCGTCTGGTTGGTGGCCGAAGCAAGACGTGAATCGTTTTGAAGCTGCTTTGATGATCCCGTTGGTCGAGCCCGTGCGCGCAGGCTTTCGCGGCAAGCCCGTTCCCGAGGATGTGATCGAACTGCGCATGCCGCCGACTGGCAGCGTCGCGTTGCGCACCGTCGACCGTGATGGCCGCCCGTTCACGCATCCGGTGCACGGCGAGCTGCGCATCATCGATGGCAAGAACCCGGCGTGGATGCGCTTGCCGATTCGCAAAGAACAGAACGAGCGCGAGATCGTGTTTCCGTTCGTTGGCCTGGGCATGCAGTTGGACGCGTCCTGCCGACTCGACGACAACGACTTCCGCTGGCGCGCGACGCAGTTTGCCGGGCCGCAGCAACCGGGAGAACGGCTGACTGTCGACCTCGTTGTTGCCCCGAACGCGGCGATGCTCTACGGCCGCATGCTGGATGTGAGCGGCGCGGCACTGGCGAATGCGAAGACGACGTTCTTGATCAACAGCATTCGTGGACGGCTCGAAGGCGAAGAGGTTCTGCTCGATGACGAAGGGCGCTTCCACTTGCCCTATCAGGTCAATGGGCAGCATCAGGCGCCGTGGCGCTTGCAGGTGCGCTACCAAGGCAGTGTGCCGATTCCGGGCCTTGCCACGACGTTGCCGACTCTGCCGAAAGAAGGCGTCTTGGACATTGGCGACCTGCAGATCGGCACCTTGGAGCACATTGCCATTGGCCGCGTCGTCAACGATCTCGGCGAAGCGATTCCAGGTGCGCGCGTGCAGTTGCAGCGAGAGCGCGAATCCGGCCGCCGAGCGCGGCTCAGTTGGCAAGACGAGGCGTTCACGGTGACGACCACCGACGAGGATGGCCAGTTCATGTTGTTCGGCGATCTCGAAGCCGGTCGCTATCGCTTGCGCGTGACCGCGAGCGAGTACTTTCCCTACGAAGAGCCGTTCTTGCCGAGCCGCGAAGGTGCGGTGCTCGAGTTGGCGCGCCGATCGCGCGTCGTCGGTTCGGTGTTGTTGCCCGAGTGGTTGTCGAGCCGCCGCCTCAAGGTGCGCCTGGAAGACGCCAACGATACGAGCCGTGGCCGTGAGGATCGAATCCGCGGCTACCGTGGCCAACAACTGATCTACTTCGACTGGGTCAAGCCAGGCGTCTACAACCTGAGCCTGCGTCTTGAGGACTTCCCCGACGCGTTCTTGACGGTCAGCAACTTCGAGGTCAAACCGGGCCAGCGTGACGCGCATCCGCGCTTGAAGGACCTCGACCTCGCCCGCGATATCCATCGCTTTGAAGTGTTCGCCGTCGATGAGAATGGCAAGCGCATCAACCCCAAGACGCCGCTGCGAGCGCGGGTGATGCGGCCGGATGGTCGCTATGCGATGGTGGGTTTCAACTGGAAGAACGGTCGCGC
>CAXBFC010000467.1:0-6320 GCA_963974725.1 uncultured bacterium | reverse complement strand
AACTCGTAGCCGCGTTCGGACAACAACGCTGCCAGGCTCTGCTGGGCGTGCGGATCGGGATCGGCGACGAGGATTCTGGTCATCAGGTTGGGTGTCGCAGGTGCGCGACGGTCGCCGGAATGCGACGGCTTCGTCCTTATCGGCAGACGCCGTGGTACGCCTTCAGTGCAGGACGGCCGGTGCACCGAGTCGGTCGATGGCGTAGCCTGCCGGCTCCAGAATGTCGTGGTTACGCCCCGGACAATCGACGCAACCCGCGTCGCAGCCTCAAGAACGAGTAGGTGATGTGCTCGCCGAAGTGCGTTCGGTCGAGGTCCGTGCCGCACGCATGTTGACGGATGTCTTGTCGGGCGGCTACCGATCGTCGTTCCGCGGCATGGGTGTCGAGTTTTCCGACGTACGCGAATACGTCGAGGGCGACGATCCGCGCTCGGTCGACTGGAATGTGACGGCCCGCGTTGGTCGACCGTTCATCAAGCGCTTCGTCGAAGAGCGCGAACGCACCTTGGTATTCGTGCTCGACTTGTCGCCATCGATGGCGAACGGCCTCGGCGCCTGGTCGCTGCGGCAGGCGGCGGCTCGCTATTGCGCCATGCTCGGTTTGATGGCGATCGACAACCACGATCGGGTCGGCATGGTCGCTGGTGGCGCAGATGGGCCGCGCTACGTCGTGCCGCAGTCAGGCGGCGGCCACGTGCTGCGGGTTGTGCGGGACTGCGTCGAGATGCCCTGTGGCGACGGCGCCAGCCTTTCGGACCTGATTACGACGGTCAACGCGCGGGTACGTCGCCGAGCGGTGCTGTTTGTGTTGTCGGACTTCTTGACGCCGGGTTACGAGCACGCGTTGCGTTTGAGCAGTCGCCATCACGACGTGGTCGCGTTGCGCATGTTGCCACGCGAACTGGTCGATCCGCCGCGACGCCTGATGCGCGCATTGCCGCCTGGGGGTGGCGCAGAGCAATTGTGCGACTTCGCCAGTGAGTCGTTTCGCGAGGCCTGGTATGCACGCATCGCCGGTTGGCGGGCGCACCATGAAGAATTGCTAGGGCGCGCGCGCATCGATGGCGTCGATGTCGAGATTCCAGCGGTCGCCGACATCAAGCAGTTGGCGCAGCCGTTGTTGACCTTCTTCCGACGGCGGCAGCGACGGGAGGCTGGGCGATGAAGGCTTCGTGGTTGCTCGTTCTGTTGTTGGCGCTGTTGTTCGTCGGGCACTTGCCGGCGCAACAGGTGACGTTGTCGAGCCAGCCGATTGTGTTTGGCGATGCGTTCGAATTGACGGTGACCGCGGCCAGCGATTTCGAACCGGCACGGCTCCTGCCTTTGCAGGTCGAGTTGCTCGATCGAACGCCCGTCGGAAATCAACAGCAATGGCGCTTCCTGGCTCGCTGTTACGAAGTCGGCAGGGTCACCCTGCCGCTCGATCCACCGGTGCAATTCACGGTGGCGACGTCGCTGCCAGAGCCACGCGGCGAACTGGAGTGGCCTGGCAATGGTTGGTTGCTCAAACCGCCGGCGAGCTCTTCTTGGCTGGTCTTCGTCGTGGTCGGAGTGGCTCTGCTAGCCGGTCTGTTGTGGTGGCGCTTCTCGCGAACGCCGTCCGTCGCCGAGGCCGTGCCGGAGCCAGCCGTGGCGCCCGGTTGGGATGCCATGGCGGCGCTGCAAGAGCTGATGTTGCCGAGCAAAGATTCGAGCAATGGAACCTGCCAGCCGTACTACCAACAGTTGAAGTCGATCGTGCGTCGGCATTGCCAGGCAAGGTTCCGGGTTCCTGCGGACATGCGCACCAGTGAAGAGCTCGTGCTGGCTTTGCCCAAGGCGCAGCCGACATTGCAGCCGTGCTTGTCGACGTGCGATGTCGTGCTGTTTGGTGGCGTGTTCGGAGCGGACCAGGACCATCAACGAGCCAAGGATACGGCGATCGCGTTCGTCGCTGCGACGAGCACCGCGACCAGGTCCCAGGCGGAGGAAACCTCGTGATTGCGGTGGTGGAAGCCGGCCTGCACTGGCGCGAGCCGTGGTGGTTGGGGCTCAGTGTGTTGGTTTTGCTGGTCGGTGTGCTGCGGATCCGTCACCGGACACGCGTGGCCCTGGCGACGACCACGGGCGGCCCAGCAGGTGCGGCGCGATTGCCGATTACCTGGCGGCAACGATTGCGCTGGCTGCCGGGAGGCCTCCAGATGCTGGCGTTGCTGGCGTTGCTGGCCGCGCTCGCACGACCGGTCGTCGTCGAATCCGAACCGCCGGCGCGCCTCGGCCGCGATGTGTTGTTGTGCTTTGATCGGTCGTCGTCGATGGCGGCGCTCGACCTCGATCCGGTGCAGACCCGATTGACGGTGGGCAAGCAACTGGCCGCCGAGTTCTTGCTCGGGCGCGTCGATGATCGCCTCGGCATCGTCACGTTCGCGCGCTTCGCCGATCTCGTCTGCCCGCCGACCGCCGACCACACCGCCGTGACTGAACTGCTCGACGGCGTGCAGCTGGTCGATCCCGAAGGCCCCGAAGACGCCACCGCGATCGGTGCCGCAATCGGCATGGCGGCCAACTTGCTGCAGCGCTCGACTGCGGTAGGCAAGGTCATCGTGCTGTTGACCGACGGCGAAGAGAACGTCGCAACCGCTGGCGCGCCGGACCAGATTGCGCCGCTGCATGCGGGCCAGTGGTGTCGCGATCACGGCATTCGCGTGCATGCCATCGCGCTCGGCCGCGGCGAGCAGGCTGCCGACGGCACCTGGCGCGCATTGGATACGACGGCGGTGCAGAAGTTGGCCAAGATCAGCGGCGGGCGCTTCTTCCCCGCCGCTGATGCCAAGACCCTGCGTTCGGTCTATGCCGAGATCGATCAGCTCGAAGCGGTGCAGTTCGCCGAGCCGGGTGTACGCGTGATCGAGTGGTTTGCGCTGCCGACGTGGTTCGCACTGTGCCTGTTGGCGCTGGCGCACGTCCTCAAACACAGTCGCATGGCGGTCGTGTCATGAACGTCTGGGCTCTACAGCCGCCAACTTGGTGGCCAGCACTGTTGTTGCTGCCGGCGTTCTTGTGGTGTGGCTATCGGTGGGCACTGCGCCACTACCGCGAAGTTCACGCAGAACTCCATGGGCGGGAGGACGCGTTGCTCGGCACTCGTAGGTTTGTCCGCACCCGTGCAACCTTGGCAGTCATGTCGGTCGCATCGATTGCGCTCGCGTTGTTGCGCCCGGTGCAACCCGGTCGGGAAGCGCAGTTGGCGCCCGACATCGTGTTGTGCGTCGACGTGTCACGTTCGATGGCTGCGGGCGACGGCGATCCAACGCGGTTCGACGCGATGCAGCAGCAAGTGCGCAATCTGTTGCAGAGTGGCATCGGTTCGCGCTACGCGTTGCTGGCCTTCGCTGGCGATGTGCAAGCCGTCGCGCCGTTGACCGCGGACCGCGAAGCGATCCTGTGGTTGCTCGACGAACTTGCGCCCGGCGCGATCGCGTCAGGAGCGGGTGGCACAAACCTTGGCGCCGCCATCGAAGCAGCTGCCAACCGCCTCGAACGGGTTGCGACTCGCGGCGAACTGCTGTTGCTGACCGACGGCGAAGACTTCGCGGGAACGGCGGAGCAAGCTGCAGCCGTGGCTGCTGAAAACGGTCACCGCGTGCACTGCATTGGCTACGGTACGGCCGCCGGGAGCAAAATCGTTATCGAACAAGATGGCGAGCAATCGTTCCTGCAAGATGCTGCTGGCCAGGATGTCGTCACGCGCTTGGATGTCGACAGTCTCGCCACGGTCGCCGCGGCAGGCTCTGGAACCTTCCTTCATGATCCAGATCCTGCCGCTCTCGTTGCTCTTTGGCGCGACACGCTGGTGCCATTCGCTGCCAAGCGCCACCTGGCCGCGTCGGATACCGATGTCGTGCAGCGTTTCACGTGGCCCTTGCTTGCGGGGCTGCTGCTGCTGATGCTGCGTATGTGCTTGCCGGAGCGACGTCGATGAAGTGGCCCTACTTGTTGGCGATTGCCCTGCCCGCCGCGTTGTTGTTGTCGGCCCAGGATGAGCCAGGTGCCGATGCTGGCCAGCAGCGCCCGTCTGCTCCGCCTGGCGAAGTCGTCGCTGCGGCCGTTGCCGACTACCGGGCGGGCAAATACGAGGCTGCTCTGGTGGCCTTGCGCAGCGAACTTGCGGCTCGCGGAGACCTTGTGGCGCCCGAAGTGCGCCTCAACGCGTCGTTGTGCGCGCTGCGATTGCTGCACAGTCGCGATGCCGAGGAGCTGATTGCGCCGTTGGCTGACGATAAGCAGTGGGCACCGCAGGCCGCGTTCCTGCTTGGATTGGCGTCGAGCCAGCATGCCGAGCGCGCCGTGGTTGCGGCCAAGCTTGCCGACGCCGAACCGATGGCGTGGGCCATGGCTTCGCGCGCGATCCAAGGCGCCGAGTTGCAGTTTCGTCGTGCCGTCGCGCTGCAACCGGAGTGGCCCGAGGCCGTGCGCAACCTCGAGCGCACCCTGCTGCGTCGAGTCGAGATCGAGGCGGAGCGCGCCGCGGCCAAGACGCCGGATGCCAAAAAAGAGGACGCGCCGAAGCCCGAGCCGCCGAAGCCGCCAAAGAACCAGGACCAGGCGCCGGAAGTGGTGATCCCCGAGGTTGCGGCCGCGGAATTGACGGCCAAAGAACTTGCCGAGCTACAGAAACGCGTTCGCGAGCAACAGCGCAAGAAGGTTACGGGTCGTCAGCAGCGTAGTCGCACTGGCACCGCGTCGGAGCAACGGGATTGGTGATGCAACTACTTCAGAGGGTGCAATTGGCGGAATGGACCAGCGCGGCATTCGTTGCCGTTGCGTTGTTGGCGGGTGTCTGCGCGCAAGAAGAGGCGCGTGTCTTTATCGAAGTGGGCTGTCCGAGTGAGGTCTATCAATCGCAACCGATCGAGGTCGTGATCACGCTCGGCTACGACGACGTTTGGTTCGAGGAGCACGGCGTATCGCTGTTCCGTCAGCAAGTGGATGTGCCATTCCACGTCGACGTGCCGTGGGTGCTCGCCGCCCCGGAGCGAGCAGTGACGTTCGTGATGGCGACGGACGCAAACAACCACGCGCGAGTCGCCGTCGGCGATCGCATCCTCGATGGCCGACGGCTGACGCCAGAAGACCGCGACGGTCGATCGTTTGCGCGGGTAGAGCTTCGTTGCCGCTGGCTGCCGCTCAGTTCTGGCAACTCGACCGTGGCTCCCGTGCGCGTGCGCTTCGCATACGCCAACGAGTTCCGCGACAACCTGCTGCGCGGCCGGGAGCCAGTCGACCAGCAACAGGTTTCCGTGTCGTCGGTTGCCAGGCAACTGCAGGTGCAACCACTGCCCAACGACGCGCCGCCCGAATGGAGTGGCGCCGTGGGGGAGTTCGAGCTCGAAGCAACCAGCCGCGGCGAGCAAGTGCACGTCGGCGAGTCCTTCCAAGTCGAGGTGACGATCCGCGGTGACGGCAACCACGAACGCTTCGCGGCGCTGCGGCCGCCGACGCTCGACGGCTTCCACGTGCAAGGCGTCGTCGAACGTCGCATCGAAGGCGCGCGTCGCTTCGTTCTCGATGTGTTGGCGTTGCGTCCGGGAGTCAGCGAGATGCCGGGCGTGTCGTTCGTCTCGTTCTCCCCGGCCGCCAAGGCCTTCATCACGACCTCGACCGCGACTGTGCCTGTCAAGGTCTTGCCCCAGCGCGAGGGCGTCGCGCTGATCCCACCGATCCAAGAGTTGGTAGACAAGGACCTGGCCAAGCAGGACCAAGGAGTTTCGACCTCGGTCTACCGCTGGGGCTTTGTGGCGCTGGCGATCCTGGGCCTGGTCTTGCAACGCCGCAGTCTCAGTCGCAAGGGCCACCGCGCCCTACAAGACGCCGTGCACCAATTGCGCCTCGCCCTGACCAAACCAGGCGACGCCGATCGCACTGCCGACGCCTTCGAGGCGGTCATGGCCAAACTGGCCGGCGGTGGCCGCTTCTCAGCCCCCAGCGTCTGGAAAGACCTACAAGCCCGCGGCGTGGCGGCCGAAGGCCTCAAGCAACTGCAAGCCGTGCACGCCGAATTGGACGCCGCCAGATTCGGCGGCCCGATGCCATCCGCCGTGTCGGTAATGGGCCCGGTCGACACCCTGGTCGCCGCCTCATCGAACAAGTCCTAGAACCACCCGTTGCCACGCTTGGTGCTGGAACCGAGCGCCCGTTCATGGTGTTGTTCGTCGACCATCCAAGCGGGGGTGGCGGAATGGCAGACGCAGCGGCCTTAAAAGCCGCAGGCCGGTAACGGTCGTGAGGGTTCGAGTCCCTCTCCCCGCACACTAATCACACACGCACGCTTCAAAAGCATG
>CAXBFC010000466.1:0-6346 GCA_963974725.1 uncultured bacterium | reverse complement strand
CGTCGCACCGGGTGGCATTGCGGTCACCAACGGCATCGCGGCAACGGTCGGCCTCTAGGCCTGATTGAGGCGCCGTTGCACCAATCGGGTGCGCGGCGCACTCGACCCAATCGCCGTGCGGCGCATCGAAGTCGCTCGCCGAACGCGAGTGCCTTGCGCCAGCAGTCGTGTTGCGCACGCCGGACTGGCGGTGCGCACCGTCTTCACCTCGGCGATGCCGGTGGCAGGATGGCTGGCAAGTTCGCCCGAGACTGCGGAAGCCTTGGTGGCTGGCCTGCGCCGGGGCATGCCGACGCCGCAACGTTGGCGCAGCAAGGTCGGCGAAAGCAACGGTGGCGTCTCAAATGGGGCGTCTCAAATGGTGCGTCGCAAATTGGGCGTAGCAACGTAGGGCGTAGCAACGTAGGCGTCGGGGCACCGACGCGATTCCAACGGGAATCCGTTGCGACGCCGGCTGCGACTGATCCGTTTCGGCGGGCATGCACGCGGCACGCAATATGCTCACATCCTGCTGCGATCGATTCGATCGAAGGGCGTTGATTACGTCGAATCAGGAGGAAGGTGATGCTTGTTGGCTCATACGAGAGTGTGAATCGCTGGCCACGTCGCGCGCAAATCGCGGCGTTGTGCTTGTGTGACGATTCAGGGAAGCCCGGGAAATGCGGGCAGCGCGAGCACCTCGTGGGAGGATCGTATGCAACGTTCTGAAGCTGCTCGGGCTGCGATGCGACGGCACATTCGCAGCGCATCGTTTGCTCGCACCGACCAGCACACGTTCGGATCGGATCGCACCCAGCGCATCCCGCCAGCGGTTGCGTATAAGGACTCTGACGCGACCACCGAGGGGCCATTTGGAGTTCGGCTCGCTCGTGATTCTGTTGGGCGGCCACGCTTGCTCGGCAAGGGCGCGATCTCGTTCAAGGACCGCTGCATCAGCAATGCGCTGATGGTTGCCGATCATCTGCTGTCTCGTCGTCTCGCGGAAAAGTATGTCGCGCCGCATCGCGGCAAGCATCTCGCGAAGGTCCGTCGCCACTTGCAAGCCAACGGTCCGGGCACGCTCTACCCGATCGACCGTCGCAACAACCTCTCGCCCGAGGAGTTTCGCCGCGAATACCTGCTGCCCGGTATTCCGGTCGTGCTGGCGGGCGCGGCCAAGGACTGGCCCTGCACCGGCAAGTGGACTCTCGACTACTTCGCGGCGCACTACGGCGACGACAAGGTCACGATCACCTCGGGAGTTCCGTATCACGACCCGCGCATCGAGCGCGAATACGCATTGATGCGCGAGGTGATCGAGAACGCGAATCCCGAGGACCTCAAATACCTGCGCTTCCATCCGATGTTGGCGCTGCATCCGGAGCTGGTCGACGACTTTCCATACGAGTGGTTTGCGACGCAGAAGGGTCGCAGGCACCTCTACACGCAGCTGCAGTTCTTCATCGGCACGAAGGGCACGCAGACTGGCACCCACAACAGCCAGATGGCGAACCTGTTCGTCATGGTGTCCGGCGAAAAGATCTGGTACCTGCATCCGCCGGCCTACACGGCATTCATGGATCCGATGACCTCGCGTTCCGTGTATCGACTCAGTCGTCACAACACGGGCCAGGTATTCGAGCAGCCTTACTGGCCACTCGACGGCTACAAGGTGCACCTAAGGGAAGGTGACGTGCTTTGGAATCCGCCGTTCTACTGGCACAGCGTCGAGAACCTCACCGACACGATTGGCGTCGGCTATCGGTGGAATGACAAGCGTCTTGCCGTGAGCCAATCGCTGACCATGTTCCTGCTCGATTGGTTGGCGATCAATCCGACTTGGTACCACATGTTCAAGGTCGGCCGCGATGAGACGCGGCGCATGCTGCGAAAGGGTGGTCGCAAGTCGACTGGTTGATGTGGCGGGCCACAGCTTCGTCGAGCACGCCCGATCGATCGACACCCAGCAGGTGGCGCAACTAGATGGCGCCCTCGAACCTACTTGATGTGCTTGACCAACTCGGTCATGCCCTCGACATAGGCGTCGGTGCAGGTCTTGCGGACCTTGGCCCGCTCTCTCACCGATTGGGCCGTGCTTGCGGACTCAGCGTAGGAGAGGGCCACGACCTCTTCGCGTCCTTCAAATACCTGATCGCCACCGCGCCGGTAGATTCTGAGCGAGGTCGTAACCACCGGCCGGAGTTTGTAGGCAAGAATCTGTAAGCCAGGGCCTTCGTTCGAAATGATGCCGTCGTTGCTCCTCTTCCTCGCGGTAGTCCACCTGGTGTAGATGACGGCGACTGCGTCGACGCCCAGGGCCTCGGTCAATCGGTCGACGGTGGCCGAAGACAGTTTGGCTTCGACTGCCTGCTGGCGATCGTTCTCGAAGTTCGTCATCGCCTGGGCTCCTACGGTTGGTGAGTACGCGCCACCAAGTGGTTGGCCGAACGAGAGCTGGGCGTACTTGTCCGCGAGCGAGGCGATCTTGACGACCCGGAACTTTCGATTGAGCAGTTGTTCGCTGTGACTCAACAGCGCGTTCGTGATCGGTGTGATGTGCGCAGGCGTTGCGCTACCGGCGTCCCCTTCGCTGAGCCCATCGAGGTTGAGTGAGACGATGGCGAGGCGATCATTGCGGTTGTAGGCGTCGCTATGGATCGTGATCATGCCGCAGCCGCTGGTGAAGAACAGGGCGAGCGCGACGACGGGTAGGTGGAGTTTCATGGCAGATGGGCCTGGTTGCGGAGAGCAGCGAGCAGGTCGCTCGTGGCAGGGGGAGGCGAAACCTTGCGTCGCGCCCCGTGACTACCCATCCGTCGGGTGGCCCACGAAAAGACATGCTTTCCCAGAAGTTTCGGCGGCGTGATCTGCCGCGGGAGGGCAGGTCACATTCGGGCTGCGTTCTCAGGTCGTGTGGTGCCGGAAGGTCGCGCAGCAAGCCGCGCCCCGAAAAATCGAAGATGCGTGTCCGAGGTTGCGGCGATCGGCGGATGAGGGGGTGGTCGGGCGCGAGTCCGGCATCGTTCGCCTCGCACCGGGTCGTTCCGGTCCGGCAGCCACTCCGCTCAGGAGCACTCATGACCAATAGACTCCTTCCCGATCCCATGCGATCTCGCACCTCAGCGCGCTTCGCGCACTGGTCCGCAATCTGCATCGCCAGCGTACTTGTTCTCACTGCCTGTGGTGGCGGTGGCGGCGACGACGCCCCGCCGGCGCAACCGGCTCCCGCGAACGCGCTCGTCTGGGGCTCTGGCACCTGGGGCACCAATCAGTGGAGCGCCACCGCGGCGCCCGCTCGCATCGAGCCCGAATCCTCATCCACATCCCTGACCGCTTCCGACCTCAACTCGCTGGAGACTTCCCGATGAACTTCTCGCTATCGAATCGTATTCCCCAAGTGCTGCTGCTGACCGCTGGCCTCGCCGCGCCGATCATGGCGCAGAACCTGACGCAATTTGCCAACGGGCAGACCGCGGATGCCAACGCCGTCAACGCGAACTTCAGCTCCTTGAAGAGCGCTGTGGACGCGGCCAACGCAGCCGCAACGTCTGCCCAGGCAATCGCCGACACCGCACAGGCAGCGGCGACCACGGCGCAGAGCGCGGCAGCGAACGTGCAATCCAGCGTCAGCGGTCTGACGTCGGCTTTCACCGTGTTGCCCAATGGCAACGTCGGCATCGGCGTCGGGGCGAACTCTCCGACCCAGAAGCTTGAGATTGACGGCTCCCTGAAGCTCAAGGGCAACAATCGCCTCTACTTTGGCGAAGAAGACCAGAACGGAGACCCGATCTACCTGCGCCGGCAGGGTGGCGCCGCCGATGAGAACGTCCTCACTATCTACCTCGGTGACGACGGCTCCAGCCTCGATCGCTTCGAGATCGCGGCTGAAGGTGGTCCGGTTCGATTCAGATACTTGATGAGCGGCACGGCTTTCAAGCCGGGCGGCGGCAGCTGGTCCGTGCTGTCCGATGCACGCAAGAAGCGCGATATCCAACCACTCGACGGCGCGCTCGGTCGCCTGCTGCAACTTCAGGGCAAGACCTACTACTACAAGAACCCGAATGAAACGGGAGCAGCACCGGGCCTGTGCACAGGCTTCGTTGCGCAAGACGTCGAAAAGGTCTTCCCGTCGTGGGTTTCCGAAGTCGATGACGGCATGAAGGCGGTCAGCATCACCGGTTTCGAAGCGCTGACCGTCGAGTCCTTGCGGGAACTCAAGCAGTGCAACGACGGCCTGATTGCCGCCAATGACGACCTGCGATCCGAGAACGACGACCTGCGCCAGCGCCTTGCGTCGCTTGAGGCAGCTGTCGCACAACTGCAGCCGCTGCTCGCGGCCCGCAAGTAGGCGCATTCCATGGCCATGCTTCACGTGTGCACGGTGGGCACTCTGAGTGCCAGCCTGGCGGCGGCAGCGCTGTTGCTGCTGCTGCCGTTGGGTGACGTGCGGCCGCCGAGGACGACGTCGTCTTGGGTGGCGGTGGCAGCGGCCATGGCAATCCCCTCGGCGCCTCTGGGGCTGAGCGAACCACCGCATCAGCGCGCATTCGCGCCGAGCGTGATTGGCAGGGTGCTAGATCCTGACGGCCTTCCGGTCGCTGGCATGCAGGTTGCGATGACCGGAACGAAGGACGTGGTCGAAAGCCAGTCCGACGGTTCGTTCACGTTCTGCACCCGTGACCGCGGCAGGTGCCGGGTGCTAGCGCCGCCTGGATGGCTGGCGATCGAATCGCCGCTGCTCGATCTCTGTCTTAGCGAACAAGCGCCCGACCTGATCGTTGCGCGTTCGGGACGCCCTCAGGGTCGCGTGTGCGATCCCGCCGGTGTGCCACTCGCGAGCGCGCGAGTTGCCGTGGCTCTGCATGCGAAGCTGCCTCGACAGGCGCGGCTGGGGCCGATGCCAATCGCGGCGCGGGGTGCGAGCATCTATGGCGAGTGGTCCGGCGAGACCGATGCGGATGGCTGGTACTTCTTGCCGCCGTCGCCGGTTGGCGAGCGAGCGAAGCTGATTGTCGAACACGATGGCTTTGAGACGGCGCGTCTCGACCTGGAGACCTCGAGCGGTCTGCGCCGGGTGACGCTGCAACCGGCCGCGACTGCTGGTTTGAACGTTGCGTCGCATGGCCCATCGCAGCCTGGCGTCGGCATCGACGGCTGGTTGCTCGACGACGAAGAGCAACCGCGCTCGGGGTGGTGGGTTGCTGCAGTTTCGGATGCGGATGCGGATGCGGATGCGGATGAAGGCGAAGGCCTGGGGTTGTGGGGTCGATTCGCGCAGGCGCCCGTGCGCGTCGCAGCCGACGGATTCTTTGCCTTCGGCGGGTTGCGCGCGGGCAGCTACCACATCGAAGCCTGGCAGCCGCAGAACCGCGCCGTAGTCCGCTCGCGATCGATTGTCGCGCCCGAAACGCAGCTGCGTTTGTGCCTTGAGGAGTCGCGGTTGCCGGGGCGCATCCGCGGTCGGGTACTCGATGCCAACGGCATGCCCATTCGTGGCGCGATGGCCGGGCTGGGCCGGCCGAGCGGCTGGGCGGTGCCCGGTCATCTCGGCATGCAAGTGCAGTCGATCGTCACGACGGATCGCGACGGCAACTTCGAGATCGCGACCCAAGGTCTTGTGGCCCTCGAGCTGATCGTTGCCGGCGAAGCAGTTGTTCCGCAGCGCTTGACGCTTGCCGACCGCATCGGCGACCAGCGTCTCGAGCTGCGCGCGACGCCAAGGCGATGGCTCGTTATGCGTCGTGCTGTCGAAACGCCGGAGCATTCTGTTTCGACGTTGATGGGGTCGTCGCTGGGAGCAACCTTGACGGCGCTCGATGCGCGCGATCGTGCCTTGCCGATGTGGCTCGGCGGATCGCCGCTGGTGCAGCCCTCATGCCCTTTGTCAGGTGCTGATACCTTCGGATTTCCGGCCAACAGCCACAGCCTGGTGTTGCGGCGCGGCAAGCGTGAGGTTGCGCGCCTGTACCTGCGTCCGTGACAAGCACCTGATGACGTGAAATCATCGCCGTTCGGGAAGACGGCCGCTGCCACTACGAGATGCTCAACGACTTCCAGAAAGACCGCCTGCTCGACCTGTTTGCCGAAGGGGCCGAGCTGCCGACCGAGGCGCGGGCGATGTTCGTGCGCCGGTCGTGCGAGGATGACCCCGTCGTTCGAGTGGAACTCGCGGAGCTGCTCAATATCGAGCCGACCCGTCTGGAAGGCTTCATGACGCAACCGGTAGCGGCGTTGCCGGGCGGGATCGGTTCCATCGATCAGCGGCAAGCGCGCGAGTTGCAGAACCTGCGGGTCAAGGCGACCCCGCGCAGTTGGGTTCGCATGGGGGAACGCGCCATGCAGCGCGGCGACCTCGACGAGGCGATCG
>CAXBFC010000465.1:0-6407 GCA_963974725.1 uncultured bacterium | reverse complement strand
GTGCAATAACGGGAAACAACGGTCGCCTGGCCCGCCTGATGGTTCAGGCGCGGGACCAATCGGCCAGAACTAGGGCATACGAAAAGGGACTTGATACCCGGCATTGCTCGTTACAGGGTCGGGGAAACCCGATACCGGCGGCCTGCGTGGCCAACACCGGGATTCGTGCAGCAACGCCCTGCGCCGTCATTCTGCATACTCGCAGAACGGTTCGCTCGCAGTCACCCACGACACCCAGGCGTGCCACACATGGATGGCTCGCTCGGGCGACCCCGAGTGGTTAGCGGAAGAAGTAGGCCGAGCAGTTCTCGAGCCCGCCGACCACGAACGATGCGCCGTCGAGGGCCACGGCGCGGCCAAAAGCGAACGAGTTCTGGTTCTGGACGTCAGCCTTCACGAAGGCTGTCTGACTCCATACCGTGTTGGTTCGCTCGAAGACGTAGACGGCGCCAGCAGTGAGCCCCAACTGATCGGGGATCGGATTGATGCCCGTGCCGCTGCTGCGTTCGCCCCGGGCTCCGACGACGATCGAGTCCCCACTAACCGCCACGCCTGAGCCAAACTCGTGATAGAAATATGAGTTGAACGACTTCAGGTAGGCTTGCTGGGTCCAGCCGCCGCCGCTGCGCACGAAGACGTAGGCTGCGCCGCTGTCCGGCGCGTTCTCGTCCCACGCGCTGTTGACCCCGTTGGAGTCGCTGTCCTCCTGATCGGCACCGATGACGAGCGTTTCGCCGTCGAGGTCGACGTTGGCGCCGAATCTATCCGAGGCGCCGCTGTTCGATGCCTTCAGATACGCCTGCTGCGGCCAGCTTGTGCCGCTGCCAGCGAAGACGTAGACGGCGCCGCTGTCGATCGCATTCTCGTCCGGGATGCTGTTGACACCAACCGAGGCGCTGTCTTCGCCCCTGGCTCCGATCACGAGCGTTCCGGCGTGCAGCGCGATGCTGCCGGCGGTGCCCGCGAAGTCGTCGCTTGGCTGCGTGTTCGCGCCGGTAACGATGGCGCGCTGGACCCACGTCGTGCCGTCGTCGGTAAAGACGAAGGCCTCATCCGTGCCACAGCCGGCAACCTGCGTGCCATTGTCTACTGCCACGCTGATACCGAACGTAGCGACGTAGTTGGTTGTCGTCGGCTGCAGAGCGACCTGTTCGACCCAGGTCGTTCCGATCCGCCTGAAGACGAAGACGGCACCCGCCTGGCCGCTACCGCCCAGAACCAGGGAGCTCGCGCCAACGACGATCGTGTCGTCGTCGATCGCCACGTCACAACCGAAGTTGCTTCCCGCCAGTCCGCCGATCGACGGGCTCAGCGTCTGCTGCAGGGACCAGCTCGCGCCGTTGCGCACGTAGACGTAGGCCTGGCCAACGAGGCGCGGCTTGCCGACTACGGCGGTGTCACCGTCTATCGCCAGGACGCTGCCGAAGTCCGCCGTAGTGTTGTCGTCGAACTTAGCCTCCTGAACAAACTCACGCGTCACGGAGAACGTGTAGTCGCGCTGTTCGCTGGCAGGCGTGATGATCCGAATCACGATGTCGGTCTGGCCCGGGGCCAAGCCAAGCGGCGTGCTGGGCTGCCCGGCCGCGACGGTGGCGCCGGCGACCGTGATCAGCGATCCCGTCGAGGTGGTCATTGGCGTGATCGTGATCGCCGGGATCAGCCCACCGACGGCAACGTCGTATTCGGTGGTGTCCGGATCGAACGCCGGGCTGAGCGTGCCTGCCGACAGCGCAACCTGCGACAGCCTAGCCCCGGTAGCTCGCGCGATCGTTATCGTGTAGGTACTGGTGGTCGTGCCGTCGCCTGAGCTGACTTCGATCTCGAACGTGTTGTTGCCATAGTCGAGGCCAACGACCTTGGCGACCGAGCCCGAGCCGAGCAATTCACCGTCGAATGTGACCGACGCCTGAGCGCCCGCAGATGTCGCTGAAAATGTCGCGATGTCGACGGTAGATTCCGCCTGCCCAGTGTAGTTGAGTACCGCCGGACTGAACGCCGGCGACAGCGTCACGCCAGTGAACTGGAGGATACTCAAGGTCGAGACCTGCGGACCGCTGACGCCGCCGCCACCACCTCCGCCGCCGCTACATGCACAGGCGAGCCACAAGACTGTGGCGAGGAGAAGTGGGACAGCACGCTGGTGCGAACTACGAGATTGGAGCGAAGTCATAGGGAGGTTTGGGGGCGATCGGAACGCCCAGACTCGCATCCGTCGGCCGCGTCCAGTCGAGACACGATTTTCAAATGATTGGCCGTCTGCTCGAGCGGAGCACGACGAGCCGGGTGCAGGGGCGTTGCAGCACAAAGCCAAAATCGGCAAGCCCGCAGCCAGAAGAACTCGCATTCCCATCCGTACCGCGCACGAAGCCGGCACTCCGAGTTCGGTCATTCAGTTGAGGATGTTGCAGGCGATCCGAGCTCAACGACCTGCGCACCCCCCGTCACGCGCATGTGAGCGGTCGCCACAGATCCGGCGAAAACCGCGCAGGCGTCTCGTCGCCGCAGACGACATCCCCATGATAATGCGGCCGACCGTCGCTACTGGTTTGCGTGCAGCATGGGGCTTCCTCAAGTGAGCGGCTGCGCGCTTGGAGTTCGGTCGACGACTCCCGTGGTGAGCGCTATCCTGAAAGGGCTTCTCAAGGCTCAAGACTTGAATAGGTAAACGAAACCATGCGCACCCATATCCTAGCTGCAGCTCTTTCCACCGCTGCGATCGTCTCGGCTCAATCGCCGCTCGCTACGCCCTTCACGGGCAACACCAGCCTCGCCGCAGGCGGCACCGTCTACTTTGACGTTGTTCTCAACTTGCCGCTGCAGATCAGCCAGATCGATGTCAACTCGACCGCGGCGGCAGGCACCGTCGGCTCGATCGATGTCTACTGGGTCGCAGGCACCTACGTTGGCAACGACACCAACGCCGCTGCCTGGACACTCGGTGCTTCGGCTCCGGTCACGGCGGCTGGCGGTGGCGTGCCGACCGTTGGCTTGCTGACGAGTCCTTTGGTGTTGCCAGCTGGCAACTATGGTATCGCGATCACGCACAACGGCATCGCCCCGCTTTACACCGGCGGCAACGGCACGGCGGTTCCTGGTTCGGGAACGAACCAGACATACTCGACTGCTGAGATGACGCTTCTCGCCGGCGCCAGCGCCGGTGGCGCACCGGGCACCGCCATTTGCTGCCAGCCGCGCGTCATCAACTGCAACATCGACTACATCGCCGCTGGCTCCGGCACGCTGGCCACGAACACGGTCGAAGGTGTTGGTTGTGGTGGTAACCCGATCGGTGATGGCACGGCTTACGAGTTGTTTGACGCGGTCACTCCCTTTGACCTCAGCTCCACTGGCCATACCTACCTCTGGACCGGCAATGGCTACGTGCTGATCGATGGCGCAGGCCCGATCCTGCCACCGGTAGGTACGGCAACGCCGTTTACCGACGACAATACGCAGGCAGTTGCGTTGCCGTTCGCCTTCCCGTGTGTCCAGGGTGACATCAATGACGTCTACGTTTGCTCGAATGGCTTCCTGTCGTTTGAGCAGACCGTCAATGCGGACTTCTCTGAGAGCGTGGCCGAACTGCTGAGCCAGACCTCGCGTCTAGCGTTTCTTTGGGACGACATGAATCCAGCGCTTGGGGGCACGATCCACCTCGAGGCTGTGGGCGTGGACCAGTTCCATATCACCTTTACCGACGTCCCGGAATTTGGCGCTGCGGCGAACATCAACACGTGCCAGGTTGTGCTGTTTGACTCGGGCATCATCGAGGTTCGTTATGGAGTCGTCTCGTCGGTGGACGCTTTGGTTGGTTTGTCGTCGGCCAATGGTGCGACCGATCCGGGTGCGACCGACTACTCGAATCTGCAAGCTCTCGGTGGGGTGACCTTCACGACTGGCTTTGGACCGTTCTTCAGCGCTCTCAGCATGAGTGCCCTCACCCGCCCGGTTCTTGGCACGAGCTGGGATCTGCAAGTTGATGCGCTTCCGGCCAGCACTGTGCTTGGCTTGAACTGGTTTGGCGTTTCGAACCCGAACATCGCGGACCTCACCTTCCTAGGTCTGCCGGGTTGTGGCCTCTACGCGGCGCTCGATGTCGTTGTCGGTCCATGGGTGCCGACCGGTGCTACTTACGGGTACAGCATCGCCCTTCCAGCCACCCCGCCCGCTTTGATTGGTCAGGAGCTGTTCACGCAATCGGCCATTGCGACGCTCCCAGCGCCCAACGCGTTCGGCTTCGAGACCACCAACGCCATCAAGGGCACGCTCGGCGACCTGTAACCTGCTGAGTTGCTCGGTCCACGTTGCGACGTGGATCAATGCACTGCGGCCACGACTACCTCATGGGTGTCGTGGCCGCGTTGCGTTTGCTCGGTCGGTGAGTGTTCCGCGCGGCGTTGGAGCACAAGCCAACGTCGGCAAGCCCGCGGCCAGAAGAACTCGCATTCCCACCCGGACCGCGTAGGAAGCCGGCATTCCGAGTTCGGTCATTTGGTTGAGAATGCTGCAGGCGTTCCGAGCCTCAACGACCTGCGCATCCTCGTCACGCGCATGCTAGCGATCGCCACGGAACCCCTTGTAGCGCATGAACGTGTTCTCGACGCGGCGCGCCTGCTGGTGGTAGCTGGAACAGCAGCCGCAACCTGAGCGCCGTTTTGATAGCCAGGTCCGAGTACTTGGACTGCCCGTCCAAACGACCGCCGGCTCACCCAGCGGCTAACCACCGAACGTTGTTCGGCCTGACGGCCTTGGCCCTGCCCCGAAGGCTGGTCGCCGGCCCGAGCACGAATCGCTTCGGCTGAGCATTCGGACGGAGCCGCGCCTGCATTAGGTGCGGCTCCGTTGGGCGCGGCTGCGTTGGCGCGGCTGCGTTGGCGCGGCTGCGATCAGACTTCCTGCAGCACTTGATCGAGTTTCGATACGTGACGATGCTGCGCAGGCACAAGCTCTGTTTCGATGTGAGTCCGGTGCTCGCTCGCCAGGTTGGCGCTGCGGACGGCGCTCAGATACTCGGCAAGGCCGCGTTCTTCGCCGGCGCGCAACGCCTTCAGTGCGAGCTTGTCGCTGACCAGTAATGCCGAGCCTTCGACAGCCTTGGCGAAAGTCCCCCAAGCGCCGCTCGATGCCTGCGGCTCGACGCCACGCTTGTGCAGCTCGTCGTGAAAGTACTTGATTGCATCGCCATGCCCTTGGCGCAGCCCGCGTAGCACGTCCTTGTGCTGGCCAGACAGGGCGTCGATGGCCTGCGTGTAGGTTTCGGCTGCCGCGACCTCACCACTGAGCAAAGTCTGCAATTCCTTTTCGGTGTTCGTACTCATGCCGGAGATGTCGCAAGCACCGTGCCAGCCGACTCGGTAGGCGGAACTCCCTGCGCAATCAGTAGCGGAACGTCGCCGCCAGGCCATCAGGCACCTTGACGTCGTCAGTCTCGCGCAAGACGTGCACGTTGCCGCCAGCGCGCAGGGTGGCGTCCGCCGCGACGTCCAGGAGGTCGACATCACCAGGCTTGCGATCCACATCGACCGCTGGATTGCTCGTTCCGTCAGCCTGTGCCCCGAATCGTTCGATCCCGAGGTGCACGAACAGGTCTTCGACTCGGCCGTTGTGCGCGCCGCGCACGATCGTTGTCAATTCGTCGGATGCGTTGCCGCTGCCGAGCTGCGCACGCAGATTGTGGACCGCTTCCTGATGGCGCTTGCGCAGTCGCGGTTGCACACATTGCCAGGCTGCGTTGTGCAGCTCGCGCTGCGTCAACTCATCCGGGTTGCCGGCGACCGTGCTCTGGAGGATGTCCGGGTGTTTGCTGACGGATCGATACATCGTCGTCATGTAGTCGACGGCAGCCAATACGAGAGGGCGCTCGCGGTCGACCGCGCTGTCAAGCAATGCGGCGTCCAGCTTGCGGAAGAAGCGCTCGAGGTCGTCCTTGTGGCGTTCGTCGTTAGTGCCGATGCCCTGGCCGTGAAATACGGATTGCGAGCCGCTCGGGGTCGAATAGCCGTGGTGTTGCAAGCTCTTCTCAGGGTCGTCCATCGACAGCGCCTCGGCCATGCTGGTCGGCAGGTCGTTGCGCGCGGGCTGCTGCAGATCCCAACGAGAACCACGAAACAGGCGCACCCGGTTCTGGCTGAACGCAAGCAGCGTGAACGGGACATCGCCGCGCAATGGCAACAATGGTTTGCGGTAGAGACGCGTGCCGACAACGACCACTGGCTCAAACGAACACGGTAGTCGGGCGTAGCTGGCAGTCTCCTGCGTCAGCAGGATCGCCAAGCCGTCCTGTTGGTGCTGCCAGAAACTCGCTGCCTGTGCGTCCGCGTCGAGCAGTCGCCCGGCCCGCACCAACACAGCCTGAATTGCCTCGCTCGGCATGCCCTGCGCTGCGCCTTGCGCGCGCGCCTCGCGCA
>CAXBFC010000464.1:0-6414 GCA_963974725.1 uncultured bacterium | reverse complement strand
CGGTCGCGTCTACTGGCGCGGCTGCTGTTGAGGCGGTTGGCGTTGGGGCGGTTGGCGTCGGGTCGGGCTGTTGCCCGCGCAGATGAGCGAGCGGCAAGATTGCGAACGCAATCGCCACGCTCGCCATCAAGTCGAGTCGTTTGGTCATAGTCGTAGGGAGAGGATAGCGCATCCGAGGGTCGTCATACGTTGATGAACGAATGGATACACACCTGGGGCCTGGTCGATGGGCCGCCGCCCCGAAGCGCCACCGTCGCCCGGCGGCGGAGGTTGCGCAACGCCCATCCTGTGGTGGTTCTAGCCGACGGATGTGCCCCCCTTGGGCTACTTGGGGGTAGGCCCGCGAACGTCTCGCGAGGCTGTTTGTTCGTCGTTGGCAAAAGGCCTGATCTGCCGTGAATCACCGTTCCCAACTTGTCTGTCCAGCATTGCGATTGGCGTGCACGCTCGTGTTGTTGTCCGTTTGCCTGGTGGCCCAGTGCCAGCAACCTGCGGGCACGTCCATTGCGTCGTTGATGTTGCCGACGTCGGCTTTGCCGGTGCACGACGAGGGGCGCAGTCCAGACCTTGCGTTCGCTGGTTTCACGTTCCCGATCGGGGGCAGCACCTACAGCCACTTCGTCGTCGAGTCGAACGGTGAGGTCTATCTGACAGATGGCACGGGAGTTGTCGATCCGGCGCAGTTTGGAGTGTCGTCGCTGGCCGAGATGCGGGGCACAGCCTCGGCGTCGCCGCGGGTCATGGCGATCAGCGGCGACCTTGAGATGAGTCTTGGCGCGCCGACCTGGGACATTCTCGTCGATGACTCACAGTTGGGGTTGGTCCAGATTACCTGGTGCGGCGTGCGCACGTTCGCCTCGTGGCCGACGTTCTCGATGAGCGTCACCCTGTTCGCCACAGGTGCTGTGCAGTTGCACTATGGCGATGGCGACTTCGGCCGGGTCGGGTGGGGGCACTACGCTGGCGTGTCCGCCGGTGACGCGGTTGGCACTGGGTTGGAAGCTTCCAGCGATCTCAGCAGCAACGCGGACTCCGGATCGTTGGCGCTGCTGTTTGAAGGGCACTGGCAGCCGTTTGATCTGCGCGATCGCACCGTCTTGCTGACGCCAAACGGCAATGGCGGCTACTCGTCATCGGTGACCTGTGGCTTGGCCTACCACGCGAGTAGTGGCGAAGGCTGCTACGGCGTCGGTCATGAGTCGTTCTACCAGCACTTCACCGATGCGGCAGTTGCGGCGAGCACGCTGTCCGGCAACGCGATGGTGATGACGCCGGTCGTCGATGGCTTCGGGGCGGTGTGGTTGCCGGGCACCGCGGCCGCGCTCTACTTGCCGCCGACGGGAGCGGCAGTGGCGCTGCCGGTTGGCAACGACGGGCAAGTAACGCAGGCGTTGCCGTCACCGTTTGTGTTGCCGGGTGCGGTCGTGCACGAATTGACCGTGCAAGGCAACGGCATCGTTGGCTTTGGTCCCGGGCCCGTCGGTCCTTCGTCGCAGAACTACTTGCCGCAACCAGAACGCATGATGGCGGGCACTCATGGCGGCATCTACTGCTGGCATGCATACAACGCGGACGAAGGTGGCGGCGTGTGGTTCGAAGACGTGGCGGGCGTCAGTTGCGTGACGTTCTTGGACGTCGAGAACTTTCCGCTGGCGACGCCCAACCCGAGCACGTTCCAAGTGCAGTTCCACCATGGCACCGGTGAGATCTTCTTGCTGTTCGTGCATATCGATTCGAACAACTCGCCGGTCTTCAGCAGCTACCCGCAAGACCATCTGATTGGCTACACACCGCCCGGCGAATCGGTCGACCCGGGTGGCATCGAGTTCGTGACCCAGTTGCCAGTGACGACGATGCCGGATGTGAAGCCGCTGCGGCTTGGTGCGTCGCCAGATCCGATCTCGGCGGCGACCGTTGCAGCGACGGTGGTCTACACGGTCGACCACGCACTGGATGCGACACCGGGGGCCGGGCTGGCCGTTGGCGTGGTCGCGTTCAGTTTGGTCGGCACGCCGCCGTTCGATCTCGCCGGGCTCGGTGCGCCGGGATGTGCCGCACACATCGGGCTGTTTGGGTTGAGCCTGTCATTCGCTGGGCCGCTTGGCCAGCAGAGCGTGCCGCTCATGCTGCCGCCGGGATTGCCGCCGGGCATCGTGATGCATGCCCAGGCGGCGTCGCTGTCGCTGGGCGTCAACGCCGCTGGCATGATCACGTCGAACGCAGTCGCGAGTGTGATCTCGTGGAACTGACTAGCGAATGATAAACGGCTGGTGCGTGCCCAGGCGCGGGCCGAGGGTCGAGCTTGAGCCGACCGCTTGCAAGTAGAAGCGCAGCCCGTTGAAGCCGGCGCCGACCGGCAGCAAGTAGGGGAGCTGGCCGTCGCCATTGGCATTGCACTGCACGGAGCCGAGGTAGGCCATGTTGTTCATGTCGATACGCAGGTCGCCATACGCGCTCAGCGGCATCGGCGTTGGCAGTTCGATTGGGCTCATGAAGCAATCGCACCACTGGTTCGGTTGCCACTGGAAGTCGACCGTGCCGGCGTTGCCGTTTTGAAAGTCGGCCTCCTGGCTGGAAATCAGCGCGACTGGTCCGGGGATCGTAGGCTCCTTGTCCGTAGCGTCCGGAACGTTGTCGCCGTCGAAGTCGCCGGTGTAGTCGACGAGCGTCATCATGCCGGCCGACATGTGCATCATCTCGTGGCAGTGGTAGAGCCACGACCCGGGGTTGTCGGCGACCCATTGCGCCGACCACGCATCACCAGGTTGCCCCGAAGGCATGATCAAGATCGTGTCCATCTGCGGCGCGTGCGTCGTGCCACCGGCCGTGCCCATCAGGCGCATGAAGTGCCCGTGCATGTGCATCGGGTGGATGTGGTTCGGTGACGGGGTCGAACTGGATCGTTTCGCCGTAGCTGACTTGCGTCGGCGTGATGATCGGCCACGACTCGCCGTTGATCATCCAGCTGCCGCTGGCAACGCTCAGCGCGATTGGGTAGGTGCGGTCCGGAGTCGCAGAGATCGGCGACGGGTAATAGCTCGCGAGCTGCGCGTAGCTCATCAGGGCACCGCTCGCCAGGTTGCTCGGCACGGTCGTCGGGGCCGGATCCGGGGCCGTCTCGCCGGCATAGCGCAGCACGCCGCGCACGACCGTGGCGTTGCGGTTCTGAATCGTCGACGCGGCGAGGCTCCAGACGCCGGGGTTGTTGCAGGTGACCAGCACGTCGTAGCGTTCGCCGATGCCGATCGGAATCGCATCGGTGACGACAGGCTGCATTCGTTGGCCGTCTTTGTGGGTCACCGTCATCTGGTGGCCATCGAGAGCGACGATGTAGTTCGTGCGGGCGGCCGCGCTGACCAAGCGAAGCCTCAGGGTCTGGCCAGTTTGGATCGACAACGCGGTCTGGCCATCGCTGGTTCTGCCGTTGATCAGGTGGCCGAAGAACGTGCCGCCGGTGATGGTCGAATCCCAGTCGTCGAGCACGATGACTTCGTCGACATCCGACACGGGATCTGGCTGGGTGCTTGGTGGATCGACGATCAGCAATCCGTACAGACCCGAGTTGAGTTGGTGGTGTTGGTCGCTGTGTGGGTGGTACCAATAGGTGCCAGCCGCGAGGTTGTCCCACTCGTAGATGAACTCCTGACCGTTCGCGATTTCCGGGCGGGAGATGCCTTGGATGCCGTCCATGCCGAGACGAACCGGCTGGCCGTGCGCGTGCAGAATCGTCGAGACGCCGAGTTGGTTGCAAAGACGCAATCGAAGCGTGTCCCCGACCGTCGCGCGGATTACCGGTCCCGGCAGCGTGCCGCCGTAGAGTTGCGCAGGTTCGGCCGTGTAGCCCGGGCCCAGGTCGACAACGCCGGGGGCGGCGGTCACGTCGACGCTGACGATGTTCTGGGCGGCCAGTGAGGTGGTGAGGAGGCTGAGAGCTAGCCAGGCGCGCATGGTCAAGTGTGTTCGCGAAGTCAGGGTTTGCGGGTGAAGCAGGTTACCCCATCGCAGCGTGTTGCAAAGAGAGCCATTGGGCGGTTACGCACGCCCTACAGTAAGGTGTTGTCGGGGCGGGCCGTGGTTACGCTGTCATGGTGGTTACCGAACACTTCTATCCGGCGATCGAGCCGTTCGCGTCTGGGGAGCTTGTCGTCGATGCGCCGCACGTTCTGTATTGGGAACAGTGCGGCAATCCGGACGGCGAGCCGGTCTTGTTTCTGCACGGTGGACCTGGCGCCGGTGCGACCGCAACCGATCGGCGATTCTTCGATCCGGAACATTTCCGCATTGTGCTGTTCGACCAGCGCGGTTGCGGCCGTTCGCGTCCGATTGGCGAACTGTCCGACAACTCGCCGCAGCACTTGGTCGCGGACATTGAAAAGCTGCGTGCGCATCTAGGCATCGACACGTGGCATGTGTTCGGCGGCTCGTGGGGCAGCACGTTGAGCTTGTTCTATGCCCAAGAACATCCCGAAGCGGTGCGCACGTTGACGCTGCGTGGCATCTGGTTGTTGCGGCAAGAAGAGCTCGATTGGTGGCTCTACGGCATGCGCATGATCCAGCCCGAGCGCTGGGACGAGTTCGCCGAGCAGATTCCGGCGGCCGAGCGGCACGATCTACTCGAAGGCTACTGGAAGCAATTCCAGAGCGACGACCGTCAGCTGGCTCTGAAGGCCGCCTCGAAGTGGGCCATGTATGAGATCTCCAGTTGCACGCTGTTGCCCAACCCAGAGTTCTCGGCGCTGTTTGAAGAACCCGATGTTGCCTGGGCGGTGGCGCGGTTGGAGGCGCACTACTTCCGCAACGTGCGCTTCGATCCCGACGATCGATTGCTGCAACGTGTCGATCGCATTCGCTCGATCCCGGGCTTCATCGTGCACGGTCGCTACGACATCATCTGTCCGATCAAGAGTGCCCTCGACCTGCACGCGGCGTGGCCGGAATCGTCGCTGGTGATCGTGGATGACGCCGGTCACTCGTCGCACGAACCGGGCATTACTGTTCAGTTGGTGGCCGCGACCAATCGCATCCGAGACTTCGGTAGTCCGGTAGTTCGGTAGGCCGGCGATTCGGTAGTGCGGCGATTCGGTAGTCCGGCGATTCGGTCAGACGCCGGTCCGATCGGGCGAGCGGCGGGCGCAACACCTAGTGCTTCTGTTCTGGCTTTGGCTTGTTGGGCGGGCGAACAACCCACTTCGCGCGGTACATGTTGAGGAACGTCGGGGCAACGCGGTAGTGCGGGTCGGCCAGCCGCAGCAAGAACCCGATCCGGTGCGTGCTGCCTGCCTTCTCTTTGGCTCGACCGTTGAATGTTGTTCTGCCTTGGCGTTCGCCGGTGGCGACCAAGTCGAACGCCGTGAACCGCGAGGTGTCGCGATCGAAGGTCGCCAAGCCAAACATGTGCGTGCTGAGCTGTCGCGGAAACTCGTGTCTGGGCTTCCAGTAGTTGTCGCCGTCGAGCCACGGACCTTTGGCCGCAGCCTTGCTGTGGCCAGTGAGCTCGAGGTCGATCTGTGAACCGCGAATGGCGAGCACCTTGCTGCGCAAGCCGCAGCCCTGCAGTTCTGCGCGTGCGTACGGCAGGGTTTGGCCACGCACGTTGTCGACCAGCACGAAGCGCATCAATCGTTCGAGCAGTCGCGGCTTGACGTCGATGCTGGCGCCGACGATCGCCTCTGGTAGCCATCCCTGCAGTTCCTCGGCGCTGAACCAAACAGCATCTCGGTTGACGGGGATGCGCTTTGCATCGTGGGGCGCAACGCCAACGTCGCGAGCGAATCGCTCGAGCGCGAGGCCAGCCTCTGGATAACTGTCTTCCCATCGGTGCACGGGTTGCGGCGCGGGTTGACCAGGCGCGCTGCGCTCGGCGTCGCTCATCGAACGCCATTTGGCCAACGCCTTCGTGAGCATCTTGAGCACGCGGTCGGGGTTCGCCGAGTTGATCCGCGCAAGCAGTAGGCCCTGTGGCGTGATCACATAGGTGCCTTGCATGGAGTGTTGCACGGGTTCGGCATTGCCTCGGACTGCTGTGCGAAACCAGCGGCACTCGGGATCGTCGTCGCGCTGCAGTCGCCACACCTCATCGGCGGCACACGCGAACTGCGAAGTCATCGCGAGGATGCGTTGCTCGGACCAGACGGACCGTCTGCCCACTACGCCGTTGCCTCAAGTGCAGCCGAGCGGGTGGCCGTTCATCAGCCACAAGAGCATCGGTCGCTGCTGCTTGCTGGCAGCTTGCATGCCCGCTGCAATCGAATCTCGCCAGTCGATCTGCAGCCACCTGTTCTCCTCTGCCAGCGGGGCGATGTGGTCGCGCCAGGCGGCAAACGAAGTGGCGTCTAGTGGCGTTGCCAGTTCGGAGGTTGCCCGTTCTGGGGTTGCCTTTGGTGGTCGGCCTGGCAGCGCTGGCGAATCACTTCC
>CAXBFC010000463.1:0-6415 GCA_963974725.1 uncultured bacterium | reverse complement strand
ACAGCAGCAACCTCGTCGCCCCAAACACACGACTCGCCCGATCCGCACGATCGTCCCATGCTTGCGGGGCATGGAAAAATGCACGACGACGCCGCACGCCGACGGTCCCCAACAAGTCACCAACGAAGACAGATGCAGCGCTCCACATGTGCGCAGCGTAGCTAGATTGTCGGCCAAACACGCCCGGACGTCCGACAATCGCTATGCTGCCGTGAATGCGCTTTCTTCCGCTCATCTTTGCTCTCACGATCGCATCTTGGGGAGCTCTGCTCCCGGCCCAACAAGGTGCGCCAGAACAGGCCACCGGAAAGCTCAACTTCGCCGCCGCGGCGGAGTTCTCCCAAGAGAATGCCGGGCTCGCGGTGTTGGAGGAATACCAGAACGGGCACAAGCAAGACCGCTTGCAGCACATCTATAGCGGCACGAAGTCGTTCGTTCCGATGGTCGCGCTGATCGCGCAACAGGAAGGACTGCTAACCCTCGATGAACAAGTCAGTGACACGATCACCGAATGGCAGGGCGATGCAGAGCGCGAGCAGATCACGATCCGGCACTTGCTCAACTTCACCAGTGGCCTGAAGAACAATGACAGCGCGCTGCACTCGCTGAAAGCCCGCGACAAGTACGCCGCGTCCGTTGCTTGCGAATGCACGCGCGCGCCGGGCAAGCGATTTCAATACGGATCCAATCACCTGATGGTGTTTGGCGAGCTCTTCAAGCGCAAACTCAAGGCCGCATCTACGGAGAAGCAACCACTGCCGAAGGACTTCGTCGGCTACCTGAAGGACCGCATCCTCACGCCGATTGACTGCAAGTTTGGTTCCTGGCTACGCGACGCGAAGGGCAATCCCGCGTTGCCGTACGGCGCCTACTTGACGGCGCGCGAATGGGCCAAGTTCGGCTTGCTGGTGCTCAACCGCGGCAAACACGGCGAGCAACAACTGGTGCCAACCCAACACTTCGACGAGTGCTTTGTTGGCAGCAAGGCAATGCCGAACTATGGCCTCAACTTCTGGCTGATTGGCAAGGCTGCCAATCGCCGCAACAAGGCGATCCCCGCCGACACAGTGACGGCGGCCGGGATGTTCAACCAGAAGCTCTACATCATCCCGTCCAAGAACCTGTTGGTCGTGCGCCTCGGACGGTCCGGTGCGCGCACGCGCTACAATGATCAGAAGTTCCTCAGCCACCTGTTTGAGAACGATTAGGAACGCGACTAGCGGCCGCCGTTCTTGAGAGCCTTGATCCAGCCGGACTCGCCTGCGGGGACCTGCTTCGAAGCAGCGGATTCACTGGACCATTCGAAGTCCCCATTGCTGTTGTAGTAGCCGTGTTTGACCGACTTCATCACCTGATCGTAGTGCTTGCGCACGGCCGAGGGGGTGCCAGCGCCTTTACCTTGCTTGATCGGGCCCTCAAGCGTCGGTAGCCCTTCGGTTCGTTGCTCCGGCCCCAGCGGCGTCACCCCAGCTTGCGGCACTTCGATTTTCATGGTCCGGTAGTATTCGAGCAACATCTTGCGATACTGCGCCGGCATATCTGGAAGAGCCTTCTGCAACGCTTTGCGACGCGCTTCAACGGCCGCTGCTTCACGCTGACGCTTGCTCGCCTTGCGCAACGCATCGGGCAACACCGCCTCAACGGACGCCGACACTTCGCCGTTGTAGACGCGGCCCTGTGCGTCGATGAAGCGAGTGCGGAGCGACTTGTCCTTGTTGGAATTGGGGTCGATCTTGAAGATCTCTTGGGGTGGGCGCTCGCCGGCCTTGTGCGGATCCAATCGCAGGGCGTGTTCCAAGCTGCTCTTGGCGCCGGCTTCGTCACCCATTGCACGCAGTAGCTTGGCCCGCAGACGCAACGCCTTGGCCGAGTCGGGCTGAAGTTGCAACGCACGATCACACTGCTCTAGAGCCACCATTACTTCGCCCTTCTCAAGCATGGCCTGCGCTTGCTTCAGGTATCTGTCGCTAAACATCACCGCGGGCGACTGCTGGGATTCGTCATGATTCAAGTCCGGATCGACCAGCAGTTTGCCGGGCGCCTCGGGTGGTATCTGCACCCCGCGCAAGTATTCGCGCAAGAGCGGTGGCGCCTCGATCGGCACCACCTTCGCCTTGGCCGTACGGAACACGACGCGCCCCTTCTCCATCTTCCAACGCAGATCGTGCGCGACGGCAAGCGTATCAAGCAATCGACGCACCGGCATCTCACCGAGCGCCAATCGCTTGATGCGAATATTGCGCGCTGCGACATCGGTATCGATCGCGATTCGCAAGCCACTCTTGCGAGAGATGATCAACAACGCATCGCGCAACGCGCAGTCGGTGAAGTCCGGCCGGATGGTTTGTTCCATCGGCGCAGCGGCGGCACCTTGGCCGCGGCCTTGCGCCGACGCGGGGGTGCCCCATGCGCCGACGCTCAACGCCAGCGCCAACAGGGTGGAGGCGGTAGCCAGGATGCCCTGGCGACGATTCAATGAACGCACTGCCTGTGCGGGGTCTCGAGTCAACAACATCGTCATTCTCCGGGTAAAGGAAGTCGGTTGGCCGAGCACTCCAACGATGCTCGGATGAAGTGGCGCCACGCCGTTTCGGCCGAGGCGCGCACTGAGTTCGATAAGTGGTCGGGCGTAGTGACTGGCGACGCGACCAAGTGCCATCGCGGCTCGCGCATCGGCTGCTTCTTCGCTGGCCTGCGTCGACATGCGACGCAGCACCCACCACGCGGGATGCAAGATGAACAGCGGCGTCGCCATCGCCAACAGCGTGCGCCGCAGCGGGTCGGCGGCGACGATGTGGGCGAGTTCGTGGGCGAGCACGGCGCGCAACGCATTACGATCCGCAAGTAGCTCCTTTGGCAGCACGACCGTGCGCAACCGGCAACAGAACGGCGCGCTCAGTTTGTCGTGAATGCGCACGTCGACGACACCCTTGAGGCCAAGCCGTTGGGCGACTTGCTGCGTGAGTCGCTGCACGGATGCATCCGCTGGCTTGCTGCGCGACAAGAGTCGCCACAACAGCAGCGCACCTACCAACAGCGCAGCCAAACAGATCGCGGCGGCGAACAGCCACACTGCCGTCATGGTTGGCACGATCGATTCCGCGGCTGTGACCTGCTTGGCTTGTTGAGGCTGAGCTGCAGCCGCGGCTGCACGTTCGATGGCCACGTCGCGTTCGGCGGCACTGCGACCTGCGGCTCGGAGATCATTGGCACTGGGACCAGATAGACTGGGACCGGGGACATTGGCACTGCGCTCAAGGTCGACCACGGCGATGGCCGCGGACTCCTTGCCAAGCGCCGCCACCTCGCCGAGCCTTGGCATCGGCACCAAGGCCAACACTAACCACACGGCCATGCCAAGGAAGGCGAGCTCCGAGATGCGCACGCGCCAACTCGGAATGCGCGCGAGCCAAGCGACCAACGCGCCACCACCGAGCAACACGCAGCCGGCAAACCAAAACGGGCCGAGCAGCAACGAGTCGGCCTGATGCAACCAAGCGATCATGACTGACCTCCCGGCTCGACGTCGCCACGCTTGAGATCAGCATGCTCGACGTCGCCGCGCTCGCGCGCTTCGGCATGGTCGAGCAGCTGACGCAACTGACGCAGCGCGGCGGCCGGCGGCTGCTGAACATCGAAGGCGCGCGCGACCAATTGATCGATCGCGCCGTCAAACGCGCGGTCCAACAACCCGCCGACCAGGCCGCGCTCGGTCTCTTCGCGGCCACGCACGGCGCGATACAAGAACGACCGACCAACGGTTCGGTGGTCGACCAGACCCTTCGCTTCCATCGTGCGCAAGAACGCTTGCACGGTGCTTTGCACGATGCCGCGATCGGCTCCGAGCTCTGCATGGACCTGACGAACGCTGCCTTCGCCGAGGTCCCAGAGAACCTTGAGGATCTCGAGTTCTCCGTCGGTTGGCGCCTTCTGTTGTTCGCTCATACCTCTACGCGTAGAGGTCTACGCGTAGACTGTCAAGTGACCAAGATGCCCGGGTCAGCCGCCCCACTGGGCCAGGTAGTCCTTCAGTCGAAACTTCCGTAACGCACTGTCAGAAGTCATGTAACGGATCGAACCGAAGATCTCGCGCTGCGGCCCCCAGGGCCGGTCGTAGCGGCCGAGCACCCAGCAAATCCCGCTGTACGAGTTCGGATTCCGCCCATCGAGGGCGTAGCGGTTGTTCAATTCGATCATGATCGCCAGGGCTTCGCGCGGCGAACGACTCCAGTGCAGGATCTTCTTGCCCCACAGCATGCGCAGGTAGTTCTGCATGACGCCGGTCTCGCGCAACTCGCGCTGCGCTGCGTTCCAAAGCTCATCGTGAGTCTGCGAGTTGTCGAACTCTTCGATCGAATAGACATACGGCCGCGGATCGAGTTCGTGTTCGCCGAGGGTCTTGCGAGCCCACTCGGGCAGCGAATCAAACTCCGCGTAGTCATCGCGCTGCGACGTGAAGTTGAAGCCCAACTCGCGCCACGTCACGACCTGGTCGAGGAAGCCCTCGGCCGACTCGCTCATGCCCAGCCAACCGCGTTGGCCCGCTTGCTTCGGCAGGATCTGGGCCACCGACCATTGCTCGTGTTTGGCAACACCGGCGAACAGTTGATGGCCGGAGATATGGCCGAAGTGCAGATACGGCGACAGACCACTGGCAGCATCTGCATCGGGCTGGCTGCGATCCTGATAGCGCGTGATGCGATCCGACAAGAACTGACGGAAGCGCTTGCCCGCGGCGGTCGGGCCACCGGGCATTGCTACCGGCGCGACATCGTGGTCGATCGGCAACGGCTGCAGCGCTTCGGGATCTGCCGCCAGCATGGCTGCGGTGGCCGCGGGCCAGTTCTTCTCGATGTTCTTCGGGATGACGGCCGCCCCGAGCGCATAGCCGCGCAACGGGTCCGCAGCCGGAAAGTCGCCAAGGTGCGGAGCCAGGTTCTTCTGCAAGAATCGCCGGAAGTCGACCGCCCGTGCGAACACCTTCTCGGCGGCGCGCATCGGCAACAGGCCATTGCTGTCGACGACTTCGAACTGCACGTCGACGCGCCCCGCTACTGCAGCCACCATGCGCGGCAGGAAGAAGCACGGGAACTCATCGGTGACCAAGCAGCAGGCGCGCTTTGCCAAGGCCTCCAGCATGCCTTTGCCCGCCCCCGCTTCAGGCTCAACGTATGGCAGGTAGGTGACGCCGGCGCGCCCAAACAGTTCTTGGTTGTCCTGCATGCCCTGCAGGACAAACGTGTGCAGCCGATCGCTCGCCCATTGGTAGCCGCAACGCAACGCCTCGAAGACCAGCAAGGGCCGCCCGAGGTCGCGGGCGTGCTGCACGGCCCGCTGCAAGCCAAAGTTGGCGTAGCGCCGGCGCGCACTGGTCATCCAATACAAGACGTAATCGCCACGCTCTCGGATGGGCGCCTCATTGGCGAGGCGCAAGCGATTCTCGGGGACTGGATTCATGGGTCTCAGGGGTTTCGACGAACCGCAGCTCATAGATGCAGTTCCGTGCCACGGTCCGTAACGTGTATGGATCCATGAAACGCGGCAACAAAGAACTGCTGGTCGTCGGCGATCGCGTGCTGATCAAGGCTGAGCAAAGCGAACGAATGACCAAAGTCGGCCTATACCTGCCGGCTAACGTCGTCGAGAAGGAAGAGGTGCAAGGCGGCCGAGTCATCGCGGTCGGCCCCGGCCAACCGCTACCGCCACCGAACGATGAGCAGGAGCCTTGGAAGCAGGGCTACCGCAACCCGCGTTTCCTGCCCATGGAAGTTGGCGTCGGGGACCACGCGCTGTTCTTCCGCAAGGCCGCGATCGAGATCACCTTCGAGGAAGAGCGCTATCTAGTGGTGCCGCACGGCGCCATCCTCGTCCTCGTTCGTAACGGCAAGGATGGCTCGGTTCCGGACCAGTTGCCCGAGGACATCTAGAGTAGAGGTGTGGCCGAAAAGCAGCGACTAGGCTAGACCGTCTTCTGCAGCGCCCGCACAGCTTCCTCGACCACGTCGTCAAGAGCGTGCTTCGACGTGTCGATCACGACGTCAGCCTGTCGATAGAGCGGTTCACGCTCGGCCAGGATGCGGCGCAGATCCGCGAACGCCTGCTCATTGTCAGCCATCGGCCGCGTATCGCCTTGGGCAATCACGCGCTGCCAGTGATCTTCGGGGGCGGCCTTCAACCACACGGTGCGCGCATGCCGCTGCAGTGACTCGTAGTTATTCGCGTCGCTGACGATGCCGCCACCGACGGCAACGATGCAGGGATCGCCGGCAAACAAACGCGTCAACTCGCTGCGCTCGGTGGCTCGGTAGTACGACTCCCCATGCATCTGGAAGATCTCGCCGAGACTCAAGCCACTGGCTGCCTCGATGCAGTGGTCGAGCTCGACAAACGGCACGGCCATGCGTTCGGCAAGCAA
>CAXBFC010000462.1:0-6424 GCA_963974725.1 uncultured bacterium | reverse complement strand
CGACGGGCCAGAGATCACGACCAACTTGCCCTGCTTCTCGTTCATGCCTTGCTGCTTACTCTTGCTGCTTACTCGCGCTGCTTACTCAAGGTTTGCGACCTGTTCTTTGATCGTCGCGATGCAGCTCTTCATGGCAACAACGGTGTGCGCAACTTCGGTATCCGGCGACTTCGAACCAAGGGTGTTGGTCTCTCGCAACAGCTCCTGCAGCAAGAACTCCAAGCGCCGTCCGACCTCGCCGCCCTTCTGCAACAAGCTGCGAATCTCGTCGGTGTGCGCGCGCAGTCGCTGCAGTTCTTCGGCGACATCGACGCGATCGGCGAACAGCGCCACCTCGCGCACCAGATCCACCGCAGGCGGCGGTGTTGGCACGTGCGCCGCGACAAACTCCTGCACCCGCTGCAACACGCGCGTCCGATACTCTTCGATCAAGAACGGTGCGCGCGTCGCACAGACATCGGTCAGCCGAACGAACTCCTCGAGCTGTTCGGTGATCGCATCGACGGTGCCCTGCCCCTCGCTTTGACGGTGTTCGATCAACTGCGCAATCGCCGCATCGACGAGTCCACCGAGCTGCTCTGGCAATGGCCGCGAGGTCGACGATTCGCCGCGCGTGCTGCTACTGGCAGCTTGGATGACTTCGACCAGCGTCGGTTGCGCAAGCTGCAGTTCGTTGGCCAGCTCGCGCATCTCGGCCGCCAATCGCGCCAGGGTTTGGCGGTCCGGCAACGAGCTGGCGCTGCCCATACGTTCCGCGACGATCAGGACCGAGCCGCGCGCGAGCCGCGATTTGACGCGCTCTTCGATCGCTGCTTCGAAGCCATTGCAGGCTGAGGACAGCCGCATTTTCAGGCTCAGGCCGCGGCCGTTGACCGATCGCGCCTCGACGCGCACGTCGCCGATTTCAGAATCGCCGGCAGCAAAGCCAGCGCCGGTCATGCTCGCAATCGGCTTCAAGGTTCGTGAGCTAGCTGGCGTTCCAGGTCGCGCTGATCAGAATCGCGGAACCACAGAAGATGCCAGCGAGCAAGAAGGTGAACTTGCTAACGCCGCCGCTCTTGACGCCGAAGGTCTCGGCGCCAGCGCCACCAAAGGCTTCGGCCAGGCCACCGCCCTTCGACTCTTGCAGCAGCACGACGGTCGTCATCAAGACGGCCGACACGAAGAATAGAACCCAACCGACGTAGTGGAGAATGTACATGAGAAGCAGGCGCCCGGATCAGGCGTCGTATTCGATAATAGGGAGGAAGGTCTCGGCCTGGAGGCTCGCGCCGCCAACCAAGAGGCCATCGACAGGTTCGAGGGCCATGATGTCTTTGGCATTGTCAGGCTTGACGCTGCCACCGTAGAGGATGCGAACGGTCTCCGCTTCTTCACCGATCTTGCTGGTCAGCCACTTGCGGATCGTTGCGTGCGCCTGCTCGACTTGCTCGAGCGTGGCCGTTTCGCCGGTTCCGATAGCCCACACGGGCTCATACGCAACCGTAATGCGGTGTGCATCTTCGGGCTTGACCTTGTCGAAGCCTGAATCAAGTTGCTTCTTGAGGACGCGGTCCGTGCGCTTGGACTTGCGCTCTTCGAGCTTCTCCCCGATGCAGAAGATCGGCTGCAGATCGATGTCGAGCGCCGCACGCAGCTTGCGAGACATCCACTCTTCCGGCTCCTTGAAGATGTGGCGGCGTTCGCTGTGCCCGATCAGCACGCGATCGGCACCGACTTCGCGCAGCATGCGTGGCGCGAGTTCACCGGTGAAGGCACCGTGGTCCTCGTGCCACATGTTCTGGCCACCGACACCGAGCGGCGAACCTTGCGCAACGGCGCTGACATCGGCGAGATAGATCGACGGAACAAAGAACGCCACCTCTTTGTCGCTGCCATCGCCAATGCGTCCCTTGACCGTCTTGACCAAGTCGAGCGACTTGGCGCGGTCGAGATTCATCTTCCAGTTGCCGGCGATGTATGGCTTGCGAGACTTGACTGTCACGGGGCGATGACCTCATCGTCGAAGGAGTTAGGGCGATGGACCTGGTCGGTATTGGGCCGATCCTGGTCGCTTGCGCGAAGAGTGCGAGTAGCGCGAGCGCTGTCAGCGGCCGCGCCGGTGCAGATCACTCGCCCACACAGTGGAGCGAGCGCGTGCAAATTGACCATCAGTTTCGCGAAGATCTCCGGAGTCAGCGCCTGTTGCCCATCGCACTTGGCGATTGCCGGGTTGGCGTGCACCTCGATCAACAGGCCATCGGCACCGGCAACCATCGCCGCGCGAGCCATCGGAGGCACATAGCGCGCATGGCCGGTGCCGTGGCTCGGATCGACGATCACCGGCAGCGGCGAACGCTCGCGCAGCACCGGCACGGCAGCCAGATCGAGCACGTAGCGGGTCGATGGGTCAAAACTCCGCACGCCCCGTTCGCACAGGATGACGTTGGGATTGCCTTCCTGAAGGATGTATTCGGCCGCCAGCAGCAACTCGTCGATCGTCGCGGCGGCCCCACGCTTGAGCAGAACTGGCTTGCTCTGCCGCCCCACTTCGCGCAGCAGCGGGAAGTTCTGCATGTTGCGCGACCCGACCTGAAGCAGCGCTGCATGCTCCGAAACCAACGCAACATCACGCGTGTCCATGACTTCGGTCACCACAGGGAGACCGGTGCGCTGCGCGGCCCGGGTCAACAGCGACAATCCCTCGGCGCCAAGGCCTTGGAACGACTGTGGTGACGTGCGCGGTTTGAACGCTCCGCCACGCAGCATTCCAGCGCCGGCGGCCGCAACCGCATCCGCCGCCGCAAACAGCAGTTCTTCCGATTCGACCGCGCACGGCCCAGCCATCACGACGAAGTTGTCGCCACCAATCTGCAGGTCGGAACCGATCGAAATCGTCGTACGCAAAAGTATGGTCAGGGCCGAAGAAGAGCCGGAAGACAGTAGGGCGCGGGCCCCGGATGGTCAACGTCGGCGAGGGGGCCCCTAGTTACAAATCAACAGTGGATTCGATCCGGATATCTAATCCGGGCAAGCTGACGCGTAGCTGCCACGACATCACCGGACGCATACGAAGGAGTTCCAAGCGGGCCTATGACGCCCCGGGAACGAACGGATACTCTCATGTCATGGTGACTTCGGGATCCAACCGCCTAAAACTGCTGGTCCTGGCTGCCGCAATGTCACTGGCCAGCCTGACGAACTGGATTAGCGGCTCCGAGATCCAGCAAGCCCTGATTTGGTTGCCGAGCGGCGTCGCCATCGCCGGCCTGGCCATCATCGGCTGGCGCGCGGTCTGGGTTGTCGCTCTCACCATCGCGCTGCAGCGAATGATGATGGGCCGCGGCGTCCCGCAATGCCTGTCCGCGGCGTTGGCGACCTCTCTCGAGGCGCTTTTCGGTGCCTGGCTTGTGCACGCCTTCCACATTCGCCGCGGCCTCGACCGCCTGCGGGACGTGATGGCGCTCTACGTGGTCAGCCTGTGCGCACCCCTGGCCTCGATTGCCAGCACGTTGATCACCCGGCAGCTGTTCTTAGGCCAGGATTCCACGTTCCACGGCATGACAGGCTGGTGGCGCATGAACGCCATCGGAATCCTGATTGGCCTGCCCGTGGTGATGTCGTGGCCGATGCTGGCCAAACCTCGAGACTGGCTGCGGCCACTGGGCCAGGCCAGCCTGTGGGGAATATTCGCCGGCGCAATCGCGGGCGCCGTGGTGGTGTTCGGCGAGCCCGGGATGTCCTCGGTGATGCTGTTCGGCGCCGTGCCGATGATTTCGTTCGCCGCCGCGCTGCACATGGGCAACCGCGGCTCCGCGACCGCCGCGCTCGTCGGCGCCTTGGTGATCACGATCCCCGCATCGCACGCGATCGGCCCGTTCGAAGGCATTCCGGTCCTCGAGCGACACATCGTGGCCCAAATCCTGCTCGTCAGCCTGGCCGCCGTATCACCAATGTTTGGCGCCTTGCTTGCCGAACGAGATGCAAACGCGGCGCGCTGGCTGCAGAGCGAAGGAGTGGGCAACGCGCTTCTGCGCATCCTACCCGACGCGACCTATCGACTGCGACTGGACGGCATGATCGTCGATGCCGTGATGCCGCAGGACCCGGAGTTGCCGCGAGCAAGCGAACTGATCGGCAAACACCTCAGCGAAGTCGTCGACGCAGCGGTGTGCGAGAGGATCCTGCTGCAACTCGAACGCCTGCAACGTGGCGAGCCTACGGAGACGATCGAATACCAGCTGAAGACTCCGAGCGGATTCCGTGATCGCGAGGTTCGCTTTGTCCAATTGCCAACCGGGGATGCAATGTCGGTTGCCCGCGACATCACCGAACGCAAACGCGCCGAGCGTCAATTGACGATGCAGGCGAACATTCTGGAGATGATCGCTGCGGGCAAGAAGCGCACCGAGGTGTTCCGAGCCCTCGCCGAAGGCACCGAACGGCTGGTCTCCGACGGACGCATCTCGATCATGATGCTGCATGGCGACCGCCTCTACACCAGCATGGCGCCGTCGTTGCCGGCCGACTACCTCGAGTTGATCGAAGGCCTCGAAATTGGCGTCAACCACGGCGCCTGTGGCACCGCCGCTGCCACCGCCGAAGTCGTGATCTGCGCCGATGTGATGACGGACCGGGAGATGGCCGACTACCGGGAAATCGGGCGCCAATTCGATCTGCTGGCGTGCTGGTCGGTGCCGATTCTATCCAGCGATGGCAGCGTGCTCGGCACGTTTGCGATCTATCACGACCATCCGCGTGCGCCGCAGCCGTTCGAGATCGCCCTGATCCAACGCGCCGCTGTGCTAGCAGGGTTGATGATCGACCGGGAACGTCGCGAAGGCCTGCTAGCGTCCATTCACCGCAACGTCAACGAAGGGTTGTTCCGGTCCATTCCAGGCGACGGGTTCGTCTACGCCACCGCCTCGCTCGCCAAGCTGTTCGGCTACGAATCAGCCAATGATCTGCGGGAAACATGGCATCTAAGCGACAACGAATCGCACCGGACTTGCCTCGAGCAACTCGCCAACCAGACCATGACGGAACGCAGCCAAAAGCGCCTCCTGTATCGGCGCGACGGCTCTGAGTTCTGGGCGCTGATCTCGACGTCCGTGACGTTTGAAGACAACGACAACGAATTGATCTGCGATGGCACCGTCATCGACATCACCCAACACAAAGAACTCGAGGACCAACTTCGCCAATCCCAGAAGATGGATGCAGTGGGCCAACTAGCCGGTGGCGTGGCCCACGACTTCAACAACCTGCTGACGGCGATCAGCGGTTTCGCCGAGACCGTGGATATGCAACTGCCCCAGAGCAGCAAGCTGCGCGGCGACATCCAACACATCCTTTCGGCTTCGAAACGCGCCGCCACATTGACGCGCCAACTGCTCGCGTTTGGCCGCCGACAAGTGCTTTCCCCCGAAGTGCTCGATGTGCACGACGCAGTCGTCAACGTCACCGATTTGGCGTGTCGACTCATCGGCCAGCACATCGAATTGGTGATCGTGCCGAGCACCGATTCCGTGCGTGCCGAGGTCGACCGCGGCCAGCTGGAGCAGGTGTTGCTCAACCTGGTCATCAACAGCCGGGACGCAATGAGCCACGGCGGCCGCATCACGATCGAAACCACCACCGAAACATTCTGCAATGACAACCCGCACCCCGAGCTCGAGGCAGGCAAATACGCCGTGCTCAGGGTGCGCGATGATGGCGAGGGAATGTCCTGCGAAGTGCAGGCGCGGGCCTTCGAACCGTTCTTTACCACGAAGGAGCTCGGCGTCGGCACCGGGCTCGGCCTCGCCACCGTCTACGGCATCGTCAAGCAAAGCGGCGGCACGGTCGTGATCGACAGCGAACTCGGCCACGGCACCACCGTCAGCGTATTCTTGCCGTTCGTCACCGAGCTACCTCGACCAGAACGGCAGGTGCCGGTGCCGCGCATCGAACACGTTCCAGGCACGATTCTGGTCGTGGAAGACGAACCGGTCGTGCTCGAACTGACCCAGCGCACGCTCGCAGCGGCGGGACACACGGTGCTGGTGGCTAAGGACGGACGCGAAGCGCTGGAAGTCTTCGCCGAGCACAAAGACGAAATCGACCTCGTGCTCACCGACATCGTGATGCCGAAGATCGGTGGCGCCACCCTCGGCGCCGAGATCCATGCGATGCAACCCAGCATGCGCATCATGTTCATGTCGGGCTATGCGCGCGACGCCATCGACTTGCCGCGAGACATCGACCTTCGCAGCGCGTTCCTGCACAAGCCCTTCACGACCGACCAACTGAAGGAACAGGTCGCGATGATGCTCTCCGACAGCTACCTACACCAACGTGACGCGCAACCGCCAACGGAGACGAAGACGACGTAGAGGCCCGGCCGAAACACCGCGCACAACGCCTGCGGCGGTCTCGCCGCACTTGGCGGCCCACGAGAGCCTCG
>CAXBFC010000461.1:0-6427 GCA_963974725.1 uncultured bacterium | reverse complement strand
CGAGCAGTTCTCGGGCCCGCAGTGTTTCGGCCCGATTAGGATCGGGCGCCGCCATCTCGTAGAGCGACGTCAGGAACTCGACGACGCGATCCGCAACGGCAGTCTGATTGCGCGCCGCATCTCGTTCGTTCTTGATGGTTTCGTTCTGCGCGCGAATGGTCGTCAGCTGACCCTGGATCGTGACATTGTCACTGGCGGTCACGAACGCGAATGTGACCAGCGTAATCATCAACAGCGCGGTGCCCGCAACGGGCACGCGGTTGCGCTGTACGAATTTGTGGGTGCGATAGACGAGGGTGTCGGGTCGCGCCGCGACGGGACGTCCTTGCAAATGGCGCTCGATGTCTTCGGCGAGCGCTTCGGCGGTTGCATAGCGGCGCGCCGGCTCCTTCTGCATGGCCGTCGCGAGGATGGTGTCGAGGTCGCCATCGAGCCGCCGTGACCAGCGCGTGCGTGGTTCGGGTCGTCCCGCGACGGTTGCGGGGCCTCGGCGCACTGCGGCGCTGGCAGCGGGTGGCGTGCGTTCGCAGACGACTTGCAGCAAGTCTTGCATCGACGTCCCGGCGCGCGGTTGGGCACGTTCGCCGGTCAGCAGTTCGTAGAGCAGGACACCGAGAGCATAAACATCGGTGCTGGTCGTAATCGCTTCACTGCGCACCTGCTCCGGACTGCAATACTCCGGCGTCAGCATGACGTGGCCGGTGCGTGTGACAACCGTGGTGTCTTCGTCGTCGTCAACCTCGAGCAGCTTGGCAATTCCGAAGTCCAACAACTTGGGCTCTCCCGCGGCCGTAACCAGTACGTTGCTGGGTTTGAGGTCGCGGTGCACGACCAACAACCGGTGGGCGTGGGCCACGGCCCGGCAAACCTTGGCGAACAGCCGAAGGCGCGCGTCGATGTCGAGCGCATTGCTCTGCGCGTGGGACAGCAAGTCGCGACCATCGACGTATTCCATTGCGACATACGGCTGGCCGTCGTCGGTCGAGCCGCCTTCGTAGAGGGTCGCGATGTTCGGGTGCTGGAGCGCGCCAAGAATGCGGCGTTCGATGCGGAAGCGCCGCACCACGTCCGGGTCGTGGCGCGCGGTGCGCAGCACCTTGAGTGCCACGCGCCGATGGATGTCGGGGTCGAGGTGCTCGCCAAGGTAGACACTGCCCATGCCGCCGTGGCCAAGGGTTTGCAGCACCTTGTAGGGGCCTATTTGCGTCGGGTTCTCGGGCGAGCGAATGCCGCGGATAGCCTCGGCAACGACGGTTGGCGCGAAGGCACGGTCCGGTGCGGCGAGCGCGTCTGGGTCTTCGTCATGTTGCGCAAGCAAAGAACGCAGTGTCGTCGTGATGCCCGGATCACTCGCTTCGAGTTGCTGGAGCCGCTGCTCGCGCGCGCCCGGGTCGAGTACCCGCAGGCATTCAAACGTTTCGGCAAGGCGAGCAAACGTGCCTGGCGAGCTATACTGCGGCTCGGATCGTGGTGGTTGCGGTTCCAAAGACATGAGTTCTGAAGCTTCGTTCACCGAGTTGTTGCAGCGTCACCGTGGTGGCGACGCCGTTGCCATCGATGCACTGTTGCCGGCGGTCTACGATGAGTTGCGCCAGATAGCGCAGTCCCAGTTGCGACGCGAATCGGTGGCCCCGTTGGAGCCGACGGCGTTGGTGCACGAAGTGTACTTGCGAATGGTGGATCAGACAGTCGCGGGCATCGAGGACCGTGCGCATTTTCGCGGGCTATGTGCGCGAGTCATGCGGCAGGTGCTCGTCGACCACGCCCGTAAGAAGCATGCGCAGAAACGCGATGCGGCCCGCGAAGAAACTTTGTCCACTTCTTTCGATGCGGTCGACGCAAAGGCGGACGCCCTGCCGATTCTCGATCTCGACGCGGCCTTGGAGCGGCTGCACGACCTCGATGCACGCAAGGCGAAGGTCGTCGAGATGCGATGTTTCGGCGGGCTGTCGATGGCGGAAGTCGCGGCGGCATTGGCCGTTTCGCTGCGCACCGTCGAGGCGGACTGGTTCTTCGCGCGCGCCTGGCTGAAAGCGGAACTGGCCAAGTAGTGATTTCTCTGCGGGTCCCGCGGGGGCCTTGCGCATCAGGAGGTGACCCCACTGCATCCAACCTCCTGATCCAGCAGAGAACCCGAATGAACCCGCAAGCATCTCAAGCGTCTCCAGTATCTCCGTTCGCTCCGCCGCAGACCTGTCGGCGAACCGCGTCGTTGTCGTCTTTGTCGCTGCTCGCGTTGGCAGTGCTTGCAGCCTGTGGTGGCGGCGGCGGTGGTGGCGGTGGCACGGCCGCACCGGCTGCTGACTTGGAAGCGGGGCTGAACAAACTCGGCGTGGATACAGCAAAGACGCCGCGAGAGTCCGCTCCCGGTCTCGACTTGCAAGACGCGACGACGCCGCTTGGACGGCGGCCGGTGTTGGCGCGAACGGATGAACTCGCGATGATCAATCTCGGCACACAATCGATGAATGCAGCAGACAACCCGCTGATCGTCTTGGAGTTGACTGATAGCAATGGCAACGCCACCGAAGACGTGCTGCACGTACAGACCGCGGCCGAGGTGCCGTTCTTGCCGCAATCGAGCAGCTTCAGTGTGCCCGACTCGATGCGCGCGGCGGTCGCGGCAGATACGGATGGCAATGGTCTGGAAGAGATCGTCATCGTGTATCAGTCGGGCATCGAGACGCGCGTGCGGCGCATCGGCGACCTGACGCAGGGCTTTGTCGATTCGGACGTGCAGATTGCCAGTGTTGGTAGCGTGACCAACGTGACTGCGGTTGCTGCGGATCTTGACATGGATGGCCGCGAAGACCTGGTGCTGGGGCTGACCGTTGGCGGTCGCGGCAAGGTCCAGGCGTATCGTTCGACCGGGGACACGTTCGTGGCCCTGGGCGGGGAGATGGATATCGCGCCGGACGTGAACGGATCGAAGATGTGGTTGCAGCTGGCGCTCGGCAACGTCGACACCGATGCCGGAATCGAGGTAGCAATTGCGGTGCAAGAACTGTCGGGTTCGATTGGCACCGCGCGCACGTTGGTGCTCGATGACGCGGACAACGGCTTCGCGACGCTGCGCAACGAACAGTTCCTCGGTCAGGATCAGACGCAGACGACGCGAGTCGCGCAGTCGGCGTCGATTGCGATGGGGGATGTCGATGGCGACGGCCTCGATGAAGTCTTGCTAGCTGGCTTGACCAGCTTTTCATCGGGGTGCAACTCCACCCAGCAGTTCTTCATGGCGCTCGATGATGCCGTGGCGCAGTTTGACGTGATCAGTTCCTACTACACCAGCTACTCGTATTCTGGCTGCAACAGTCCTTCGAATCGTCGCGTCCGCACGATCCATCTCAACGCCTTCGATATTGATGGCGATGGCTTGGACGAAATCGCCGCCAACCAGTTCCTCTACGACGACTTCGTCAACGAAGCTCCGTGGACCGAAGTGACCGCTTGGCGTTTGCCGACCGACACCGTCTGGAACCAGAATGCGCACGGTTGGTTTGACCGCACCACGTCGTCGTTCGTCGTCGGCGACTTCAACGGCGATGATCGGCAGGACTTGGCCGTGCACCGTCAAGACGTCAACTCGGTGCGGGTGTTTGGCCTGTTGGCAACCGCGACCGCGGTCTCGGAGTTGCGCACGATCCCGGTGACGTTCCAAAACAGCCAGACCCGCAAGTTTCCGCTATTGGTACCGGTCAACGTCGACACCGACAGTGCGGTACTCAGCTACTCCGAAGCCGAATACAAGTTGGTGTTCAGTGAGCCCGTGGTGCTGGCAGCACTCGCCGCGCCGCCGACGGGGCGTGACATTGGTCAGAACGTGGCTAGCTCGTTCACTGCGTTTGGCAACACCACGTCGACGACCAGCGAGAGCGAACGTTCGGTGACGTTTTCCGCGGGCGTGAGCGCTGGGGTCAACATCGACGGCGGCGCGTTGACGCAGTCCGAGTTCGAGTTGAAGGGCACGTTGACCAAGGCCGCGACCAGGACGCGAGGCCGTGCGTACGAGCTGTCCAAGACGATTATCTTCACGTCGGCGCCCGAAGAAGACCTGGTCGTGTTCACGACGGTTCCCGTAGACCAATACACGTTCCAAGTGGTGTCCCACCCGGATCCGCAGTTGGTCGGCACGAGTGTCGTCGTCAATTACCCACGTTCGCCGATCACTCTGCAAGCGGAGCGCAGCTTCTACAACCAGTCCTTGCCGGACTCGGCGCAGAAGGTGGATGCGTCGGTGTTCGAGCATGTTGTTGGCGATCCGAGCAGTTACCCGACGCGGTCGAGAAAGAGCGCGCTGGCGCAGCTCTACGGCGGACTGGAGATTGGCCCGCAGGCAGTTGGCCAAGGGGCTGGTTCCACCGAGGTCACGTTGCAGGTTGGCAACTCGATTTCCAGTGGAGGCGCGCTGTCGGTTGGGTTCGAACTGGAGATGCAGGCAACGGCGGGTGCGGTGCTCGCAGGCACCAGCGTCGGGGTCGAATCGCAGAGCACCTGGCGCATCAGCAGCGGTGCCTCGACGACCTACACCGGTGTGGTCGGTGCCATTGACTCGGCAAACTTTTCGCAGAACGGCTACTCGTTCGGTTTGTTCACTTACGTGTATCGCTCCCCGTCCGCGCGGCAGCAGTTCCAAGTGCTCAACTACTGGGTCGAGTAGAGCCGCGAGGCGGAGTCACTCTGCCAAACGACTCTGGCTCACTACTCCGCCAGCACGAACGGCATCGCCACCAGCGTGCCGTTGTAGAGGAAGTGGATCAGCATGCCTGGCAGCAGGCTGTTGGCCCGTTCGCGCAGGTAGCCGAGGTAGATGCCGATGCCCAAGTGGATCGGCAGCACGACCGGCTGGCCGTGTGCCAGGGCAAACGCGACTGCGGTGACGAAGATGCCGAGGTGGCGGCCGAACAGCGCCAGCAGGCGGCCTTGTAGCATGCCCCGGAAGATCACCTCTTCGAGCACGGCCGGGGAGACGGCGATGACTAGCATGCTCGCGACCAGGCCGAGGCGATTGGTCAGGTTGTCGAGCCCATCGTCGATGTCGGGCAGCAGGCTGCGAAGCACCTCGACGTAGCTCATTGCCAACAATACCGACAGCACCGTGACGGGGATCACTTCCAGCCAATAGCGTGGTGCCGCACCGCGCAGGCCGAGGCGGCCGAACGGGCCGGCCCAAGCGAGAATTCCGGCGACGCAGACACCGGAGACCAGGCTCGCGAACGGCAGCAGCAACTCGAACTCACTGCCCTGTGCGAGCAGGTAGGCAGCGAACTGTGGGCCGAGCAAAGCGACCATCAACAACACGAACTCAAGCAGCGCGCGGTTGGTCCAGCGGGTTTGGTTGCTTTGGCTTGCGCGGGTCATAGCGCCTGGGGCCAGCGGTGCGTCGACCGGAATCTTGGCGTAGATGATGTCGCCGTCTTCGCCGGGCAACTCCATCAAGCCGCGTTCGTTGTGGCGCGCATGGCGCGCCGAGAACGAAACCGGCAGCTCCGACGGGTCCGTTGCGGTGATCGCCGGCTTGGACTCGGTTTCGACCTGTGCTGGACCGGGAATCTGTAGCCAGTTGTCACACGAGCAGCGCAGCTTGAAGCCGCGCAGTCGATCGTGGATGCGCCAGTGGGTGCGGCAGGTAACACACGAGAGTTCGATGCATTCGTCGTCGCCGAGATTGCGACCTTGCGGCCAGGTGCGAACTACCGGTTGCTCGAACGGATCACTCACTTGCCCTTCTTGCCGGCGCTCAACGATAGAGAGACATGGTGGGCCGACATGCTGCCTGGCAGTTTGACTTCGGCCTTGCCGTCGGGGTCCGTCAGCAAGGAGCGCAGTCCGGTGCTCGCTTCGGCGAGCACCTTGCCGTCTTCCTGTACGAGCTGCACAAACAGTTCCCCGCCGTTGCCGACGAGTTCGCAGGCGGCGCGCTCGGGAAGGGTTGTGCTGCCGTCACGCAAGGTCGCCAGTGCTTCCGGAGTGGTCGGGTAGGTCGTGCCGCGAGTTAGCGTGACGTAGTAGTTGCCCCACGAGCGCTCGAGTTGCACGTCGAGCATTCCGCCGAAGGCACCACTTTGGGTCTGCACTTCTTCGGCGCGTGCCGACAGCACACGATCGATCCAGCCGGACTGCCATGCGAAGAAGGCGCCGACGAGCAACAGAACCGGTGCGAGCCACATGATCTCGCGGCGACGCATGCCGAGCATGGCTTCGCCGTCGGCTGTCGGCATGGGGATCGCATCTTGCGCGGTGCGCGGCCGTTGTCGGGTGACCGGTTCGACCTGATGGCCGTTGATCACGAACAGGGTCTCGGCGACGTTGTCTTCGAACACCAACTTGCAACGCAGCGTCGTTTCGACACTGCCTGGTTGCGCGGCGTCGACGACACCTTGCAGGCGATCAAGGAAGTTGGATTGCGCGGCGGTATCGAAGCGAT
>CAXBFC010000460.1:0-6464 GCA_963974725.1 uncultured bacterium | reverse complement strand
AAGACAACCGTGAGGTATGCAGGATGGAACGCAGCAGCTGGACGTTGATCATTTTGGTGGCACTAGGTGCCGCCGCAATCGTGTTGGCCTGGGCGCCATCGGCATGGCCCAATCCGCTGGCGGACGGCGAAGGCATGATCAAGAATGAGGGCGTGCCGGTACTCGCGGATGCGGCCGCCGCCGTGGACGCCGCGTGCCGCGAGGGTGATGGCAACGCCTTTGCGCAAGCGACGACGGCGTCCTACCGACAGAACCTCGAACGGCGCCTCGGGGCCGTGGAAGCCGACCTCAACGGACAGACGCTGCAGGCGATGGGTCGAGCTGGGGCTGACTACTCGAGTTGGTTCGAGAAACCCGTGCTCGCAACGCATGTTTCGGGCAACAGCGCCGGGGTCGTCGTCAAGCGCGACGGCCGGGGCACGGGCGCTCAAGTGCTGGTGTTCACGTGGAATGGCGGGCAGTTCTTGCTCGACGACAGCCGCCACGCGCCACGGGTGGAGACCAAGCCAGCTGCGAAACGATTCGTCGCCGAACTGATTCGGCTGCGCAAGGCCAACGCAATCGGCAATCGCTGACAGCCAGCACATCCTGGCCGCTGACCCGCATATCTCATCAGCGACGCCGGCACGTCCGTCAGAATGGCCCGCAGAAGGAAGACGACGGAGGTCCGCGCGACGGGTCTGTAGACCCGCCGCGCAGCGCAGAGCCGTCGCGCAGCGCAAAACCGTCGCGCAGACCGACGCCCGCAAAGCGGGCGGCCGGTAGAACGCCTGCCGTCTGACGACGGCTCCGAGGCATTCGGGCGTGTTTACCAAGTTGCTGGTGAGATATGTCGGCTAGGCTGCCGACATGTCGGCTCATGCCAAGCAAGACGCGGGCGCCAACCAGCGTCCCGAGGCCCCGCAGGTTCCGAAAGCCCCGCAACCCTTCGTGACGCCTGCCCGCTGGGCGGAAGCGCAATTGCCGCAACTCAACACCTTGCTGTTGGAGCAAGCCCATCTGGAGAAGAAGGCCGCCGCGTTTGCCGTCGCGTTCTTGTTCCGGTTGCCGATGCACGCCTCGTTGCACCGCCAGTTGTCGGCGCTGGGACGCGAGGAGCTGGTGCACTTCGAACGCTCCATCAAGCTGCTCGACCAGCGCGGCATCGCCTTCGAGCCGCTGGTTGCATCCGGTTACGCCAACGAAATGAAGAAGGCCGTGCGCCGGGATCTCGCTGGCCGGCTGGCCGACGAGCTGCTGGTGGCGTCGATCATCGAGCACCGCTCTCACGAGCGCATGTCGCTGATGGCGGTGGCCACCCGAGAATCCGAGCCCGAGGTCTCGCGCTTCTACGCCGATTTGTGCCCAGCGGAAGAACGGCACGAACAGCTCTACCTCGACTTGGCCACCTTGGTGGTCGATGCCGAAACCGCGCGCAGCCGACACGCCGAACTGGTTGAGCACGAACGCCGAGTCCTCGGCGAGTTGCCGTTCCAGAACCGCCTCCACAGTGGCGTTCCCGCAGTCTGACATGGGCGACCCGGAGAGCAGCAATTGTGGCGCCGCAGCGGCCGCCACCGCCGAACCCCAGAAGAAGCCAATGGCCAGATGGTTCCGACGTTTGTTGTTCGCCGCCGCCGTGTTGTTGGTTGCATTCTCGGTCGGCGTGGTCGCACGCGGTCCGGTTTGCTGGCCGTTCGACTTCCTATGGAACCTCGGACCGGTGGTCGAGGCGCCGGAACTGCGCAGCGCCGATGACGGCAAGGTCCGCGTCGTGTTCTTGCAGCACGGCATGTGGCGCACCTCGATGGCGATGGATCGCATCGAGCGCAGCCTGCGGCACCATGGCTACGAAGTGATCAACACCGGCTATCCGAGCACCAACGACTACCTGGCTGGCCACGCCAAGCGGTTGCGCGATGTGGTCGAAGCGCGGTTCGCACGCGGCAAGGTCGACGAGGTTTCGTTCGTCGGCCATTCGATGGGCGGCGTCGTCATCCACGAATACCTGCGCCGACCCGATGCCAGGCAACCGCAGGCCTGCATCTATATCGCCACGCCTCAACGCGGTGCGATCCTCGCCGACAAGCGTCGCCATTGGTTCCCATACAAGATCGCCATGGGCACAAAGGCCTCGCAGCAACTGGCGACCGTCGACCCCATCCACCGGCTCCCGATCCCGCACGGCGAGCGCTCGGGCGCTATTGTCGGCGATATTGGGGAGGGCAACGCCGACATTCCGGGGCCCGACGACGGCACGGTCGGGGTGTCAGAAGCCACCTTTGAGGGCATTTCGGCCGCCGTCCGGGTGCCTTACGGGCACACCAGAATCTGCGTCATGGATCGGGTGATCCGCCACATCCTGCACTTCCTTGCCAGGGGGGCCTTCGCGGAGCCAGGCAAACCTGGCTAGAATGCTGCCCCTCTCCCAGATGAAGAACTCCTTCCAAACCCTCTTGCTCGGTGCCGGCTTCGGCGCTGCGTTCTTGATCGGCCAGTGCTTCCCGCGCGCAGCTGATGCCAACCAGACTGTCGGCCCCAACCTGGACCTGGTCTACCAAGGACAGGCACTGGATGCTCAGGCTCTCGACGCTCAGGCAACGGCGGCTCAGGCAATGGACGCTCAGGCAATGGGCACTCAAACACTCGGTGCTCAGGGCCGCGGACCAGTGAACCCGGCCCCTCGCCCTGCCACGCCCCCGGAAGTAGCCAACGCCGGCAATCCGGGCGTCAACTACATGGAAAGCTCAAGCACGAGCAGCGCCAATGGCTTCCTGGCCGTGACGGGCAGCTACGGCATGGGCACCCAGGTGCTCTACGTCATCGATACCGAGAACCGTCAATTGGCGGTCTACGAGGCTCGGGGCGGTTCGACCGAGCAACGCCGCATTGTCATGGTGGGCGCCCGCCGGATCGACCTCGACCTGCAGCTACCTGGCTACAACGATCGCTCGGAATACGAATACGGCGACCTCGAGAAGCTGTTCAAGAAGCGCGATAAGAAGGACCGTTCGGTCAAATCGGGCCTCGAGCGCGACAAGCGTTAACCTAACTAGTGGCTTCCCAACTGCGAAAGATGCGGTAAGCTCCTGAGGCCGCTCCTCCTGGGAGTGGTCTCCGTTTGCCCATTCGGAGCATTCGGGTTGCCTGCGGGCAGCCCGGATGAAACCGACTAAGATCCCTGAAAGACCCCACTCTCCCCTGACTCGTCCCCGCGACGACAAATCGAGGTAAGTCCGTGTCCCAGTCCGAAGATTTTCTCTCATTCGAGAAGGCCCTGCGTGAGCTTCAACTTCGCAGCGAAGAACTGAAGAAGCTCGTTTCCGAGGGTGAGATTCGCGCCTATCGCGATGGCGACTCGATGAAGTTCCGCGCCGAAGACATCGAATCGCTAAGCTCTGAGAGCGAAGGCGAGACCAAGTTGTCCTTCGCCGACTCCCTTGAAGACGACACCGGCATGGTGACCGAGCAGATCTCCGATGAGGACACGCTGCTGGCCGAAGACGACATCGTCGAAGAGCCAACGCCACGCCGCGCCAGCCGCTCCCCGGCTCGCGTTGCGACGCAAGCCGCCGGCAGCGAAAGCGCGACTCCCGCTTGGGTCAGCGTTGTAGCCATCCTTGGCTGCATCGTGCTGATCTGGGGCGCCGCGGTTGGCAACGCCATCGTTGGCGAAAAGGACCCGGCCGACAGCTTCTTCACTTCGGCGTTCGCCAAGAAAGCCAAGTAGCAGCAATCCAGTAGTAGGGACTTGCTGGCGAGGCTGCGGCATTCGGCCAAAGCCTTGCCTGAGCCGAGCCAGGCTACTGACTCCTAGGCTTACGCGGTCCTTCACAGCACTGGATCCTTTGCAGCACAGGTCGCCTTGCGACGGTGCCGCATCCGGGCAAACCCCTGAAAGCCACGGGTGGAGCTATACGCTCTGACCGTGGCTTTTGCGTGTCCATACCGCTACCGTGTGCGCCGGTCGTCGATGGTCAAGGTCGACGGCATTCTTAGAAGCCAAAGCGAACACGCGAGGGGGCCCCGAATGAAGTACACCATGATGATTGTGGCGCTGCTATGCGCCGGCGCCTGCGTCAGCCCAGAGGCACACCGCCAACTGCAGGGCGAGAACGATGCGCTCAAGGCGCACATTGCCAACCTGGCCGAGCAACATCGAGCCCTGGCGGCTCGCACGGGCCAGCTCGAGTCCGAAAACCAAGAACTCGGTGCGCGGGCGGCAGATGCGACCTGGATTGCCGAGCAAAAGAAGAAGCTCGCCAAGTTGCTGGAGCAGTACGGGGGCGCTGGCCGTCCAACCACAGTTCCAGGCGTTGAGCTGATCCAGACCAGTGAAGGCTATGCCTTCCGCGTCGCCGGCGAAGTGCTGTTCGCGCCCGGCAAGAACGTGCTGTCCGAAGGCGGCAAGCGAACCCTGACCGAGTTGGCCACGTCGATCCAGAGCCAAGGACGTTCGATTCGGGTCGAAGGTCACACCGATGACACGCCGATCAAGCGCAGCGGTTGGGGAACCAACATGCGATTGTCGGCCGAGCGGGCGCTAAGCGTGCTCGACTACCTGATCTCCGCCGGCGTCCCGGCCGAGAAGTTGAGCATGGCGGGCTATGGCGAATACCGCCCTGCCATCGATGAGGAAACCGAAGCGGCTCGCAAGACGAATCGCCGCGTTGAGATCCTGATGCTCAACCAATGAGTCACACGTGACACGTTGCTGGCCGCTGTCATCCCTCGCTGTGTCATGCCTGACGGTGGCGGCGCTGCTGTTCACGGCGTGCACTCAGGATGGAGCTGCTGGCAGCGAAAAGAAGTTGGCGCGCCTCTACCGGCGTGGCCAGTTCGGTTCCCTGCGTGACTTCGCGTTGTATTCGCACCCGCAGGATCCGGCCGGCGCGGCGCTGCTGGTCGATCGCTTCGAGGTCACGCAAGATGACTGGGCGGAGTTCGCCAAGACCGAGGCGGGCGTGGCAGTTGCCGCACGGCAGGTAGGTTCTCGCGGCAGCGGGGCTTTGCCGGCATCGGGGATGGACTTGCGCCAGGCCCGCGCCTTTGCGCGATGGCGGCTGGGACGCTTGCCGACCGCGGATGAGTGGCAACGGGCTACCGTCGGTGGCGGCAGCAGTCCGTTCCCATGGGGTGTCAAGGAGTTCGCGACCCACGCCAACTCCGGCAACCTGAGCCTCGGCGAGCCGACTCCGGTTGGAACGTTCGAATCCGGCCGGCGCGCTGGCAGCAACGCGCCATACGATTTGATCGGCAACGTCCGCGAATGGACCGAGACGGTGCCGAGCAGTTGGTGTAGCGACACCAGCATTGGCTCGCCCTTTGTCGCGGCTCGACGACGCGTGCTGACCACGCCGGCACTGTCGGCTTGGTCGGTGTTGCGAGTGGTGCCACCTGCGATGGTCGCGACAGTCGCCGGTGGTGATGCGCCGCGACGGGTGGTCGGCGTCGATTTCGAGACTCCGCTGACGGATGTCATCGAACCAGTGGACGACACCCAATTCGCGTGGGAACGTCGTCTGCGCACTGGCATGCGCGTCTACACAACGGTCGACGAACTGCTTGGCCGCTTGCTCGGGATGATGACCCCCGCGACGGCCGAACAGCGCCTGCAGCTGGTGCGCTTCGTTGCGCGCAAGGGCCACCGCAAGGTGTTGACCGAGGCATTCCTGATGTCGCCGCTTGCGGAACAGACGTTTCCTGCGGGATCCGTAGCCGAGGTTCTAAGCACTGCGCTGCGCACGGACCCGGCAGAGCCCAAGTGAACGGTTTGCATCAGCCATCAAGAGCAAAACGTGTCGGGTCCAAGCGCGCCATGTCTAAGAGCGTCATGTCTATGCACGACAGATCAAGGCGTGCTAGGGCACCATCCAGGATGGGTGACGCAGCATGAGCGACAATGCACCGGGCGGTCGTGATCCGTTCTCAAAGTACCGCGACGAACTAGCTGCGGCCGGCTTCAAACCCAGCACCAGTCGCGGCCAGAACTTTCTGCTCGACCCGAGCCTGCATCGGTGGATTGCCGAGCACGCGGGGCCGACGGCAGCCGACACGGTCGTCGAAATCGGCGTCGGGCTCGGCTTCTTGACGCGCGAGTTGGCGGCCCGGGCGGGCAAACTGCTCGCGGTCGAGATCGAGCCACGGTTGCTCGCGATTGCGAAGCGCGAACTCGCCGGCGCGGACAACATCGAATGGTTGCTAGAGGATGCGCTCGGTGGGCCAGGCCGAACTCTGGCGACGCGCATTGCCGAAGTCGCCGAGGCCTGCACCGGGCGCCTGTTGGTGATCGCCAATCTGCCGTATTCCGTCTCTGGACCGATGCTGGCGGAGCTGGCACAGCTATCGCGACTGCCTGACCGCATCGTCGTGTTGGTGCAAAAGGAACTCGGTCAGCGACTAGCTGCGAGTCATGGCTCGGGCACATATGGCGGGCTGAGCGGGCTGATGCAGAGCATGTTCGTGGTCCACTCCCTGCGCGATGT
>CAXBFC010000459.1:0-6478 GCA_963974725.1 uncultured bacterium | reverse complement strand
GCCGCCACTGGTGACCAGCAGGTCGAGGTCGCCATCGCCGTCGGCATCGAGAAAGCACGCGCCGACATCTTCGCTCGCTGCATCGGCAGTCCAGGGGCCTGGCACTGGTTGCCACTTGTCTGCTTGCTGCAAGAACAACTGGCCGGCCTGTTGGCACGCGCCGCCGACAAAGACGTAGTCGCCGGCCGTGGCCAGGGCCGGACCGAGGCGGCTGACCTGCGCTGGCAGTAGCGGCTGCGTCACGTATTCGTCGAAGTCATTCTCGCGGTGCACGAACGACGGTGCCTTGGCCTTCACGAACAGTGGCGGCTGGGTGCTGCCTTCGAATACTGCTTCGAGGTTCGGCGGTTCGTCGCCGCTCTCGGTGATGACGTAGCGGGCATGCGTCGCGAGGTCTTCGAACTGTTGCACGTGGCCCGATGGCCAGTAGACGGATAGGTGCACCGACTTGGCATCGCCCAAACCGAAGTGCAGTTCCGGTGCCTGGCCCGACAGGTAGCCGCGGGATAGCGAGAGTTCGCGCACGATACGTTGGCCGCTTGGCAACTGCGCGACGACGCGCGTGCCGACACCGAAGCGTTCGCTGCGTTGGCCCTTGAGGCGAACGATGATCGAGGTGCCGTCGCTGGTTTGGTTCTCGTAGAGTACGGCGGGCGCTTCGAAGTTGTTCACCAGCACATCGAGGTCGCCGTCGCCATCAAAGTCTGCCAGGGCGGCGCCGTGGGAGACGGCTTCGAGATCGAGTCCCCAAGCCTTGCCGACGTTTTCGAAGGCCAGGTCCTTGGCGTTGCGCAGCGCGACGTTCTTCTCTGGCACCGCTGCGACGTTTTGGATCAGCGCGATCGCGGCCTGCTGACGCCCTTCTTGCCATAGTTTCGCGACCCGCAACTTGAGGTCGGGATCGGTGTCGAAGCGCGCGATGCCGTTGGTTGCGAACAGATCGACGCGCGTGTCGTGGTCGAGATCGCCGAACAACACCGACCAGGTCCAGTCAGTGCTCGCGACACCCGCGAGCTTGGCCGCTTCCTGAAACTTGCCCATGCCGTTGTTGAGCAGTAGCGCATTGCGCATCACTTGGGGTGGCTCCGAATGCATCAGCACCGGTCGCTCTTCCGCCATGTCGCCCATCAAGACCTTGGCCTTCTTGTGGGTCGTCATGCTCATGTCGGCGACCAGGAAGTCGAAGTAGCCATCGCCATCGACGTCGGCGGCATCCGAACCCATGCCGTAGTATGCCGTGTGCGGAACGGTTTCCTTGCTGACTTCGCGGAACGTGCCGTTGCGCTCGTTGTGGTAGAGCAGGTCGGGCGACTCCAAGTCGTTGGCGACGTACAGATCGGGGTAGCCATCGTCGTCGTAGTCGCACCAGGTGGCCGACAATCCCATGCCATGATCGGCCATGCCGGCACTGGTCGTGACGTCGACAAATTTGCCGGCGACGTTGCGCAGCAGGCGGTCGGGTTGGCCCGCGGTGTAGATGTGGCCGCGAAAGGCGAAAAAGTGCTCCGCCAGTTCGTCGCTCAAGGCGGCGGTGGTGAGGTTGCCGCGCGCGGCCAGTTCGCGTAGTTGTTGCCACTGGCGTTGCGTCGGCACCATCTCGATCGGCGATCGCGAGACATCCTGCGGCGGTTGGAAGCCGTGCAGCACTTCGGGCGTATCGGTCCACCCGGCATGCAGCGCGCGGTTCGTCAGCAGGTAGAGGTCGAGGGTGCCATCGCGGTCGTAGTCGGCGAATGCCGCCATGGTCGATGCCGCGATCAGGTCGAGGCCAAACTGCTTGCCGTTTTCGACGAACGTGCCGTCGCCCTGGTTCTCATACAGCAGGTTCTTCGACTCGATGTTGCAGACGTAGAGGTCGAGATCGCCATCCCCGTCGACGTCGGCGAACGTCGCACCCGAACCCCACGCCAAGCCGCCGTCGACGTCGCCGGCTTTGATCGTGACGTCTTCGAAGCGCAAGGGGGCGACCTGTCGGAACAGCTTGTTCTGCCCGTCCTGCGAAACGAGGTATGCGTCGAGCAGGCCGTCGCCGTCGTAGTCGCCGACGGCAAGTCCGGCGCCGTTGGTCAGGTAGGTGTAGCGGTTCTCCCGGCGCAGTTGATTGGCGAACGCGAGCCCGGATTCCGTGACCGGAACCCTCCGGAAGCGCGGCTGGCCGGCGGCGTGTCCGGTTGCGGCACGCAGTGGTTGCTGCTCAATGCTGGCTGGGATGAGCGGAGCTTTGGGGTCGCCGCACGCAACGACGCAAACCAGAGGCAGCGCCAGCAGCCAGATAGTTCGGGATTTCTTGACACGCCCGGTGCGCTCGGCACCTCTAGCAATGGCTCGGACCCTCAAGTTCATGGAGCCACTATCGCACGTCGTCGGGCATTCGCCCACAACCGTCACCACTTGCTCTATGCTCTCAGCGCCTTCTCAAGGCGTTCTCGTCACCATGCTTCGCAATCTACTCACGCTCGTCCTCCTCGCGGCTTCGGCCACTGCTCAAAACTACTACGCTGCGTCACTGGATAGTGCGCAGGAGGTCCCGGCCAATGGTAGTGCCGGCCGTGGGTGGGGCATCGTTCGCAACGATGCCGGCACCGACCTAGTCAATGTCTACCTGCGCTACGAAGGCCTGGCGGCGGCGGCCACTGCCGCCCACGTGCACCTCGGCCTGCCGGGGACCAACGGCGGCGTCGTGTTCGCATTGACGTCCACGGGTCCCAACACCTACACGGGCCAGGCCAACATTGGCGCGGCCCTGATCCCGGCGCTCGAAGCTGGCGGCATGTATCTCAACCTGCATACGGCTGCGTTCGGTGGCGGTGAGATCCGCGGCCAGATCGTCAAGGCGAACGCGATGCGGTTTACGGCCAGCCTCGAGGGCGGCCAGGAAGTGCCGCCGGTCGCCAGCGCTGGCTCCGGCACGGTCGATGCGTTGTTCTATGAGCCGGAAGATCGCCTGGTCTATACCGTGAATGTTGCGAACACAGCCGGCATCACGGCGGCTCACCTGCATCAAGCTGCTGCTGGTAGCAACGGCCCGGTACTCACGGGGTTGACCGGAACCAACGGCACCTACTGTGGTGTCACCGATCGGCTGACGCCGGCGCAGAAGGCGGCTTTGTTGGCCGACGGCTTGTACTGCAACATCCACACCAGCGCGAACCCGGGCGGTGAAGTACGTGGGCAGCTGCGTTTGATGAACGAAGGACAGCAGTTGGTTGCTGCGGCAGATAGCCTGCAAGAAGTGCCGCCAAATCCGTCGCCGGGTCTCGCTGGCGCGACTGCAGTGCGCCAGGCCGATGGTTCGGTTGCGGTCACTGGCGAGTTTTCTGGATTGCAGGGCACCGCTACGGCAGCGCACGTCCATGTGGGAGCGCCGGGCAGCAACGGTCCGGTCGTGTTCGCCTTGAGCATTGTTGGCAACACGATCAGTGGCAGCGTGACGCCAACGCCAGCACAGGCGGCGGACATGCAAGCTGGCAATTGGTACATCAACATCCACACCAGCGTGGTTGGCAGTGGCGAGATCCGCGGGCAGTTGACGCCGGCAACGCTGCCGACGACCTACGGTGGCGGCTGCACCGGCAGCAATGGCGATGTGCCACAGATCGGCGCGACCGGTAGCGCCATCGTTGGCACGGCGATGTCGATTGACCTGTATGGCGCGCTGCCAAACACCTTCGCCCTGCTCGCCTTTGGTGGCAGCCGTTCGTCGGTTGGTGGCGCCTTGTCGCTACCGTTGGAGCTGAGCACCTTTGGCCTCAGCGCGCCGAATTGCCTGCTGCTCGCGGCGCCCACGCTGCTGGTTGCGAATCCAGTCGATCCGCGCGGCTGCGCGACGCTGCCGATCGCGATGCCGTTCAACCCGGCGTTGCGCGGTGGTTCGTACTTCAGCCAATGGTTCGTGCTCGATGGCGCCAACCCGGCCGGATTGGTCGCCAGCAACGCACTCGAGTTCACCATCGAGTAGGAAGCTGCGAAAGGCTGCTTGCGTTGCCGTCACCGGTTCGGAAAGGTGGTGACGCCGAACATGTGGAATCGACGTAGCCGACCGACAATCTATCTGCTGGCGGTCGTCGTCGGCGCAGTTGCCGGCCTGGGCGCGCTGTTGTTCGAATTCAGCGCGGCGGTCATCGTGCACTTCGTGCTGGTTGGGATCGGTGGCTACGCCCCGAACGGTCCCAAGGGCGAAGTGCACCTGATGTCCGACAGCGGCGCGACGCACGAGATTGTCTGGTGGTGGCTGCTGTTGCTGCCGGCGATCGGTTGCTTGCTCAGTTCGCTGTTGTCCGAGCGCTTTGCGCCGGAAGCAAAGGGTCACGGCACCGATGCCGCGATCGATACCTACCACCGCGGCGGTGGTCGCATGCGCGGCCGCGTCCCGATCCTCAAGGGCGTCTGCAGTGCCCTGACGCTCGGCTTTGGCGGCAGTGGTGGCCGCGAGGGCCCGATCGCCCAGATTGGCGCCGGCTTTGGCTCGTTCCTCGGCCAGCGGCTCCGCCTCGGCGACAAGGCCTGTCGCACCCTGCTCGCTGCCGGCATGGCGGGGGGCGTCGGGGCAATCTTCCACGCTCCATTTGCCGGCGCGTTGTTCGCCGCCGAGATCCTTTATCGCGACGCCGAACTCGAAGGTGAAGTCGTGATCCCGGCATTCCTGTCGTCGGCAGTGGCCTATTGCGTGTTTTGCGGGTGGCTCGGTGATTTCGGCGTGCTGTTCGAGCTCGGCCCGGGCTTTGACTTCGACAACGTCGTCGAGATGCTGCCCTACACGCTGCTGGCGCTGGCGTTGCTGCCAGCGATCGGCTTCTACACCCGGTTCTTCTACGCCTGCGAACGCTTCTTCGCCCGCTTGCCATGGCCGCGGCCTTTGGTTGCCGCCGTCGGTGGTTTGCTGACCGGCGCCGTGGCGCTCGGGGCGTGGGTGGCGATGGACGACGACCGCGCACTGGCGGTTCTGAGCAGCGGCTACGGTGTGCTGCAGGACACGCTCGATGGCAGCGTCGTTGGCTGGAGCGGCATCGGTCTGTTGCTGTTGGTGGCGATTGGCAAGGTGTTCGCCACGTCGTTCACAATCGGTTCGGGCGGCAGCGCTGGCGTCTTTGGGCCGAGCATGGTCATCGGCGGCAGTGTCGGTGGCGCGGTCGGTTTGCTGTGCCATCAGTGGGGGTTGGTCGACAATCCCGCCAGCTTGTGCATCGTCGGCATGTGCGGGTTCTTCGCTGGCGCGGCGAAGACTCCGATCTCGACGATCGTCATGGTCACCGAGATGACGGGTTCGTACCAACTGCTGTTGCCGGCGGTGTGGGTGTGTGGCTTGACGTTCTTGTTGTCGCGGCGCTACGTGCTCTACCAAAAGCAGGTGCTCAATCGCGCGATGTCGCCGGCACACCGCGGCGAATACGTCGAAGCACTGCTCGAAGACATGACCGTGGCCGACGTGTTCGAACCGAGTGAGGTCGATACCGTGACGTCGTCGATGCCGCTGCGTGAGATTGTTCGCAAGATCGCGCACGGCCGGCAGGACTACTTCCCGGTCGTCGACGACGGGCAGTTTGTTGGCATCGTGTCGGCGCACGATGTGCGTGAGTTCACCTTCGATGAGAGCATCTACACGATCGCGATCGCGGCCGACATCATGTCGAGTCCGCCGGTGGTCGTGCGGCCCGAGGATGACTTGCACACGGCGCTCGAGACCTTCGACTCGATCTGGATCGACGAGCTGCCGGTGGTTTCCAGCGAGGACCCCAACCACGTTTTGGGACAGTTGCGACGTCGTGCGATCAACCGGGCCTACACCAAGAAGCTGAAAGAACTTCGGGCCATGCAGCAAGAGCAGCGCGAGTCCTGATTGCGTTGGGACGCCCGGTTTTGTTGTCACCGGGAAGCGGTTTGGGCCCCTGTTACAGAGTGGATCTGGCGCCAGGTCGGAAAAACTATGTTTGGACTTTGTTCGGGTCTCTGTTAGGGTGCCCGACATGCACCTGAGGGTGCCTTTGCAACGACAGCGATCCCGTGGGAGGGGCGATTACGATGACATCGAAGGCAGCAGAAAAGGCCGCAGCAGGCAAAATTAGTAAGCAAGAGGCGTTGAAGGCAGAGGCCCTGGGCGACGCCCTGGCAGCCATCCAGAAGAACCACGGCGATGGTTCGATCATGCGCATGGGCGACCGCAACGTCGTGCCGATCGAGGGGATCTCGACCGGCTCGCTCGGTCTGGACCTCGCCACTGGTGGCATTGGCTTCCCGCGTGGACGGGTGATCGAAGTTTACGGTCCGGAATCGTCTGGTAAGACGACCTTGACGCTGCATGTCGTTGCCAACGCCCAGCGCGAAGGTGGCACCTGCGCCTTCATCGATGCCGAGCATGCGCTCGATCCTTCGTATGCCCGTCGCCTCGGTGTCGATATCGACGCCCTACTGATTTCGCAGCCGGACAATGGCGAGCAGGCCCTCGACATCTGCGAGACGCTCGCCAAGTCGGGCGCCGTCG
>CAXBFC010000458.1:0-6517 GCA_963974725.1 uncultured bacterium | reverse complement strand
GTTGCTCACGGCCACTTCCTACCGACCGGCGTACCGGGCGTGCATGGCCGCGGCGCCGAGTTCGAAGACGCCGGGATGCGCGTGATGCGCGTCATTGACGGCCCTTCCGATGCCGACGGCGCCGAACGCGTGCACTTCCCGCCAATCCTGAGCCGCAAGGTGTTCGAGCGAACCGGTTACATGGACACCATGCCGCACCTTTCCGGGTGCGTGCACAGCTTCTCCGGCGATGATGCAGCCCAGGCCGAACTCGTCGACCGCATCGCGAAGGGTGAGCCATGGGAGACGTTCATGCAGATGACCGACGTCACCCTGACGCCGGCCGCCTGTTACCCGATCTATCCGATGTGCGGCGAACAAGGCCCCTTGCCCGAAGACGGCCGCCGCGTCGATTTGCTGAGCTGGATCTTCCGCCACGAACCCTCGGACGACCCGGCACGACTGCAGAACTTCCGGCAGCGCGAGATGGTTCGCCTCGGCACGCCCGAGCAGGTGCAGGAATGGCGACGCCTGTGGATGGACCGCGGCATGGAGATCCTGACTTCGCTCGGCCTTGAGGTTCACCTTGCGACCGCCAGCGACCCATTCTTTGGCCGCGGTGGACGCATGCTCAAGGCCAACCAACGCGCGCTAGCACTCAAGTTCGAGGTCCAGACCCCGATCTGCTCGGACGAGCCAACCGCGATCACGTCGTTCAACTACCACGAAGACCACTTCGGCTCGAAGTTCGACATCACGACCTGCGCTGGCGCAGTCGCCCACACGGCCTGCCTCGGGTTCGGCTTCGAGCGGATCACGCTGGCGCTATTCAAGACGCACGGACTGCGGGTCGCAAACTGGCCCGAGTCGGTGCGAAAGGTGCTCGGCTATGTCGGGTAAGAGCATCTGGACGCTCGATGCGTCCTCCTACGAGAGCCACGCGCTGCACGACAGCAGCCGCGACTGGCGAGAGTCCAACTGCTACATCGACGTCTGGATCGAGGCACTGCACGCGCTCGGCCTCGACGTCTACGCCTGCCTGCCGTTCACGTTGGCGACCGACTTCGAGGACGACCAATGGACGTTTTACAAGCCGAAGCACGACGAACTCGATCGCCTCTACGGCCTCGAGGTCCAGGAGCTAACGCTGTGGCGCGATCTGATTTCGCACTGCGTCGATCAGACTGCGGCAAAGAAACTGGTGTTCGTCGAGATGGATGCCTTCCACCTACCGGACACCGAAGGCACCGACTACCACCAGCAGCACACCAAAACGACGATTGCCGTCGCGCGAATCGACGCCGTGGCACGTTCGCTCGGCTACTTCCACAACACCGGCTACTACGACCTGGCCGGCGCCGATTTCGAAGGCGTGTTCAAGACGGGCACGCGGCCAGACGACTACTTGCCGCCCTACGCGGAATGGGTCGGACTCGACCGCTTGATCCTCCGCCGAGATTCCGAGTTGGTCGAGATCTCGCTTGAGTTCGCGCGCCGCCACGTCGAACGCGCACCACGTCAAAACCCGCTGCTGCGCTTTGCCGAGCGCTTCCCACGGGACCTCGACTGGCTGCTTGCGCGCGACCTCGATGCGTACCACATGTATGTGTTCGCCGGGATTCGACAATGCGGCTCATCGTTTGATTTCGCGGCTCACTACCTGAGGTGGTTGGTCGAGCATGGCCACAGCGACATGGCAAAACCGGCGGCAGCATTCGCGTCGATCTCGACCGGCTGCAAGACCCTGCTGATGAAACTGGCTCGAGTCGTGAACCGCAAGAAACCGGCGGACCTGACTCCTGCACTCCGCGAGATGGCGGGTCATTGGGACGCGGGAATGCAGGCACTGCGTGCCAGATTGGAGCTCTAGCCGGAAAGGCTATTGAGGGAAAGGCGCGGATTCCGCAGCCAACGTATCCCGCGCGTCGCACTCACTCAGGCGCCACCGCCTGCAACAGCGCAGTCGCCGTCAACGCGGCGTGCGTCCCCTCGTGCCCCGAGACCAGATCGGAGAGCAGCGACTTCGTTTCGTCCGTAACCCCCTGCTCTTGCAGCGCTGCCCGAGCCGACCACAACGCCTTCTCGGCCGCGACCTCCCGAGCCAGCTCGGGACTCTCTAGCCGGGTGACGCGAACAGACACTTCGTCGACAGTTTCTGCGTCGGGTTTGCTGCTGATGACACGCTTGCAGAACTCAGAAGCAAACACGTAGGCGCCGCTTTCGATAGCGCAGTCGATTCGCCGCAGCAGCTGGGGTTTGGATGTGCCCTCAGGGGCGGGATGCGACGAACGCCACTCAGTCAGCCAAGCACGAATACGTGGCATGTCCTCAAGCGGGTTGCCCTGCATGACGATCTCGCTAGACGCCGAGAGCAAGATGTAGGACGGCACAGCCTGCCGCTCCATCAAGAACGGATAGCCGTTGGTCCAGATGGCCGAAGTGTCAAACCACCGGTGCTGGAGGCCAAGGCGCAACACGTCCGTCAGTTCGTGCCGACGCTCGATCAGCACGGCCTGGAACTGCCCTTCAAACTCCCGCTGCAAAGCCAAGGTCGCCGGCACGGACGACCCGATGCAGTGAGTTCAATTCTTGCCCCAGATAAGGATCATCACGGGCGAACCACGCAGGTCTTGGAGCGATTGCACGCCGCGACCATCGAAGAGCGGGCGGGCAAACGTGTGCTCAAGCTGGTCGCCAACGCGAACTGCACCCGGAGTCGCGGATTGGCCAACGTATTTCTTGATCACGTAGACCACCGGCAACGCGAGCAGGCCCGCGATCCCAATGAGGAGTTTGCTGCTTGTCTTCATGATGCGGATCAGTCCCATGGCAAGGAGAGTCTTGATAGCCTTAGTTTTTGCCGCTGTCCATCCTAGCTGCTTGCTGGGTTGTGATGGTCTGTCCAACGGAGCGGCTGGGAGTGCCGTTCTCGGACATCAGAGGCAATCCCTCACAGCTATGCTTAGGCTGCTCTCTCGCCGCCACCGCGATCCACTTCTAATCCTTACCTGACCAAGCATCGTGACCCTGCCAAATTTCCTCGTCATCGGTGCTGAGAAGTCCGGGACGACCGCCTTGCATGAGCTGCTCGCGACACACCCACAGGTGTTCATGAGTGAGCCCAAGGAGCCATCCTTCTTTCTGTCGGAGGATCGCCGCTACCTCGCGCAGGATCTGCTGGGTCAGCCGCACGAGTACATTCGGACTCAATCAGAATACGAAGAGATCTTCGCGGCGGCACCGCCGGCAAAGGTCATCGGCGAATCTTCGCCATGCTATCTCTACAGTCCTGAGGCAGCCCAGCTCATCAAGGCAACGATCCCCGGCGTTCGCATCGTCGCGCTACTGCGCAATCCAGCTGAGCGCGCCTTCTCGCAGTTCACCTTCAATCAGCAGAGGGGATGGGAGCCGCTCGCCAGGACCTTCAAGGAGGCACTCGAACTCGAAGAGGAACGAGTGCAAGGCGACTCCATGTGGGCATTCCACTACACACGCCGCGGCATGTATGCACGACAGCTAGCCCCGTATCTCAACGCCTTCGGCGACCAAGTGCGCGTCTGGACGTACGACGACTTCGTCGACAAGCCGGCGCAGGTGCTTCGCGAGATCTGCGAGTTCTGCGAAATCGATGGGATCGCCCTCACGGAACAACCGGCAAAGCGCAACGTGACGTCGCTACCACGAAGTGGAATCATGAGGCAGCTGCTTGACCGCCCCAATCCGATAAAGGCGATTGCCCGGGGGCTGATGCCGACTCGGGCAAGGAGTGTGCTTGGAGGAATGCTGCGCCGCATGAACGCGCGCCGTCCGACCAAGGACGACGCGACCGTTCGCTCGCTCATGCCGGTATTCGAGGAGGACATCCGGCAACTTGCGGCGACCATCCTGCCGAGGGCAGCCGACTGGCTGTCACGAGACTGACTGTCAGCAAGGACGCCAACGACACCCGCTTTCAAAGTCTCTTCCGACTTCTAGTCTCCAGTCTGATCGCCGGCACGAAGTAGTGAGGTCGATTCTGACAAGTTCGTGCCTAGGTCCAGCGACGAAGACTATGGCCCGAGCCCCGATTACCATCGATTGTGGAGGCGGAGCCAGTGAACCGCGCAGCGCTAGACGCGACAGACGCATGGCCTCGCGTCCACCCTACTTGTTGACGGTAACTTGCGCGCCCTCGGCCAGTCGTCTTTCAACAAGTTGGTCGATCACGACACTCGGACGCAGGGCTCGGATCTCTCTTTCGTCGAACAGCTTACCGGTGCCCATGAAGTGGGCATCCTTGAAGTGGTAGGCCAAGTATGGGATCAGTTGGTACCCAAAGGAGTCGTGAAAGACGGTTCTCCTAAAGCATCTGTAGGTCTGGCAGGGTGATTCCGCCGCAGCAAAGGAAGATGGTTGCGATGAGTGGCGGTGCGCTGTGGAAGCCAAAGGCGCGGTGGCTGAGCAGTCGAATCTTGTTGTTGACGCCCTCCGCAAGACCGTTGGTGATGCGTTCGCTGAGGATCGCGAGGACGCCATCGAGGTGATCACGGATCGTTCGCGCAAGCCGAACAAATGGCTTGAGGCGCGAGCGAGCCGCCCAGCCCATCCACCGCTTCAAGTGGTACGCCGCGTTGGGCTGGCCATTGCGCAAGATGTCGAGCAACTCCTCCTTGATCATGTATGCGCGGCCGAGAGACTGGTCGAGTCGAACGCGATTGATGACCTCCATGTGCTTGTCGTTCGTGTTTTCCAGGCGATGAAGAAGGGGCCACATAGTGCCCTTGATGGCCCTCTTTTGACTCGCTGTCGTAGCGGTGCGCACGAGCTCGCGCCGCACTTCGTTGAGGGCTTCGTTGGCCAGCTTTGCGACATGGAAATGGTCGAAGACGATCTTTGCGTTGGGGAGGCCCTCAAGGATGGCCTTGCGGTATGCCGCCGACATGTCGATGGTCGCGATTTCAATTGCCGCGCAGGCATCGGCCCCAAGCTCGGTGAAGAAGCTCTTGAGCACGTCGGAGCTCTTGCCCTCAGCTACCCAGATGACCTTCCGGCTATCGTGGTCGGTGACGACAGTGAGGTAGCGATGGCGCTTTCGAAAGCTGATCTCGTCGACCGCGATGCGCTTGATGCCGCAAAACCGATCGGGATCGAGGTGCTCCGCAACAACTCGCTCAGCGATGTTGCCGACTGTTGCCCAGGAGATGCCGGTCAGCACGGCCACCGCCGTCTTGCTAGTTTGCTGGGCGAGCAGTGCGACTGCGTCCTCGAAGCTCTTCGTGAAGTCGGAGTCGTGCCGTGCCCACGGCACAGCCTCGGTGACGACTGCCTCGCACTTCTTGCATCGTAGCCGGCGGATGTCGCCCTCAAGCAAGACTTCGTTGCCCCAGAGGCCGATGTGTCGCCATCGGCGAACGCTCCGCGATTCGCGTCCGCGCTTGCTGTAGCCGCAGTGTGGGCAGCTCAAGATCTTGAAGGTCCGGGCGATGCCGATGACCAGTGAGCCGCCTTCGAAGCGGAGCCCGGTAACGCGGACCCCATGGAGATTGATGAGCTTGTTGAGTAGTGTCGTGATGCGCGCAGACAGGGCCTCGTGCAATGAAGTCCAAAGCGCCGAGAGCCCGTCAAAGCATTACTCGGCGTGGTCTGTGCGCACTTTCCCTGCACTGCGGCAGCACGCAAGTGTTGGTTCGCCCTCGCGGCCACAGCCCTCGTCGCAGTAAAGGCCAAGCTCGCTTCGCTCGTCGCCTACGGCGAGCCTTGACAGCTCCTGCGGCCTGCGGCTCTTTCCTGTGATGCCAGACCGCGGGGCGGCCTGGCTCATGGTGCCCCTTCTCAAGCAGCATCTGGTCGGCTGTACCGCGGAGGTGCGGGCTTCGGATGCTTCAAACCGCGCATTGGAGCGCGATTCCGGCACCTATTGGCGAAGGTGCGCTCACCGAACACCTTCAGCTACTGCAGGAGAGGCTCAATTACCGATGATTGTCCGGTAATCATAGATGACTGGCACGGGAATCGGGATGCTCGCATCTCAGTTGGGGTCACCACTGTGAAGGCATTGGCTCAGGAGAATGTGGGGTAAGCCGTTCAAGCAGCAGCTTTGCGCTACCCGGACGCTATTGAATCCTGATCTCGCCCAGTTAAAATGGAAGAGGCAAGGGAAAAGTTTTGTGTGTGCCTGGCCGGTTGGCGCACTTGGAGTTGTCTCGACGTGGATACCGATCCAGTATCCAGCTGAAAACCATTTGGTTGCGCCAAGATCAATTTATGGCTTGCGGACCACAATGTCGACTTCGTCGTACTTCAGCTCTGGCTTGCAAAACGCTGTCCGCGCAAGCAGCCGCCATGACTGCATGTGGGAGTTCCGTCGGGTGGCTGCTGGTGCAGCGCCGAGGTGGGCGACGAGCTGGTCGTAGATATTCTGCTCGGTTGCGATGAGCGAGTCGACGAACATGCGATAGTAACCGTTGAAAAAGTTGCGCTCGGGGATGAACCCTGCTCTCTCGGCGGCATAGCGCAGGGTCGATGCCGAGAAAAAGTTGACGTGGCGCGGCACGTCGAG
>CAXBFC010000457.1:0-6525 GCA_963974725.1 uncultured bacterium | reverse complement strand
GATCGCCGGCACCAAGGACCTGCCCGACATCGAGTGCTACATGCATTCGGTTGCCAACGGGCACAACAACACCGGAGCCGCAGGCTTGGGCGAGCCCCCAGCCACGGCAACGGCAGCCGCGATCGGCAACGCCGTGTTCCACGCGATTGGCGCTCCTGTGCGCCATATCCCCATCACACCTGAGAAGGTCCTCGCGGCCATCGCATCCAAGTAAGCGAGGAACTACCCATGAAACCGTTTTCCTATGTAGTGCCGAAGTCCTTGGACGAGGCAAAAGCAGCTGCGGCGCAACCCGACACGCTGATCAAGGCCGCCGGCATCGACATTGTCGACCGCATGAAAGAGCGGCTGCAAACGCCGACCAACATCGTCAACCTGCTGCCGCTGAAGAAGGAGCTCAAGGGCATCACCGTCGAAGCCGATGGCGGCATCACGATCGGTGCCCTGACGACGCTGACCGAGATCGAGAACCACGAAGCGCTGCAAGGTGCTCAGTTCACGGGCTTGGTTGGCTCGGCCGCAACGACCGGCACGCCGCAAGTTCGCCATCGCGGCACCATCGCCGGCAACATCCTGCAGTTCACCCGTTGCTGGTATGTGCGCAGTGAAGCGTTCCATTGCCTGCACGGTGGCCGCGGACCGACCTGCCTCGCGATGACCGGCCAGAACCGCTACCACGCGGTGATGGGATGGTCGGACTGCGTGCGCGTGCACCCGAGCAACCTCGCCCCACCACTGCTCGCACTCGATGCCGAGTACACGACGGTGAAGGGCAAAGAGACGCGTCGCCGCAAGTTCTCGGAACTGTTCCCAGAAGAGCCGCGTGCCGAGAACCCCGAGCACACGCTCGAAGACGGCGAGATCGTCACCGCGATCCATATCCCGGCGCAGTCCGCCAACGCGCGCTGCACGTATGCCGAAAGCCGCGAGAAGCAAAGCTTCGACTGGGCCACGACCGCCTGCGCGATTCGCGTCGTGATGGCGGGCGGCAAGATCACGGAGGCCTCGATCGTGCTCGGCGCGGTAGCTCCCGTGCCGATGCCGCGACCGCGAGCCGCGGCGATGTTGGTCGGCAAGCAGCCATCCACGAAGTTGTTCCAACGTGTTGCTGAGAAGGCCTTCCAAGGCGCAGCACCGTTGGCCCACAACGCATTCAAACTGCCAATTGGCAAGGCCGTCGTGCGCGACGCCCTGGAACAAGCAACGAGGTGATCCAGATGAGCGACAAAAAAGTGAAGACGCACGACGACTTGATGCCAAAGCATCCGTGTCCCGCGTTCTCGATGAAGCACATCCTCACCCAGTCGATGGCGGATGTTGTCTACGACGACCGCGAAGAACCGGGGGATGGCTACTACTGGTGCCAGAAGACCTGCACGCCGATCGGCCCCGACGACGAGTTGGTGACGCCGAAGGCTTGCTGCCCCGAGCGCTCCTGCTACGACGGACCGCGCGCGTAAGCGCCCGGTTCGCGAGGTCCAGGTAAGCAATGGACATTACTGGCACCTGGGCCGGCCAATACACGTACGGCGAGGACTACGAGCAACTCGCAGATACCAGTGTGCGATTCACGCTGAGTCTGCAGCAACACGGTTGGCAACGGTTGCTCGGCCGACCTCGCCTGATTGGCCAGTGTCGCGACAACCACGACGATGGCGGCCAAAAAGGACTCGGCAAGATCCACGGCCGCCGCGTCGGCCGCACGCTGCAGTTCCTCAAGTCGATGCCGGAAAGCGTGCGATCTGACGAATGGGTGCAATACCTACGCGACAGTTTCCGCGCAGAATTCGGCCAAGATCTGCCAGCTGAGTTGCCGGACCATTGCATCGCCTACCAAGGCGAAATCAGCGAGTTTGGCGACAGCCTGTCGGGATCCTGGCAGATCCTGAACACCATCTTCCACACCGATCACGGCGACGTCCGCTACGTCAACGCCGGCGAAGGCACATGGACCGCGCGCCGCACCTCGCCGCTGACGACCGAGCTCTAGAGGCGCGGCCATCCGCCAGTTCGGCGACGCAATGCATTGCCCGCGATCGCACCGGACTGCACGATGCACCCATGCGCATCCTCGCTGAGAAGTCCCCCGAAACTGCTGTTCTCGCCCGCTCCGGTTACGACGCCGTGGTGCTCGTCGGCCACGACCCGGTCAAGGCCAAGATCCAGCCACTCAAAGACGCGCTGAAGTCGCTGGCCGCTGCCGACGGGAGCGCTGCCAGCGCCGTCAACTTCGTTGCGGCATCCGGAATCGCCGGCAGTCGCCTGATCGTTGCCCCCACCGGCCCCGTGACGCGCGACTACGATGACGTGCGCCGCTACGCCGAAGCTGCGAGCCGCGGTATCAAGCGGGCGCGGGATGCCGGCGCGAAGTCGGTGCTACTTGCGGTTCAAACACCACCGAAGAGCGACAACGAACATGGTCACGCAGCAACGATCGCGGCGCTCGGTGCCTGCGGCGGCTTGTGGCAACCACTCGAAGCGCGCGAAGACCTCGGCGCCAAGAACGTCGAGCCAATTACCAAGATCGGCGTCTGCGCGCTCGACGGCTCGTTCTCGAAGGGCGCCGCCAAGTGGGTTGCAGCCGTCGAAGAAGGCATGCGCCTGGCGCGTGACTTGTGCGGCACCAACCCCGAGCGCATGGCGCCGCTGAAGTTCGGCGCCTACGTGCAGGCCGCGTGCCGCGGCACCGCCGTCAAGGTCTCGATCAACAAGGACAAGGCAAAGCTCGAGAAGGGCTACCCATTGATGATGGCGGTCGCGCGGTCGTCGATGGCCGTCGCGCGTCATCGCCCGTGCGTCGTGCGCATGGAATACAAGCCGAAGGGCACGATCAAGCGCACCATTCTGCTGGCCGGCAAGGGCGTGACCTATGACACCGGTGGCGCCGACCTGAAGGTTGGCGGGCACATGGCTGGCATGAGTCGCGACAAGGGTGGCGCAGCTGCTGCTGCAGGTGTCGTGCTGGCCGCTGCCAAGCTCGGGCTCAAGGGCGTGCACGTGATCGCCGAACTCGGCTGCGTGCGCAACAGCATTGGCAGTGATGCGTATGTTGCCGACGAGATCATCAAGAGCCACGCGGGTTACCGCGTGCGCATCGGCAACACCGATGCCGAAGGCCGCATGGTGCTGGCGGACTTGCTGTCCAACCTGCGCGTCACCGCGAAGAAGACGACTGGACCCGAACTGTTCACCGTCGCGACGTTGACCGGCCACGCCGGACTCGCCGTTGGTGACTACAACATCGCGCTCGACAACGGGCCAGCTCGCCGTGCCGGCACCTCGGAATCGCTGAGCGCGGCTGGTGATACGCTGGGAGATCCGTTCGAAGTGTCGCGCCTGCGTCGTGAGGACTATGCCTTCGTGGCCGGCAAGACCAAGGCCGACGACGTGCTGCAGTGCAACAACGCGCCGAGTTCGGGAACGGCACGCGGTCACCAGTTCCCGGCGGCGTTTCTGGTGCTCGCTGGCGGCCTCGAAAACCACGGCAACGACAGCAAGTCGCCGCTGCCGTTCACGCACATCGACATCGGTGGCAGTGGCTGCGAAGGCGGCGATTGGCAGCACGGCATGCCCAGCGCGCGCCCGATTGTGTCAATGCTCGCCGCACTGTGCGGGGCGGCACCGCCCAAGTAGCCCCGCGCCGCCTTCAAAACTCTGCAGCCGAACAACCACCGGCCAGAAAATGACGCCCGCGAACTGATCCGTTCGTGGGCGTTGTGCGTTCGGGTCTGCACAACCCATGGCACAACTCGAACAGCCGGACGGCGAGTACAAGACCGATATGACGCCGATGATCGACGTCGTGTTCTTGCTCATCGTGTTCTTCATCTGCATCGACTTCAAAGTTCTCGAAGCAAAGCTCGATGCGTTTCTGCCGACGGACAAGGGCAGCGCCCCTGAGATCGTGCAACCAGTAGAGCAGCTGTCGGTGCGCGTATTGGTCAAGCAGCAGGGCACGAAGTTCTATGCGAATGGCAGCCGCGCCAATGGCGCAGCGACGATCGACGCGAGCACTCTGCGCCCCTCGCGCTACCAACTGCAGGGCCACAGCGTGCACTTCGAAGTTGGCGCCCATCCGTGCTCGACGTTGGCCGAAGCCAAGCGTCAACTGACGCGCCTCGCGGCCGATCCAAACTCGATGATCCCGGACGATTCCGGCGGTCGCAAGCTGATGGCCTGCGTCGTCGAAGGCTATCCCGGCACCTGCTACGACGACGTCGCGCGCACCGCCGATGTCTGCCGCGCCGCCGGCTTCGAAGACATCCAGTTCGGCGGTGGCATGGGTGCCCTGCCGCAGGGAAGGTAGCTGGCGCGCGGCAGGTTGGCGGCGCCCAACGAATCCACCCCCTACCCGAGGTGGCCCATCCGCTAAGCCCCCATCCGCGAGGCCCCATCCGCGAGGCTCCCGCCCGCTAGCTGTTGGCAGCGCCTTCCGCGCGCTGCAACCACGCCGTCACGTTCGGGTCTTGCGCAGCAGCTGCCATGATCTCGTCGCGGCGGCCTTGCCACAGCGGCAGCAAACCGCAGGCCGGCAGGACCTTGGCGCACAAGCGCACGAACGCTGAATCCGCCGGCGACTGACGGAACACTTCCGAAACCAGACGCGCGTGCTCGGCCGGCACCTTGGAGCCGAGTTGCTGCAGCACGCACATCGCCGAACCGAGCAACCAGAACCCCGGCTGCCAGCGCGTCTCGGCGAGCGCGGCGTTTTGCAGCCACTGGGTAATAAAGCGTTCGCCATACAGCCGGTCGCGCGGCAATCCGCCGGTTTGCGTAATCACCAACGCCGCGTGCTGCGCCATGCCGTCGGCGTAGCGATGCCAGAAGGTCCCGTCGCCGATCTGCGGCTTGTGCCCCTCGGGACCACCAATCACTGGCCACAATTCGGCCATCAGCTGCAGCAGCATGTTGCCGTGCTCGGCGTGCGCACCTTCGGCAGCGGCGTGGCCGATGCGTTGCTTGGTCGCGCAATCGAAGGCCCACAGGTCGATGCGGCGGCGATCGCCATCGATGCGCATCTGGCCGGTGACCAAGATCGTGTTGGCGCGCTCGCTGTCGGGCAACTGCGATGCCAACTGCTCTTCGGGCCACGGCCGGCCGAGCACCGCCCAGCCACCGTTCTCCGCCATCGCCAATGCGGCCGTGGCGCGGTGCGGGGTCGACAACCAGATCTGCTCGGCGAACCACAACGGCAAGCTGCGCGTCGCGCGGCCAACCTCTTCTTCTTGCGCGGGCTCGAGCTTAGGCTGGCCATCGATCGCCAACGCGAACACCATGATGTGCTTGTGGCCTTCGCCCTTGGGCGGCAGCAACCACTGCGGGTCGTCGAAGCCGGCGTACCACGCCGGGCGGTCGAGCCGCATCAAGTTGACCTTCGGGTTGGGCGGCAGGTCCGGCATCTTCGGCAGCTTGCCCAAGCGCATGCGATCGAACTCGCCCGAGAACTGCTGCAGCTCCGCGCCGAGCATGTGGCCGTAGTGCACATACATCTGATGCAGGAGCTCTTCGCCGATCTCGTTCTTCTGCTGCATGTGGTAGTGCTGCAGCAGGGCCATACCGATGTGCGGATGGTGCTGGCCCGGAACGAACTTGCTGACAATCAGCTCTTCGATCAAGTCGTGCTTGTTGTGCTGCACCAGGTCTGCGACCGCCATCAACAAGGCGTCGCTCTCGACGTTCTCGCTAGACAAGATGTCGCGGTAGATCGACGTCGCGCCAGCTTCGTTTTCCTTGGTCAGCTGCAGACGCGCCATCCACATCTGGGCACGCCACGAGCCTGGTAGCGCCATGACCTTCTCGATCTCGGCTGGATAGCCCTCGTCGCCAACGCTGCGGTGACGGGTCTGCAGGTAACCGTGCACGGCATCCGGATTGTTGCAGTCCATCGTGAGTGCGTGCCACAACAGCTTCTCGCACTCTTCGAGGTTGCCTTGCCGTTCTTGCAGCATGCCGAGCCCGACGTAAGCAGCTGCCGAATCCGGCTTGCGTTGCTTGAGTTCATTGAGCGTGGCTTCGGCCAGATCGAGGTCGCCGCAGTCGCGCTGCACAACGGCCAGCACCGTCAAGGCACGCTCGATATTTTCCTTGTCGAGCACGGTCAATCGGTTGGCCGCTGCAATCACGTTGTCCGCGAAGCCATCGCGAACCGCCTGCATGATCACCTGGGTCAGGCGCTCGGGGTCCGTGTCACTGGCCTTGAGCATCTCCGGCAAGGCCTGCGTCAGGTATTGCTCACGCGTAATGCTGACCCGCTGGCCCTGGGCGTTGAGGACCTCGACGTGGTCCTTGGGGGCGGGCGGCGTGGTTGGATTCTCTGATTCAGACATATCGGGGTACCTGGCTAGCCGGAGCGAGGCGAGACGACCCCGGCTGGATGCGTGATTAAGGCGGACGACGGTAGCTCGGGAGGCGGACGGAACCAACGCCGGCAAGCAAGCCTCGATCAGGAAACTGAGATCGGGCGAAGTTTCGCTGCCAGACTAGGTGCGCCTGGGCGCGGACGCCTCACGCACGGCCCACAGATTC
>CAXBFC010000456.1:0-6561 GCA_963974725.1 uncultured bacterium | reverse complement strand
ACCGAAGGTGTATCAGCCTTTGAGTGAAGTGACGGAATACGCATGACCTCACTTTGCGTCAACGCGCCTCCCAGTGACGCGGCGATACGATCGTCGAGCCCTGGATGCGCGATCGTTATGTGCCAGGCGCGAGCATGCGGGATCACCGCGATTTGCGCTTGTTCGAGATGCTCGATCAAGAACCAGGGCTCGCGAACTGGTTTCTCGACCTTGAGTGTCCACTGCCTTGAGAACGTGCAGCTGGTCATCAATGCCGTGAGCAACGTGAGCCATGCTTGCCAGTGCCTGATCGGTACATGCTTGACCATAGCAGCCGTGCCCTGATGACTCCGTGCCCTGATGACTCGGCCCCCAGCAACCGATGGCCAACACGGGAGCCGGCAGAGCGCGTGCAAACAGCTGCCGGGGCGGCCAATCACTGTTAGAACATGAGTCATTCTCGTAGCAGGCCGGAGTCTTGTGGTCTTGCGGAGCTACGCGCCGGCCCGCTGTCTCGAAGCGCGGCATCGCAGGGAGGTCTTCTGAAGCAGGTCGGCGCCTACCTCATGCGTTGCAGCGAGAATCGACCGCGGACTCCCTCACGATTTCTTCGACCGCAGACGAAGAACTGCGGAGCATGAACAAGTCCGTCTGAGACTCCCTGACGATCGACGTCGGCCAGAAGCTACGAGAAGGCACATCTGTGGCTCTGGTCAGCCAACCGCTACCTGGCGCGGTTCGAGTCTCTGAGCGCTAACCAACTACTTGTCAGACAGCGCCCCCATGGCGCGCCGCTTTGGCAGCGGCAAACTGTCCCACAGGCGAACCGTCATGTCTCCAGATGCAGAAGCCAGCAGCGTGCCGTCGGGACTCCACGCCAAGCCCATGACGTACTGTTCGTGACCGTGTAACACAAGCAACCGCTCGCCGGTCTGCGCATCCCAGATGGCCACGGTCGCGTCGTTGCCGCCAGTGGCGAACCGAGTACCGTCCGGACTCACGGCAACGCAATAGACGAGTCCGGTATGGCCGACTAGCTGGAATACCGGCTCGGCTCCAAACTGCGTGACATCTGACGGACTCCAAGCATCTGGCGGTGCCTCGCGGATCCGCCGGTACACATTGACGACTGCCCCATCCTTGCCAGGGCGCAGGGCCATCGCACCATCAACGCTCATTGTCCAGCCAGGGTACGCGAGCTGCAGGAGGCGCCGCTGCCCAAACTCAGCAAACAACGACTGCCCAAGCCCCTCAGAGCGGGATTGACTGGACAACTTCGCCCCACTGAGGAGGTCCCAAGACACAGCTTTTTCGTTGTACATCGTCACCAACCGTCGATGATCCGCCGAAAAGCAGGCCGACGGCGCATCCGCTTGACCCGGAGACTCGGCCGAGGAGGCCAGCTTGCGATAGAGCTTGCCCTGATGAACGTCCCAGACGCGCACTTCACTCTGACGGAATGCGGTCGATGCCAACATCGCCCCATCCGGAGAGAACGCGACCCGATAGACGAACGCATCGTGCCCCTTGAGCACTGCAACATCTCGAAGTGGCAGGACACGAATGCGATCACCAACAACGACGACCCCAGCGCCCTCTGGCAGCGCAGCGACCTTGGTACGGCCCGGCGGCACCGGCTCCTTGCCACCCGCGTTCCACACCCTTTGTTGGACTCCTGGCCGAAACACGGCCGAAGATGCCTTTGGGCGATTGGACCAAACGCGAACGGTCAAGTCATTCGATGCCGTGATGATTCGGCCATCGGCCGTCCATGCAGCCTGCCACACGATGTCGCCATGCCCCGTCAGCGTCGACGGATCCGAAAGATCTTCACCGTCCAGCAACAACACCTTCCGGTAGTAGCACGCCACCGCAAGGGTCTTGCCGTCGGGCGCGAATGACACATCTTGGCAAGTGTCTGGGATCGTGGTACTCGCAAGCAATTCGCCGCTTTCCGTAGCGCGCAACGAGACGTCGCTCCGGTTGACAAGCGCGACTCGATCTCCGCTAGGACTCCACGCCCCATAGGCAAAGTAGGCATCCGCGAGCAACCGCTGTTCCCCGTCACGCCACACGTAGACCTTTTCGTCCAATACCAGTAGCTGCTCGCCATCGGGGCTCCAAACAGCGCCGTGGACGTCGCGGAATGGCACGACCTGCGACTCACCGGTCTCGAAATGTCCGAGCACCAACTCACCGCTTGGTGACCGAGCCGCAAAACGTCGGGACGCGCCATGCAACCGCACCGTCGCCAACTCTACGTTGCTAGGCTTGATCCGTTCGGCACGCGTCAACTGGCCGGTGCCAACGTCCCACGTGCCAATCGTCGCATCAGCCAGCAGCGCAAACATCTGTGTACCCTCACGGTTGAATACCGGTTCGGAAATCACCGGCGCAGGCGTTGGCCACTCCTGTTCATGCTGCACCAGACGGGCGCGCAGGTAGTCATACTCCCAGCCGCGATGCGCGACCGGTGCGGCGTTGAGATGTGTTTCGACCATCAACAGGTCATGCGTCTGCACCGCAGTGCCGGCCGCGCCAATCGACGATTTGTACAAAAGCCGTTCGAGCTCGCTGGCTCGACTCGTCGCGTCTGTCGCATATCCGATGGCGACGAGCGCACCGACGATCGCCACCGCCAAGGTCGCCACGCACCCTCCCACCAGCGAACGGTGGCGCCGCGCAAACTTGCGGGCCAGGTAGACCCTGCTCGGCGGCCGCGCCTGAATCGGTTCGCTATTGAGGTAGCGGCGCATGTCGCCAGCGAATGCCGCAGCACTTGCGTAGCGGCGATCAAGATCCTCTTCGAGCGCCTTACCGAGAATAGTCTCGATCTCACCGGCCAGGCTCGGAACCAACACACCGGCGGGCGGCACGTCGGTTTCCATGATCTTCTTCATGGCCTGTGGAACAGGCAGGCCATCGACATCGCGCGGCAACTTGCCGGTCAAGAGCTCGAACGCAAGCACGCCCAAGCCGTAGACATCGGCCCGCGGAGTCAATGCATCCCCCACCTGATGAAACTGTTCGGGCGCCATGTAGGCCAACGTGCCAACCAACTGCCCGTCCTTCGTCAACAACGTAGATACACTCGCGGAATCGTCGGTCGCGCGGGCGACGCCAAAATCCAGAATGCGTGGCCTGCCGCGTTCGTCGACCAGCACGTTGTCCGGCTTCAGATCGCGATGAATCACACCGCTGTCGTGCGCAGCTTGCACGGCGTCGGCGATCTCTGCGAGCAATGCAATGCGGGCCCGAATGCCCAGGCCATTGCGATCACAATAGGTGCGAATGTCGACCCCCACGACAAGCTCCATCGCGAAGAACGGCTGCTGGCCACGGCCAATGTCGTAAGTCGATGCCTCGTAGATCTGGGCGATGCCCGCATGCTGGAGCCGGCCCAGCAATTCCGCCTCGCGACGAAACCGCCGCATGCGGTCGGTGGTCGCGTGCGTTGGATGCAGCAGCTTGATCGCGACCGCACGTCGCGGCGACCTCTGCATCGCCTCGTAGACTATGCCCATGCCCCCCTCGCCAATCTGACGCACGATGTCGTACCCGCCAATGTGATCGGGCAACCACGTCTCGGTAGCATCATCAACGACACGTTCGAGTTGCTGCCGCGAACGGGCCAGATTCGGTTCGGAGAAGAGGTCGCCCTCACCTCCTGGTGAGGCAACCGACAGCAACGCTTCTACTTCTCTACGCAGTGCTAGGTCACTACCGCAGTGCTGCGAGAGGTATGCCTCGCGCTTCGCCCCGCGCAGCAATTCGGAACTGGCAAAGATCTCATGGACCCGGGCGTAGCGCTGCCGATCCTCACTCACGATCTACTTCGACCTCCGCAGGTACTATCCCGAATCGATCGCGACGCCCGTTCATGACGCTGCACTCAGCTGCAAACGCAACCAAGCCCTGGCGGTTGACCAATCCCGCTCCGAAACCGCGAGTTGGGTAGCTGTTTCCGCAATGGTCAAGCCGCCAAGGACCCGCAGCTCCACCACGCGAGCGTGGCGTTCATTCAGTCGTTCGAGCCGGGCCAAGGCCTCTTCAAGATCCAGATAATCGACCTGGCTGTCACCAGCAACCACGGACTGCATGTCGAGCGTGATCCGACCGCCACCGGCGGAACGCTTCTGGGTCCGGCGCGCGCGGGCATGGTCTGTCAAGACACGGCGCATGGCGCGACTCGCGAGGGCGAAAAAATGCGCCCGGTCCGATACCTGCGTCACATTGCCAGCGAGCTTGAGCCAGACTTCGTGAACCAGAGCCGTCGGCTGCAGGGTGTGGCAGCTGCGCTCACGAGCCAGGTGCACTCGCGCCATCGCACCAAGCTCGCCATAGGCCATTTCCATAAGTGCATCCGCGGCGCCCGAGTCCCCATCCTGGGCGTGCTCAATCAGTTTGGTTATCGCATTGGCAGGCGGCTGGCTCATGGACTTGCGATGGCTCTGGGCAGACTAGCTTGAACTCCATACTAGCGTACAAGCCAAGGCGCGCGTTGCATTTCTGAGTGTCCCTGGCGGCGACCTACGGGCTCGTCACGCGCCGGCCGAAATCGCAGAGCTCGATGCCGAGTAGCGAAAGAGGGCCCACCGCGGCCCTCGAATCGGCAAGGCCACCGGCCGGTAGCGACCCGTCGCCGTCCGCGCCGTCAGATTCGCCCGAATATCGCGGCGTGGGCTGCGCAGCGCGCGCCCGCAGCCCGGCAATACCGAGCCGTTGCAGCGTCAGCGACACCCAGTCTGTAGACCAAACTACCTAAGCGTCTAGACTGCACTCCCGATCATCCCTTCGCCTGCGCCCCGGCGATTGCGCCGGCCGCTCGTCACTCCACACGACTCCCCATGTCCCACCCCCTCGCCCCGGCGCTCGGCGCCGCACTGCTCGCGACCGTGTCAGCAGCGGCACAGAGTTTCGTCAACTTCGAGAGCGGCCCGGTCGCTCCGGTGGCGGTCACCGCCGACGGTTCGCGACTGCTGGTCGCCGACACCATCGGCGACCACGTCTCGGTGTTCGACTTGAGCAACCCGTCGCAGCCGTTCCTGCTCGCCGAGATCCCGGTCGGGCTGGACCCGGTCTCGGTGCGGCCGCGAACGCGCGACGAAGTCTGGGTGGTCAATCAGCTGTCCGACAGCGTCAGCATCGTCGACGTGCCGTCGCGGCGCGTCATCGACACCCTGCGTGTCGTCGACGAGCCGAGCGACGTGGTGTTCGCCGGTGGCAAGGCGTTCGTGACCGCTGCGACGGTCGACCAGGTGTTCGTCTTCGACGCGGTGACGCGCGCGCCGCTCGGTGCGATCGACGTGTTCGGCAAGGACCCGCGTTCGCTGGCGGTCAGCCCCGACGGCAGCAAGGTCTACGCGGTCGTGCAGCGTTCGGGCAACGGCACCACGGTGCTGTCCGACAGCGTTGCGCCGCCTCCGCCGCCGCCGACCAACCCCTTATTGCCGCCGGCACCGCAGCAGGCGCTGATCATCCGCGCCGATGATCCGCAGTGGGCTGGCCTGGTGCCCTACACCCTGCCCGACCATGATATTGCAGAGATCGATGTCGCCAGCCTGTCGATCACCCGCTACTTCGACGCGATCGGCACGACCAACACCGCGATCGCGGTCGATCCGGTCGGTGGCGAGCTGTGGGTCGCCAACATCGAGGCGCGCAACCTGGTGCGCTTCGAGCCGGCGCTGCGCGGGCACTCGATCGATAGCCGCGTGACCAGGATCACGACCGGCGCAACACCGACGGTCACGCCGTTCGACCTCAATGCCGGTTTCAACTACGCCCAGCTGCCGGATCCGGCGGCGCTGGCGGACGCGCTGGCCGAGCCGTTCGGCGTCGCGATCGACGCGACCGCCGGGGAAGTGTTCGTGGCAGCGCACGGCACCGATCGCATCGCCGTGCTCGACGTTGCGACCGGCGCGGTGATCGCCCGTATCGAAGTCGGCGGCACGCCCGGCACGATCATCGACACGCGCAACAAGCGCGGGCCGCGCGGCCTGGCGCTGCACCCGAGTGCCGACCGACTCTACGTGCTCAACAACCTGTCGGCGACGCTGACCGTCATCGACACGGCGTCGCGCACGGTGCTCGACGAGCAGCCGATCGCCACCGTCGATCCGATGCCGATCGCCGAACGCGAGGGCCGCAAGTTTCTCTACGACAGCAAGCTGTCGGGCAACGGCACGATGTCGTGCGCAGCCTGCCACATCGACGGTGACACCGACGCCGTCGCCTGGGACCTTGGCGATCCGGGCGGCACGCTCGAGTCGCAGCCGCCGCAGCCTTTCCCGTTCTCGCTGGGGTTGGTCCCGTTCCACCCGATGAAGGGACCGATGGTGACACAGACGCTGCGCGGGCTCGATGGCGTCGGCGTGCTGCACTGGCGCGGGGACCGCGCGGACTTCCAGGCCTTCAATCCGGCGTTCGACAAGCTGCTTGGCGGCGCCCAGCTGGCCAGTCTGGACATGAACAGTTACGCGGCCTTCGCGACCGGCATCCAGTTCCCGCCCAACCCCAACCAACTTTTGGATCGTTCGCTGCGCACGACGCCGAGCAACGCCAACGAGGCGATCGGCATGC
>CAXBFC010000455.1:0-6566 GCA_963974725.1 uncultured bacterium | reverse complement strand
ATGGAGGCGAGGAACTGCTTACGGCGATTCTGGTGGTGCGAAGGGCTCGGCATGACGGAGGAAGCGTAGGCCACGGGAGGGTTCCGCTGAATGCTCGGGATGGGGAGTTTCGACGATGCTGCCAGCGTCTTGGCCAGTCAAACTGGACCCACAGCCATGAAGCCCCAAGCCCTCGTCGTTATCTTGCTCGCGGCCATCCTCGTGGTGGTCGGTTACTTCGTCTTGCGAGAATCAGACGATCTGGCCCCGGCGAACCTCCCCGGTGGCGCAGCGGGGGCCTTCGCCGATTGGCCTGAGGCCTCGGCTGATGTCGAACACGCTGCCGTAACGGATCCGGCTCAGGCCAAGATCGGCTCAGAAGTCGCGATCAACCGCACGGCTGCGCCGGACGCCACGCCGACCGAGGCAGCCGCGAAGGGCAGCATGTTGCGCGGCCGCATTGTCGACCTTGACGGCGCCCCGCGAGGCGGGCTCGCGTTGTCGATCGATACGTGGGGCTCGGACACGATGGTCGACATCCGTCCCATGCCGGGTGGCAGAAATGAGGTCCGCAAGGATGTGACCACCGCGGTCGACGGCACGTTCGGCGCGCGCGTCGGGGCGAATCGTCAAGGCACAATCTCGCTGTCCGACGGCGATCTGGTGTTTGCCAAGCGCATGCGCTTCGCGGCGACCGGAGAAGACCAAGACCTCGGCGACCTGGTTGTGGTTCGGTCCGCGCGGTTGGCGGGCATCGTGCAAGACGAAGATGGCAAACCAGTCGCCGGTATGAAGGTCGCAGCCGAGCTTGGCGCGATGGGCTTCGACGTGCAGAGCAGCGCCAACAGTGGCGACGATGGCACGTTCAACATAGGCAAGCTGCGTTCGGGTACCTGGCTGTTGACGACCAAGTCGAACCAGTATCTGCCCACGTCGAAGAAGTTGGAACTCGCCGACGAGCAACAGGTGACGGACCTCGTCATCGTCGTCGAGAGCGGCCGCGCGATTGTTGGTCGTGTTGTCGATGATCGCGGCGCTGGCGTTGCCGGCATGAAGGTCGCGAGCCAGCGCAAGTCGATCGTCGGCGGCGTCGACATCCAGCGCTTCACGACCGATGAAGCGGCAGTGACCGACGAGTCGGGCAACTTCCGTTTGGGTGGTCTAGAAGGCGGCACCGCGACCATTCGTGTCACGGGTTCGGGCCACACCAGCGTGACGAAGCCCAGCGTCGAAACCGACACGAACAACGTCGAGTTGCGCGTCGAGCGACTCGGGGCGATTCATGGAGTGCTGGTCACCGCGGATGGCACACCGGTGGTTGGCTCGCGCGTCACCGCGCACACGCAAAGCAAGGCGAGTGGTGCGATACAATTGGCCGAAGATGTGGCTGATTTCGAGATGCCGGGACCTTCGGTGACAACGGATGAGCAAGGCAAGTTCGTCCTCGACTCCGTCAAGCCTGGCATGGTGACCGTCAAGGCGCGCGGCAAAGCGCACTTGCCGGTGGCTCAGCCGGGCGTTCAAGTCCGGGCGGCGCAAACGGTTCGCGGCATGCGTCTGGTCGCGGATGCCGGTGCGATCGCGCGCATTCGTGTGGCCGATCAGGACGGCGCTGCCATCGTCGGTGCGCAAGTCATCATTCGTCCGGCGCCGAAGGCTGCTACACCGGGGTTTCGCGTCGCAATGCGGACCACTGTGGATGACGATGGCGGCATCCAGATCGGCAACGGGAAGCTGGGGTCGGGAGTAACGGGCGAAGACGGGGTTGCCGTGATCGTGGGCTTGCCAGGTGGTGAAGTCGTCGTCAGTGCTACGCACACGGACTTCGCGCCGTCGGGGAAGACGCATGTTGCGATGCCTTCTACTGGGGCCGTCGATCGACAGATCACGATGGCACCGCCAAGCTTCGTCGAAGTGCTCGTGACCAGCGCCGATGGCTCGGTGTCGGTCGGCACCGATGTGCTCTTGGAGGTTGCAAGTGTCGATGCGGCGAATGCTGGCCCGAGAATTGGGGGCATCAGCAACCGAGATTTGGTGGGCAGCGAGACCACCGATGCAGAAGGCAAGGTGCGCTTCGGCCCGGTTGCCGCCGGCGACTACGTGGTCAGTTTGTCGCGCGGCAAGAAGGTGCGCGACGTGGGGGGCATGACGATGTTCATTGGCAATGAGGACGACAAGATCGCTTCCTCGGCCAAGCAGTTCGCGGTCGGTGGCGGTAAGACAGCTCAGGTAGCGCTTAAGATGCCGATCTTGACGCGCCTCACCGGCGTGGTGATGGGCAGTGATGGGCCCGTTGCCGGCTGCGGTGTCGAACTCGAGAGTGCCGCCGACGACAATGGCATTCCAGGTTTGGGAGGTAGTCGGGAGCGCACCAAGGATGACGGTTCGTTCACGTTCGAAGGAGTCGAGAGTGGCGACTACGTGTTGCGCTACGGCAAGTCGGACCAGGTCGTCAAGGCGCGTCACGAACTGACCGTGCCTGCCAATACGACCGTGTTGCAGCAGAACCTGACGTTGCGTACGGGCACGGTGCGCGTGTTGGTGTTGAGCAAGGACGACGCCGAACCAGTCGAACGCGCCGAGGTGCGGTTGACGCGCGGCGGTGCGTCGAGCAAGTCCGGCAAGCCGCAGCGCCGGGTGCAGGTCATGATGATCGGTGTCAGCAGCACCGGGGACGGCAACGGCGAAGAGACCAGCACGATGACGTTCGGCCAGGAACGTGTCTTGACGGACGAAGATGGCATCGCCGAGTTCAAGGACGTGCCGATTGGCAAATACACGTTGAAGGTCGAGAGCCGCAGATTCTCACCGGCTGAAAAGGGCGGTGTCTCCGTGGTCGAGCTGCAGTTGACCGATTGCGGCACCATCGAGTTGTCCGGTGCCGGCCAGATTCGCGGTGTCGTCAAGGACGCAGCCGGCAAGCCGACGATGGCGATGGTCGAGCACCGCTTGCTTGGAGCCGCCGATTGGAGCCAGGGCGAAATGGCGATGCGCGGCAACTACCGGCTGACGGGTCTGGCGGCCGGTAGCTACGAAGTGCGCGCGCGTGCCGTGGGCCCTAACCCAGGTGACCCTTCGGAGCCGCAGGTCGTCAAGGTCGAAGTCGGCAAGACCGAAGTCGCCAACCTGTCGGTCAAGTAGCCGCGGGCGGTGTCCGGCCGCTCGCCTTGATCGCGCGGGCGCGGGCTTCGTGCAACGCGGCCCGGAAGGCTTCGAGGTCGTCTGGGTGTTGCGCACGTAGCGCGCCGGCATCGACCGACGAGCCCGCGGTTCGCAGCCTCGTCAAGTCGGCGATGACGCGATCGCGAACGATTGCTCCCTCGTGCTCGAAGCCCAATCGGCCCGCGGAGTCCGCGGCGACGGCGGTGGCGAACGCTTCGATCGGGTAGTCCTTGGCGCGGAAGTATTCGTCGTAGAAGCGCGCCTTGGTACCGGAGCGCAGTTCGTCGAAGCGGCGGATTTCTAGATGCAGGATGCTGACGTGCTTGGCGAGCGTTACCGTGCGCTGGTCCATCAGTCCGGGCCAGCTAGCAGTGAGTTGCTCGATGTGTGGCACGCCGGCCGCTTCGTGGCCGCGATGATGCGGAAACGCATCGGGCTGGGTGTCGCTCTTGCCGAGGTCGTGGCACAGCACCGCGAACAGCACGGCGGTGCGGTTCCGTTCTTCAAAGTGGCTGGTGTTGGCGACGGCCCAGTCGAGGGCCATGACCAAGTGCAGTGCTTGCGAGACCTCTGGGTGCCAGCGTTGGGGGCCAGCGGGGCGGCCATCGAATTGGCGTGCGATCGATGGCGACAGCGTTTCCAGCAGCCCGACTTCGTGTAGGTCGAGCAGGCACCGACCAGGCGACTTGGTCTTGGTCAGGATCGCACGTAGTTCGAGCGCGATGGCTTCCTTCGGTAGGGACCGGAGTAGGGCTACATCGAGGTTACGCTTGAGGCCGCGGATCGAGTTGTCGACCACGAAGCCAAACTCGTGCGCCTTGCGAAAGTAGCGCAACCAGCGAATGCCGTGCTCGGTGACGCGTTGCGCGGCATCGCCGACCGGCGCGACGCGGCGTTCTTGGAAGTGCTTCAGGCCGTCGAACGGGTCGTGGATGCGGCCGTTGTCGAGCTGCACCGCGATGGCGCCAATCGTCATGTCGCGCTCGGACAAGTCGGACTTGATGCGTTGCTTCATCGGCGTACTGGCATCGCCGGCGCGGAACGTCGTGATCTCGATGCGTTCGTCACCGATCTTGGCCGCGAGCGTGCCGCGGTCGACACTGCCGGTGGTGGTTGGCACGAACACGCCGTGTTGTTCAAGCAAGGCGGTTCCTGCCTCGTGATCGAGTGCCCACGACAAGTCGAGATCACTTGGGTTGGGGCCGTCGATGCCGGCGTCGCGGCAGGCGATCGCCAGGGCTTGCGAGCCGACGATGCAGACGCCGAGCTCTGCGGCTGTCAGCCACGGGGCGTGTTCTCGAACAAACGCGAGCGCGTCCATCACTCGGCGCCCGAACTGGCGATCACTGCGTAGGTCATGTAGCCGCCGTAGGCGAGCAGGAACAGCAAGCCAACGCTGCGTGGCACGCCACCGCTCTTGCGCAGCACCACGACGAGTGCGAGTGCCGATGCCGTTGCGACTCCGATAGTGACGAGCATCAAAGGGTCTGCATCGAACGCAAACGGACGCAATAGTCCGGCGCCGCCAAGCACGGCGCCGATGTTGAAGATGTTGCTGCCGACGACGTTGCCGATGCAGATCTCCGGTTGGCCACGAAGGGCTGCGACGGCCGATGTCGCGAGTTCGGGCATGCTCGTGCCGACGGCCACGACCGTGGCGCCAATCATGGTCTTGGTCATGCCCAGGTCGCTGGCAACTTGCGATGCGCCACCGACGAGCCAGTCGGCGCCATACTTGAGCATCAGGAAGCCTGCGGCGAGCAAGGCGCTGTTGATGACCCAGCCGGCAAGAGTGGTCTTGGGTGCGACTTCGTCCTCGAGCAGCTTGTTGGCGACGCGTTCGCGGGCGAGCAGTTGGTAGAGGAACAGGGCCAGGACGGCGAGCATCAGGCCAGACAGCCATCGATCGAGCCGCGCCCCGGTCACGAACGGGACGCAGGCGAGGCCGGACAGCAGCAACATGTAGCCGAGTTCGAGCCAGCGGGTCTTGGTGTGGATTGCGCGAATGGTCGCCGCAACCCCGATGATGAGCAGCACGTTGGCCAGGTTGCTGCCGAGCACGTTGGCGATACCCAGGTTGGCGTTGTCACCGGCGCCGTCCGCTGCCTTGAGCGTGACCAACAATTCCGGCAGTGACGTGCCAATCGACACCAGCGTCAGCCCGACTGCCATGCGACTCATGCCGACCGCTAGAGCGATCCAGACTGCGCCGCGCACCAACACTTCTGCACCGACGACCAGCGTGACCAAGCCGGCCAGCAGGGAGAGAATAGGGTAGTCGGTGACCCAGGCAGGCACGTCCGCAAACAGAATCATGGCCCGCATCCTACGGACGGCGCGCTAAGACGCTCGGCCAATGTCTGGTCTCAGCGGATTGGCTCCAGATCGCCGATGGCAACGGCCGATCGTTGTCCTATGCGCGGGATCAAGTCACTGGCGCTGCTGGGCTGTCTGATGCTCAGTGGCTGTCTAGAAATCGAACAAACGGTGACGCTGTCGGCGGACGGCAGCGGTACCCAGTCCGTTCACATGGTGATGCGGCAGGGTCTGCTGGCCCAACTGGCCAAGCGGCAGCCCGCGGCACAGCTTGGCGAACGCGGCGATCCCCAAGCTGTGTTCCACAAGGAGAAGGTCGGCAAGGAACTAGTCGAAGCTGGCCTCGCGCTGTCGTCGCACAAAGTGGCGAGCAAGGCGGGCAAGCGAATGGTCGACTTGACGGCGACGTTCAAGGACTTCGCGACTCTGCAGAAGAGTCCGTTGTGCGGCAGCTCGGCGGAATGGGCGCTGACCAAAGGGCCAAAGCCTGGCTTGGGTAAGTTGACGCTCTACCCGCAAGGCAAAGTCGCGTGGGAGCAAGCTCGCTTGAAGGCGAAGCAGATGAAGGAGCAGATGGACCCCGTTGCGGAGGCGTTCTTCAAGAGTCGTCAATCGCAGCTGAAGGGCCTCGACATCGTGGTGCGCTTCAAGCTGCCGGGCAACGTTCTGGTCTGGACCAGGAACATGGAGAAGGTCGGGGATCGCGAGGTCGTGGCCCAGATTACCGCCGACCAGATCAAGACTCCGAAGGACCTCGTGCGGCGCCTGGCGCCCCGATTTGAGGTCATCTTCGACGCGCGCGGCACCAAGCTGTTTGAGTAGCCGCCCTCGGGTGGGCCGAGCGCCGTGAGCATGACGGGCGCCGGATCGCCTTCGAGGCTACCCCGCAGCTTCTGCGAGGCCGCGTGGTTTGCCGTGTCGCCGCGGCAGCCGCCTCGCTGAGCCGCGCTGAGCCGCGCTGAGCCGCGTGGCGAATCGGGCCAACTGCCTGCCAGGCGAGAGATTGCCTTAGCCCCCATATCTCACCAGCAACTTGGCCAGCACGCCCGAATGTCCCGCGGCCTTCGTCAGACGGCAGGCGTTGCCTGCCGCCCGCGTTGCGGGCTCCG
>CAXBFC010000454.1:0-6570 GCA_963974725.1 uncultured bacterium | reverse complement strand
ATCCGCGACCGCAACTGCGCGTTGGCAGTCACCGGATGCTCGCATGGAGGCGGTCGCATCGAGCATGGGTTGGGCGACGTTGCGCATCGAACGCAGGGCTTCGTGCACGCGCGTTGCGAGCTGGTGGTCCGGTTGGATTGCCAGAGATCCGTGCAGCAGCACCGCGGCTTGGGCCAGATCGCGTTCGGCGTAGAGCTGCAGGCCCTTTGCGGCCACGGCCAGAGGTGGTGGTGGCTCGACCGCCAGCCACTTGTCCATCGCCACCTGCTCGGGCTTGTCCAGCATGGCTAGCGACGCGACCGACTCCGCCCACGCCTCGGCGCGTCGTGACGATGCTTCGAACTTGTCTGCGTGCGTACGTTGGTAGAGTTCGTTGCGCGCATCGTCGAGCTGCGAACTCAGCTTGTGCAGCGCGTCTTCGTTGCTCGCAACGTCTTCGCGCTGCTGCTCAAGCCATTCCCCGTGTTGCGTGCCGGTGGCAGCCAACGCTTCGCGTGCCGCTTCGTTCTTGCGCATGCCAATGGCGTGCTCGTGCCAGCGCGTTGCCAGGCCGCTCCAGTCGGTTCTGTTGGTCGGATCCTCGAACGGCTGTTCGAGTTGCTTCTGCGTTTCGGCGAGCTCGTCCGCGAGCGTGCCGATCTTGGTCGCTTGTGCGCAGAAGCCCTCGATGACTTCCTGCCACTGTGCAACCGTTCGGCGCGGGGCATCTTTGGGCTGCCTGGCTTCCGGGTCCTCGGCAGGTTCTTCCGTCAGGGTTGGGTTGTCAGCTCGCTGGTGCTTGAGCAGCAGGTCCGACAGCGGCGCAAACATCCCCGACGCTTCCGGGTGTGCGCGCGAAGCTCGCTGTAGCGCATCGAATCCATCGCTGTATTGGCCACGCGAACCCAACAGGTCCGCATAGTGCAACCACTGCGCCGGGGTCATCTGCTTCGCGTCGAGTTCGCCAGCCTTGGCGAACGCTCGCAGCGCGGTGGGTTCGTCACCGACTTGCAGCACTGCCATCGCCAGGCCGATCTGCGCGAGACAGTCCGACGGGTTTGCCGCGACGCGTTGCTCGAACTGCTGCCGCTTCTTTGCGTGGATGCTTGTCTGCAGTTGCTGCGCAGTCAAGCTGTGTAGAAGCCGCTGCGCATCGCGGTCGTTTGGGCGTTGGCGCAACAGGGTTGCGGTGTCGCCAATCGCGTCGTGCACCTGGCCCAGTTTGGCATTGGCGGATGCGCGCAGGCGAAGCAGTTCGATGCGGTCTTGCTCGTCCGGCCCCGAGTTCAACGCCTCGCTGCACAGCCGCACGATCGACAGCGGTTCTTGGTTCGCCATGCGTGCGCGAATTTCTCCGATCTGCCACCACAGTAGCGCACGTGGCTCGTGACGCTGGCCCATGCGCGCCCATGCCGCTGCGCGATGACTGTGACCGTCGGCAAGTGCCTGGCGAAGTTCTTGGCGCGCCAGGTCGAGCACGTCGGTGCGTTTGCGGATCGCGGCCCGCGGCACACGCAGCCGCGCTTCCTGTTCGTCGGCGCACGCCTGGGCCAGGGCCATCAGTTCGGCGACCTTGGGTCGCATGTGCTCGCGAAACCGCCGCATCGCTGCAAGTGCGCGGCGGCCGTCTTGGCTTGCAATGGCTGTGCGAGCGTGCTCGCTCGCTTGGTGCCACGACACGAAGCCGCCGACAGTCAGGTTCCGGTCGTTCCACCCATCGGGCGAATCAACGCGCAACAACTCGTTGACCATGGGGCGCGCGGGAGCGCTGCCGTGCCTGCCGTTCCCGACGCACACAAACCACTTGTCGTGTTGCGTCGCGTAGACACCGAGCCAGCCATTCTCGTTGCGGAAGCTGTTTGCGGTGCCATCGATGAGGCCGACCAATTCACCGGGTTCGAGGCCAAACCGCTTTGCATGCGCTTGCCAGCTTTCGCCTTGCTCGAAGTGGTTGACCACGATGCGCGCGCCGAGAAGGTCTGGCGGCCTTGCCTCCGTCTCGGCCAAGCGCAGTTGGTGGTGCCGGTCGCCGAGATGCAACCATCCCTTCCCTGATTGGTAGCCAATGCCCGCGCCATCGGCCGCGAACTTGCGCAGGCGATCACGATTGCGTGGCAGCTCCGCGAGCTTCGTGCCCAGCACTTCGCCGGTGGCGATGACGTGCGCTGGGTCGAATGCAACGCGTGGTGCGTTGGCTGGGCCGCTGGCGCCACCGCCGCCTGCCGCGCACGCCGGCAACAGCGTCGCAACAGCGAACAGGAGCAAGAGCCGGGCGCGACCTGACAGGCAGTGGGAGGCGTTCACCATCATCTATCGAGCCTGCGAGCCTTCGTCCTTGAATGCTCGCGGCGCGGTGCGTGCCCAACCACCAGCAATCTCCAACTGAGACATCGTAGCGCCGACGCAGGCCGGATCCGCGGAGGACGGTCCGGCCTACGTTTCGGCCTAGAGGGCCGTGCTATCTAGAAATTGGATCGTGCTTCCCCAACCATCGTTACGTCAGGCGCTCCAGAGCCGAGAATTGCCCGGCATGGCCGTCGATCTCCCACTGAAGCTGCTTCTCATCACGTTCGCAGGCAACGTCTACCGTGATCAGTCTCGACTGATCTCCTACCTGCTCGAAGAGAACCGCATCTTCCGAGAACTCCAAGGTAAGAAGCGGCCTCGCCTGAGCGACGACCAACGGAGACGCCTCGCAGCCAAAGGCAAGCCCGTCCTATCCATAAACACGGCCGACGCGATTCTGGGTCGAATTGGCGAGTTGCGATTCGTCGATGACCAATCAGAACTGGCCAATTCGAGGCAAAACGTGCTCGGCTCAGTTTCCGGATAGGACGCCGTCGACGTCAGGTCCCGACGCGGGCGGGTCTCGGACCACGAGCTGTGCACTCCCGCGACGAGCATGGGGATTCCCCGAGCGCTCAGTTGCGGTCAAGCTCCTGGCGAAGCCAGGCGCGTGCCGTGAACCAATCGGTTTCGACGGTGCCGCGTGAGATCTCGAGCACCGCCGCAGTCTCCGCAATCGTCAGGCCGCCGAACACACGCGGCAATCCGCGCCGCCTGTTTATCTCGATGGTCCGCCACCGTCTGGCAGCATGGAGAACCTGGGTGGGGCCGTTGGCTATTACCTTGCGTTTGGCTTCACACGCTCCCTAGGCCTCGCTGGCTGGGTGCCGTTCTTGCTGCTGCTCGCGTTTGCCTTGTTGTTGTTCCTCGGCCGCAGTTGCGAGCGCATGCGCATAGGAGAAACAACGTGCGGCTCGGACCACCCGAACAATCCGTACCGATCGCAGGAGCCACGTTCATGTTGCCCGAATCGGTGCGGAAGACGGACGGAACGGGCCATGCGACTCTCTACGTCGGGCGCACCACCAAGACGGAGGGTACGATCGAAATGCCCGGCAGGCGCACGGTGCGTCGCGATGACTGGCCAGATGACTTGGTCGTCAAACTAGAGAAGGCGAGCAACGTGCAGGTGCAAGTGGTCGGCCTGCCGGCTGACGTGCCGCGCGCGGACCTCGAGATCTGGTTGCGCGATGTTGTTAGAGAACGGTTTGCCGGACCGCGTGAGATGCTGCAGGCCGACGACATGGTGTCGATGCCGTTGCCGGCACGCGGCAAGTACCAAGTGTACTTCCTGGTGACGCACCGCGTGCGCAACGGAAGTCGCAGTTCGACGGTGCACGTCGATCCCGTAGTTGTTGAGGTCGGCGAAAACCGCGACCTGAAGCTGCAGCTCGTGCTCGACGAAGCAGTCATCACCCGTCTGCGGGAGATCCTCCGCCGCTAGTGCGGTACGGTGCCAGGGGCGCGGTCGTAGGCGACCTCAAATAGTGCTTCGTATTCGGGCACTTCGCGAACGCGATCGACGACGGCATGGCGGTTGGGCATGCCCATCTAGCTTTGGTTCAGGATGGGACCAGCCGCTTGCTCTTCGAGTGCCTTGGCCCCTCGATCCCAGATGAGCCGGGCAGCAGAGCCACGTTCATGGTTGGGGCGCATTGCGCGCAGATGGGCGCCTGCGGGCTGTCGCGCCGCGCTGCTGCAGTCGGCTTTTCTGCTCGGATACGCCAGACGGCGGACACAAAATGCTAGCTCGTTGCACCCTTTGGTCCGGATTCGGAGATCGTCTCGATGCGTGCCGACTTCTGCAAATAGTCCCCATCACGACTGCGCTTCGGAACCGAAGCTGAGCCTGGTGACGTCGCGGCATCGCCAGGCGCTTTGGCGCTACCTTCGGGTGCTTGGCGCTTCGTCGGCGGATGCCGAAGATCTGGTGCAGGAAGCGTTCTTGGTCGCACTCAGGCGTCCTGGTTTTGATGACTCTTCTGCCGCGGCTGTGTTCACATTTCTGCGCACGACGGCGCGGCAATTGTGGCTGCGTTCGAACAAGCGGGTGCTCGACGAACGCCAGCTCGAGGAAGCCGATGAGGTCTGGGAGCGCCGGTGTGGTAGTGGCAGCGGCGACGACTACGTCGAAGCGTTGCAGCATTGCCTTGCTGCTCTACCGGAACGCAGCCAAGAGTTGCTGCGATCTACGTATTCGCAGGGAGATGGTCGGGTTGACGCGGGGGCGCGGTTCGGCCTCAGTGCGGATGGAGTCAAGAGTGCCCTCCGCCGCTTGCGCAGCGGCCTACACAAGTGCATTACGCGCAGATTGCAGCATTTGCAGCGGGAGAACGATCTATGAATAGTCAGGGCATTCAGCATCCGGCCGAACAGCGGCTTCTCGAGGCGGCGCTTGAGCAGGTTTATGGCGGAGAGGCCTTCGAAGCAGCGCACGCTGCATCTCGACGGCAGTCGCGATCTCCAAGGCAGTGGCTACAGGTTGCCTTGTTCCTGTTCGGTCTCGGTGTCACGGCCTTGGTCCTGTGGCAAGCACGCGACGACGTGCTGGTCGGAGCGCAGGACCCCTGGCAGAACCCCGCGCACTATGGAACCGAACACAGGGCGGACGGGCGCATCGAGATCGAGGCGCTGCCAGCGGATATCACCAACCTCTCTTGCTTCTTGCTTGAGGTTAAGGACCTTGAGCTGCTCAAGCGATTTCAGTCGTTGCGACGTCTGCAAGTGTTCACGCGCAATGTGCACATTGGCAAGATCGACTTGAAGATCAAGCACAAGAGCTGGGCCACGCCACCCGCTGACGTGTTCACTCCGATTGCGTCGTTGCCGCTACTCGAAACGCTAACCTTGCCGATGCAGGTCGACTTGACCGGTCAGCATCTAGCCCCGCTAAGTCGTAGTCCAAGGCTGCGAGAACTGTGGGTGATGGGCGAGCAGATCCCGTTGACTGCGGACTGTGTTGCCGCGATGCAGAAGCTCTCGCTCTTGACGTCGTTGCGACTCGATTTGGTGCGCGCCGATGCCGAAGTGATCGCTAGGCTGCGCAAGTTGGGCCTGCGTAGCATGCAGATTTCGCGTTGTCCGGGCTTCGACGAAAAGGCGTTTGCCGAGATCTGCGCGACGCCAACTCTGCAAAGCCTGTCCTTTGACCGGATGGGGACGCGTCAACTTGGGAACGAGGGAAACGGCACATACTGGCTGCCTAGCACCGAAGTTCTGAGCGGTCTCAAGGAACTGCCGAGGCTGCGGCAATTGAGGTTCTCTACCTCGTTGATTACTGGTGAAGAGCTTCGAGCTTTGCCAGAGACGATCTCGTCGCTTGAGTTGTGGGCGACCGAGTTGTTGCCGGATGACTATCGCGCGCTCAGGCGATTCGGCTCCTTGCGGCAATTGAAGGTGCGCACTGCTCGGCAGAGCTTTGCGTTGGTGCCACGCGATTCCGCTGCGCAAGAACGAGAGGCTGCGAACGTGATTGCCGATACATTGGCGCGGTTGCAGTTGAGGCAGTTTGTGTTTCAAGGTGCGGTGACCGAGTTGCTGCTGCGGGAGCTTGGCCTGCAGCCTGCTCTTGAGGATTTGCAGATGCTCGCTGCAGAGTGGCCTTCCTTGGATCCGCTTGCGCAAGCTCCCAAGCTGCGTTCCCTGCAACTTGCTTCGGTCGGATGGAGGAGGCCCGGCAGCGCACCGTGTTCCCTGGACGATTTGCGTCCGATGACTGCGTGCCGATCTCTCAAGGCGTTGACTCTTGTTCGAATGAACGGGTTGCAGCGAGACGAGGTGTCTGCGGTGTTCGGCGCCAACGTTGTCGTCACCGCTAAGTAGGTGGTGCCCACCCAAATCGAACACTGTCGGCTGCCGTATGACTCGGCGAGCTGGCTACCGCACCCTTACCGTAACTGATACGTGGCGCAATTCGTGATGCGGAACGTCGATGTGTTCAGGTCCAGTGTCGTGGCTTGCGCGTGTATCGGGATGCCGGCAACTACCGGGATGTTCGGCAGCGCAACGGACTGGTAGCCGCGGCCGTCGGAGCCGTGCAGCATGAAGGGCAGGATCGTCTCGACGACCGTCTCAAGCAGGCCAATCGGAGTTGCGACTGGCGGCGCATACTTGCTGAAGCCGAGCCATGGCACCGAGAGCTGCGCATAGGAGAAACAACGTGCGGCTCGGACCACCCGAACCCCGCCCCGTCACAATCCCACCCAGCCGCCACCCCGTCAACTCACCGGCTTCCCAGCCAGCGAC
>CAXBFC010000453.1:0-6604 GCA_963974725.1 uncultured bacterium | reverse complement strand
AAGAAAGTCTGGATCGAAGAAGGCTGCATCTCCTGCAAGCTGTGCGAAGACATTGTGCCGCAGGTCTTCGAGGTGCCAGACAACGAAGACTGCATCGTCAAAGCCGATGCCGCGCCACACTTTGGCCCGCTCGCCGAAGACATCGATCAGGCCGCGGACGATTGCCCGGTCGAAGTGATCAACGTCGAACGCGAAAGCGACTGACGCCGCCCGTTCGCGTCGCCTGCTCGCGAGAATGGTGGCTCGCGCAGACGTCGGTTACCGTGGTGGCATGAGCGACAATCCACCGCCACCAGCTGCATCGACGGGGAACGCAGGCTGCGGCACGACCGCCATCGCAATCATTGCGCTACTGGTCGCGTTGGGCGCCGGCAACCAGGCGCGCAACAACGGCCGCGGCAACCAGATCACGAGCACGAAGAACGACGTGCGCCGACTCGAGAGCAAGGTGCGCGAACTGGAAACGCGCATCACCGAGCTCGAGAAGCGCTAGTGGGATATCTGGCCAGCACCGCAGGCAAGTGCCTGGATGCCGGTGAAATTAGCAGACTAGCGAGTCACGCTGACGTTGAAGTACTTCGCGTCCGGGTGGTGGCAGATGACGGCCGACGTGCTCTGCTCCGGATCCAACTGGAACTCTTCGCTCAACGACACGCCAATGCGCGACGCTTCGAGCAGCGGCAGCAGCTTGTCTTGGTCTTCGATGTTCGGACAAGCCGGGTAGCCGAATGAGTAGCGGCTACCTTGGTATTTCTGCTTGAACAGGTCGTTGATGTCCGGCGCATCATCCGACGCGATGTCGAGCTGCTGACGCATGCGCTTGTGCCAGTATTCGGCCAGCGCCTCCGCACCTTCGACCGACAGACCGTGGAAGTGCAGGTACTCGTCGTAGCGATTCTCGCGGAACAAGCGCTCACTCTCGGTCGTGGCGACGGCGCCCATGGTGACCAGCGAGAAGCCAACCACATCGAGTTCGCCGCTATCCTTCTTGCGGAAGAAGTCCGACAGGCACATGCGGCGACCACCAGGCTGGCGCGGAAACTCGAAACGCGTCAACTCAGTCTTGCGATCCTTCGGATCGAGAATGACCAGCGCGTTGCGATCGCTGTAGCAAGGCCAGTAGCCGTAGACGACGCGAGGCTCGAGCGACTTGTCACCGCGGACTTGCTTGACCAACTCGCGGAAGCGTGGGTCGACGGTCTGCTCGATGAACTTGTCGTAGGCCGCCTGCTCGCGCTTGCCCTGCTTGTATTGCCACTGCAGGCGATAGAGCGCCTTCTTGTTGACGTATTGCAGAACCGTGCCGAGGTCGAGTTCTTCCGGCGTCACCACCGAAGGCCCCCAGAACGGCGGTTCCGGGATCACAGCAGCCGGCTCGACACCGCTGTCGGCGTACTCGGTGAAGGCGTGCTTGAGCATCTCGTCCTTCTCGGCGCGCGTCATGCGACGGTGGCTGGTGATGCGCTTGTTCGGGCCATCGTCGACGACCGACACGCCATCGGCGACAGGCGCCGTGGCTGACCCCGACTTGGGCTCGGCCTGACCGGTCAGCTCATCCATGACGTAAAGACCGGAGAACGCATCCTTGCCATAGAACACCTTGCCACTGGTGTAGGCCGAACTGAGGTCCTGCTCGACGTAAGCACGGTTGAGTGCAGCACCGCCACATATGACGGGCGTCGAAATGCCGCGTGAGCTCATCAGCTCGAGATTCTCCTTCATCACCACCGTCGACTTGACGAGCAGGCCACTCATGCCGATCGCGTCGGCATTGTGCTCCTTGGCGGCTTCGAGGATGAGCTCGGCAGGCACCTTGATGCCAAGGTTGATGACCTTGTAGCCGTTGTTGCTGACAACGATGTCGACCAGGTTCTTGCCGATGTCGTGCACATCGCCACGCACGGTCGCGAGCACCATGACGCCCTTCTCATCGCCCTCAACCTTCTCCATGAACTGCTCGAGGTGGGCAACCGCAGCCTTCATCGCTTCGGCACTCTGCAGCACGAACGGCAATTGCATCTCGCCGGCTCCAAACAGCTCGCCGACAACCTTCATGCCTCCGAGCAAGATGTCGTTGATGATCTCGAGCGGCGTGTACTTCTCACGCGCCTCGTCGAGGTGTTTGGCAATATTGATCTTGTTGCCGTCAATGATGCGCTTCTTGAGGCGCTCCTCGACCGACAACTCCATCTCGTCCTGGCCGCCGCCCATCTCAATGCGCTTGGCACCAGTGAAGCGTTCGATGAACTTGAACAACGGGTCATAGCCCTCCGTCCGGCGATCGTAGATCAGGTCGAGCGTGACCTGCTTGTCGTCCTCATCGAGCTTGTGCGTCGGAATGATCTTGCTGGCGTGCACAATCGCCGAATCAAGGCCGTGCTTGATCGCTTCGGCCATGTAGACCGAGTTGAGGATCTGGCGCGGATACGGGTCGAGACCGAAGCTGATGTTGCTGAGGCCAAGGATCGTGCGCACACCAGGCAGGTTGTCCTTGATCAGCTTGATGCCTTTGAGCGTCTGCTCGCCGGCATCGCGCGACGCTTCGTCGCCCGAGCCGATCGTGAACGTCAACGGGTCGAAGATCAGGTCGCCCGGGTTCATGCCGTGGCGATTGACAACGATGTCATACAGGCGCTTGGCAACCCGAAGCTTGTCCTCGGCCGTCTTCGCCATGCCATCTTCGTCGATCGTCAGCGCCACGAACATCGCGCCGTAGCGACGCGCCAGCTTGCACAGCGCGTCGGCCTTGCCTTCGCCATCTTCGAGGTTGATCGAGTTGATGATCGCGCGACCAGGAACGGCATGCAGTGCCTTCTCGACGACGTCGATCTGGGTGCTGTCGATCATCACCGGCGCGGTCACTTGCTGCACCATCGGCTGCAACAGCAGCAGCATGTCGGCGGCTTCGTCGCGGCCAACGTAGGCCGAGCAGATGTCGAGCACGTGCGAGCCTTCCTTGACCTGCTCCTTGGCCATGTGCAGCATGCCTTCGACATCACCGTCGAGCATCAGCTGACGGAACTTCTTGCTGCCGTTAGCATTGGTGCGCTCGCCGACAATCAGCGGACCCGTCTCTTGGTCGAGCGGCGTCGCGTGAAACAGCGAAGCCAGCTGCGGCTCGTAGAACGTCGGGCGCGCAGCAGGCACCAGACCCTTGACCGCTTCGGCCATCGCCTGCACGTGCTCCGGTGTCGTGCCACAGCAACCACCGACAACGGCGATGCCGTGGTCCTCGACGAAGCGCGCCTGGAACGTTGCGAGCTCCTTCGGCGTCAAGTCGTAGACGGCATTGCCGCCAACGTTGCGCGGCAGGCCAGCGTTCGGCATGACCATGATCGAACGCGTCGTGGTCTTGCCGAGGTGGCGAACGGACTCCTGCATCAGGTCCGGACCCGTCGCGCAGTTGAGGCCGATGACGTCCACCGGCAATGCTTCGAGCACCGTCACCGCCGCGGCGATATCGCTACCCACCAACATTGTGCCCGTCGTCTCAATCGTGACGGTGCAGAAGATCGGAACTTCCTTGCCGAGCTCTTCCATCGCGTCGCGCGAAGCAATGATCGCCAACTTGACCTGCAAGATGTCTTGGCACGTCTCGATGTTGAGGCAGTCGACGCCGCCCGCAATCAGACCCTTCGCGTATTCCTTGTAGGACGTGAACAGCTCATCGGTCGTGATGTGGCCGATGGTGACAAGCTTGGTGCCCGGCCCCATCGAGCCGGCGACGAAGCGCGGCTTGTCGGCCGTGCTCATGCGGTCGGCGACGCGGCGCGCCAGCTTGGCCGCCATCTCGTTGAGCTCGAAGGCCCGATGGCCAATATCGAACTCGTCGAGCACATACGACATTCCGCCGAACGTATTCGTCTCAACGACATCGGCGCCAGCGTTGTAGTAGCGCTCGTGGATGGCTTCGATCACGTCGGGACGCGTTTCAACGAGCAATTCGTTGCAGCCTTCCAGACCGTTGAAGTCATCGAGAGTCAGATTCGCGGCGTGAATCTGCGTTCCCATACCACCGTCAAACACGAGAACGCGTTCGCTGAGCGCCTTGAGAATCGGAAACTGCTGCTTACGGGCGAGGGGGTCGAATCGAGGTGTCATTGAGGAAATCCGCGCAGGAGCATACGACGCATGCACCGGGGTCCGTTACCGCTTTTTGCGCAGATGACTCACTCTGTCGCGGTGCGCGACTCGGACTCGACTTCGAGCGGCGGCGGCAAGAGCACTCCAGCAAACAAAAGCCCGGCGACAATGGAGCCGCCGACCAACAACATGCGGAACGCAAACGGCGCGCTGGACGCGAAATCGCCGGAGATCGCGGTGGTCAAGCCACTGAGCCCAAGGCTTCCAGGCACCAGCAACAGCAGTCCTGGCGTACGCACAATGGCCGCAGGCTGGCGCAACCAGCGGGAATAGACGTTGCCAAGCAGGGCAACCGCCATCGCGCCGACAACTGCGCCAAGTTCGGTGCCGAGCATCCAACTGCCGGCGCGCGCGCCGCCATAGCCGGCAACGACTGCAGCCAGAACCCACGGAGACTGCCGCAGGGTGCCACGCAGCAACAACGTGAACGCAATCCAATTCGCGAGCAATGCCGCTCCGAGCCAGACCGGCCCGAGACTGACGGGATCGCCGACGGGCACTTCGCCGACCAGCTTGATCGCCGCCTTGTCGCCGATCCCGACGCCGATCGCCATCGTCACGAACACAGCCATCGCACCCATCAACCGCGCGCTGCCGGCGGCGAGGTGGCGGATCGCGAGCTCGGCCAGCGCGGTCGTGAACGACAAGCCCGGCAACAACACAATGATCGCGGCCAGCGTCGTCAGCGGCACATGCACCGGAATCCACTGTGCCGCACAGCGAATCAAGAACGCCACTACGGCACAGGTCAGTGCCGCTTGCACATCGCCAAGGCCCGGCCGCCGCCGAGCCAACAGCCCAATCATGCTGGCAACCAAACCGGCGAGTGCAGCCACGACCACTTCGTTGACACCGCCGCCAAGCACGGTGGCGGCACCGCCCCCAACAAGCGTTTGTCCAGCCACATCGGCCCAAACCGTGTCCTTCGTCGGCGCCAACACCGCCCGCACTTCGACCAAGCCGACGTCGGGCGTCATCTCGCCGCGAACGACCGCATCACGAATCGCATACAACGCCGCCAACCGCCCCAGATCATGATCTCCAGGCGACACCCGCAACAGCGTCGTCTGGACCTCTTCTCCCGGCTCCCCAACCGCCAAGAAGATCGCCGTTGGCGTCGCAAAGAAGTTCCCGTCCATGCCAAACGAACGGCTACACGCCACCATCGTGTCCTCAACGCGATAGGCGGGGCTGCCCAAGGCATGCATCGCACGCCCCAACTCCAACACAAACTGATGCTTGCTCACAGGAAGTGTGTACGGTGCCAGGACCAAAAAGCACATCCTCGCGCTTCGCGCGAGGATGTGCTTTTTGGTCCTGGCACGGTACGCACTTCTAGCGGAGGCTTTCGATGCGGCCGGCGGCGTCGACGATTTGGGTGACGCGGAGGCCGTAGACGTCGTCGACTAGGACGACTTCGCCTCGGGCTACTAGCTTGCCGTTGACGCGCAGGTCGACGGGTTCTTCGGCCTTCTTGTCGAGGGCGATGACGCTGCCGGGGACGAGCTTGAGAACGTCCTCGAGACTCATCTGGGCGCGGCCGACTTCGACGGAGATGGGGATCTCGACGTCGAGCAGCAGATCCAGGTTCTGCTTGCCATCGCCAGTCTCACCTTGTCCGAGCTGACCAAAGGAAACCGGCTGGATGGCCGCTGCGGCCAGTTCGCCAGCCGCTTGGGCCATGTTGGCTGCAGCCGCCCACTCATCGGCTTTGGCGTCTGCTTCGTTTTGTTGCTCGTTTTCCGTCATCGGAATCAGTTACTCCCCATGACATCGGCAATCTGAATGCCCATCCTGTTGCCGATCCTTCCGAGATGTGCGGCAAACTTGGGCTTGCCCATGACGGGCACGATCGCGGGCTGGCCAAAACGGGTGGCCAGCGGAATCACATCGCCCGGCTGCAGCTTCAACAGCTGCCCCAACCGAATGCGGGAATCCCCGAGGTTGACGGACAGGTCGACGTCCATCTTGCTAACAGTCTCAACCATCTTGTGGCGCATGGCGCCCGGCTCCAACTGCGACACCGAATCCCGCGTGAAGCGCTCGAGCAATGGCTCCAACCCAACGAACGGAATCACCAGGCGCAGGTCGCCCAACAAGAACTCGCCCGTTGCCTGGAAGTAGATCGACATGACCACATCCTGCGACGGCAGGATCTGCGCCATCGACGGATTGCAAAAGCGGTTTGAGATCTTCCACTTGAGTTCAACCACTTCAGTTAGCGCTTCGCAGATGCGATCGAGACACGGCGCAACCAACGCTTCAGCAACCGTGTGCTCGGCGTCCGTGAAGTCCTTGGGAACCTTGGTGACCTTGCCGGACCCACCGAGGATGCGGTCGACGGCGCCATACAGAAGGCTGGTGCTGACCGTGAACAAGCACGGCTGACGGAACGGCTCCATATCGATCACGTAGATCGAAACCGGTCCCGGCAACTGATCGAGCCAACTGGAAAAGCGCA
>CAXBFC010000452.1:0-6642 GCA_963974725.1 uncultured bacterium | reverse complement strand
GACCGATCTGGACTTGCTTAAGGATGTGGTGGCGCACATCGGGGGCGAATACATGCGCATCGATGACATGGCTGCGCAGTTGGCCTATGACGAGGATGAGAGCGAGCAGCTCGAAGAGGCGCGGGAGAAGCTGAGCGAAGCGTGCTTCGTCATCAAGCTCAAGAACGGCCGTGTCTTCGGCAACAACCTCGACACCGCGATTCGTTCTCGCGGCTTGCATGTCAGTCGCAAGCGCGAGGAATACAACAAGACCAACATCTACCGGATGAACTTGCTCGGCATGTTTCCGATCGAGTATGCGGTTACCGATTCGATGTTCGTGCTAGGCATCGGCAAAGGCGAAGGCACGAAGAAGAACCTGCGCGGCGTCTTGGATGCAGCTGCGGCGGGCACCGGCGACGCAGAGCCGGCCTTGGCTCCAGAGGTTGTGCAGCGGCTCCAAGGCATGCACGCGGGGTGGGGTGGCATCCAGGTTGGCTCGCTCGTCGAAATCCTCGAGGGCCTTATTGCTACCGGTGAGACCCTCGATGAGCTGCTTGCCGACGGAGGTATGACTCTCGAGGACTTGGAGGATCCATGGCAGTTGATGATGGACGCTTCGAAGGCGCTCAAGTCGGTGCTGGCGCGCCACAAGGCAGGTGTCATCGTCAATCTCGACTACTTCGAGAAGGACCGCTACGTGATGCGGTCGCGCTGGTAGCGGATCGCGCGTGCGGCGTGACTAGCGAAGACGCGGTGCGCGAACCAGCAGGTTGCGCAGGAGGCGTTTGTTGCCGGGCGCCTTGGCGATCCAGTTCCACCAGAGCGAGTTGCCCACGGCAATGATCTCACCGCCACTCTTGGTGGTTGCGATGGATGCGAACGGATACTCGCTGCCAAACGTAGGCAGAGTGACGAGCGCCGTCGCCAGCTCCGGATTGGTGATCTTCGTCGGGGATGGTCGGCCGACAACGATTCGCTTCACGCCGACGTTGAGTGCATGGCGTGCCAAGTCCCCATCGAATGCAGCGTGAGGCTCGCCAATTGGCGGTTCGCGATTGATAACCTCGATCCCGAACGGTTCACAGATGCGGTTTGCTGCCGCCGCTGTTCCGACGAAGAACGCATCGGCAAACACCACGATGCGGCCGCCCCCGCAGATGAACCCCTGCAGCCGAGCCACCTCGCTATTGGTGATGTGGAGCAGGCATTCTTCTCCGACCAGAACGATGTCGACGCGTGCCAGGGATTCGGTTGAGAATGTCGAAGCGCCCTTGCGACGATGCCGGTAGTCGACGTCCAGTTGCGCCTCGACAATCAGGTCTCTCCAACTAGCGAAGTCTTCGGGCAGCATGCTCGAGTCACCCCTGAATGGCGTCGATGCCACGAGGATCCGGCTACTGTTGGGCACCGCTGGAGCGACGGTCCAGATGACCGGGATGCTTGCCTTGCGTTCACCGAGTGACAGTTCGATGCTGGTTTCGTGCTTGCCAAGTTGATCCGTTGCGATCGCCAAGGCCAGTCGCGTTTCTTCGCGACCTTGGTCATCCTTGTTGGACTCGATGGTGAGTTGCTGGATCGTTGGCGGCAACTTGGTGATGACCTTGGCATTGTTAGCGGGGGCCCGCCAATAGATGAACACCGTGGTCTCGACTATCGCACCGGCTCGCACGACGCCGAGTTCCACCCTGATTGGGCTGCGGCCAACCTTGGGACCTTGCTGGCAAGCAATGGATGCGGCGAGTAGCAGGGTCGCTGCGATGGCCAGGTGCGATGTGCGGAGTGGCATGATGGCGGTGTCGAATCGTTAGTCGCAGCCCGGCTCTTCGCAGATCAGAGCGAGGTCATTGCACGCGTTCCACATCAGCACCATCGCCTGTTTGACGTTGGCGGTGGCGACCGGGGGAAGGTCGTCGCGGGCGCTGAGGGTCTTGAGCCGGGTGTAGATGTCGACGAGTTCGCGTTCGTCCGTGGAGAGCGCGTTGCCGAGCAGGTCCTTTGCTTCGTTGGTCATCGTCTTTCTGCCTAGTATTGCGGGCGAAGGTCTTGCAGGCGCTTGGCCTTGAGTTCGAAGCGCGGCAGCTCGTCCTGAGCCGCCAGCTCCACATTGAATCGCAGGCCTTCGTGCGCGTCGGCCAGGTCCTTCTTGAGTTGTCCTTTGAGCCGGGCCCATTGTCCGGTCTGATCGGGCTTTAACTCGACCTTGACGGTGATCTCGTCCTGCACGTCCTCGCGGCGCGACAAGATGATCTGGAACTCTTCGACCTCGGAGTGTTCGCGAACCACGGCTTCGACGGCGCGCGGGTAGACGTTGGTGCCGCGCACCAGCTTCATGTCGTCGACGCGACCGAGAATGCCGCCTTCGTAGATGTCGCCGGTGCGGCCGCAGTCACACGTGGTGTGCGGCACCTTGCAGACCAGATCCTTGGTCTTGTAGCGAATCAATGGCATGAAGCCGCGGCCAAACGACGTCACGACCCGCTCGCCGCGTTCGCCGTAGGCCATTGGCTCACCGCTGTCCGGATCGAGCACCTCTTCGATGAAGTGGTCTTCGATGATGTGCGGGCCACCAGGTTGGTGATCACATTCGAAGATCATGATGGTGCCGATCTCGGTCATGCCAGCGGTATCGCCGCACTTGCCACCCCACATCTCTTCGATCATCTGCTTGACCGCGGGGATCGAACCGGCCGGTTCGCCGCTGACGATCACGCGTCGCACCTTGCCGTCCTTCTTGAGGTCGATGCCCATCTTCTCGGCGGTCTGGCCCATGCGCAGCGCGTAGGTCGGCGTCGCGCAGACCACGGTGACGCCCATCTCGACGATCTGCTTGACGCGTTGTTCGGTCGACATGTTGCCGCTCGCCAGCGTCAACGTGCCCATCTTCTCGCAGCAGTAGTGCGCGCCCCAGAACCCGATGAACGAGCCATACGAGAATGCGAAGAACACCTTGTCCGTCGGGCGGATGCCAAAGCCCCAGAATCCGTAGCACCACATGTCGGCGATCCACGACCAGTCCTTGCGGCTGTCGAGCACGCGCAGCGGCTGTCGGCCCGACGTGCCAGACGTCAGGTGGTAGCGAATCGCTTCGTCCTCCGGCCGCGTGATCATGTCGCCAAACAGCGGCTTCTCCGCCTGGCACTCCATCCAGTCCTCGCGCGTCATGAACGGCAAGCGACGAATGTCGTCCATCGTCTTGATCTGGTCGGGAGTGATCGACGCCTTCTCGTACAGGCGGCGATGGAATGGAGACGTGTCCCAGGCGCGGCGAACGAGGCGCTGTAGCTTGACCAACTGCAGCGCTTGCAGTTGCTCCTTCGGCAGCGTTTCAGTCTTGGGATTCCAGAACGGCGATTCAGTTGCAGGCACGGTCAGGCTCCGAGAGGGGTGAGAAGTGCGCGCAGCGTAGTCCGCGCGGACGGCTTAGGCGAGAGTCGTGTCGCTCACTGCTTGCGCGACAGCTCGAACGTAAACCCTGTCATGTCGACGTTGTCTCGATCGACATCGAAGACCGTTTGGTTCGCCGAGCTTGGGTGAGTGAACCCCTTGGGCACCATCGAGAAGTAGAGGCGTGCCGGTCCGCTGGGTAGCCGCATCGTGAAGCGGCCGAGTGCGTTGGTCTTGGCGAAGCCCAGGGGCAAGTTGCGCACGTCGCCGGAGATCGCCGACAGCCCGGCGCCCTCAACAGGCTTGTCGCTGCCTTGCTCGGTGACGATGCCCGACACCGTCACGCCATGCTCAAGGCGTAGTGTCTGCTTGCTGAGGCGCTCCATCGGTTTGAGTTGGAGAGCCGCCGGTCGCAGCAGTCCGGCCTGACTAGTCACTTCGAGGATGAGCTCTCCGGCGGGCAGGCCTGCGAGTTGGAACGTGCCTTGCGCATCGCATGTGACGGTGAACGTGTCGCGCACTCCGGCGTTGGGGACTCGTTGGATGCGCAACGCAATCTTGGCGTTGTTGCAGGGGGTTCCGTCTGGGCTCAGGACCGTGCCGGAATAGGTGCACTCCGCTTGCATCGTCAAGCTGATTGAGTCCGGGATGGTGCGGTCGGGCAGCAGCGCGTTGAACCACTGCGACTGCGCCAAGCCAGGTCCCTCCGCTGCGAGGTAGACGAGCGCGCGCTGTGGAATGTCCGCGAGTTCGAAGGTGCCGTCGGCATTTACCTCGCACTCGAACCGTTCGGGAGACGTGTTGCGTAGAGATGTGATGCTGCTCTGCCGGGGAAATGGTTGCGCCCACAGATTGTCACCGACACTGCCGGTGAGTGCGATCACGCGAACACGCACCTTGCTGAGGTCACTGTCCTCTGGTGCGGTGATGGTTCCGCGTAGCGAGCGCGAGGGCTGCAGCTGCACTTCGATTGCATTCTCGGCGGTGGCGTCCGTTGCGATGCCGACAACCAGCGCGCGCGCCGCACCAACGAGCTTGCCCGGCACACGCGCGTAGACCCAGCGATCGAAGCGGCCGCCGCCGTGGGTGAGGGCGATGGCCGTAGTGGCTGTGCCCTTCGCATCGGTGACGAACGGGCCCGCCGGGACCATTTCTCCCGAGCCGTTGGGCAGCGGGCGATGCTGCCAGATGTGAACCTCTGCACCAGCGACTGGCTTGTTGTTCAAGTCGACGCACTTCACCTGTACGCGCGGGTTGGGAGCTCGCGGTTTGGCGACCGATTGGGCGGGCAGGCAGGCGCTTGCGATCAGTAGGAATAGTGCGCTTGAACAGCATTTCTCCATGCGGCACACCTTAACAGGCATGCGGTGTCGGGTGCGCAGTTGGCAGAATAGTCGATAGGCGTCCATCTGCGCCGGATAGTCTCGGATTGCCATGCTGAACCCGAACCGATGTGCGTTGCTGTTCTCGCTTGTTGTGACTTTGCTGTGTGCGGCCGCGCCCGCCCAAAAGCTCAAGGTCTACATCCTCGCTGGCCAGTCCAACATGGAAGGCCACGCCAAGGTCACCACGTTTGACTACATCGGAGACGATGCCAAGACCGCGCCACTGCTCGCAAAGATGGTCGACAAGAACGGCAGGCCGCGCGTTTGCGACGACGTTTGGATTTCGTATCTGACGGGTGCCCGCGGCAGCAACGGCGAAGGGGTTGGCAAGTTGACCGCTGGTTTTGGCTCGCGTCGCGACCCTTCCGTGGATGGCGGCAAGATTGGGCCGGAGTTCACGTTTGGTCTGCACCTGCAAGAGCACACTGATGGCCCGATCTTGATCATCAAGACGGCGTGGGGCGGCAAGTCGCTGCACACGGACTTCCGGCCGCCGAGCGCTGGCGTCTACGAGTTCCACGACAAGCAGCTCGCCCAGTGGCAAAAGCAGGGCAAGGACCTCGAGAAGATCAAGGCCGAGAAGGTTGCGGCGACCGGCCACTACTACCGGTTGATGATCGAGCATGTGAAGAGCGTGCTCGGTGACATCCAGCGCGTGTGCCCGGACTACGACGCCGAGCGCGGCTATGAACTCGCCGGGTTCGTTTGGTTTCAAGGATGGAACGACATGGTTGATCGCGGCACGTATCCAACGCGCGACCAACCCGATGGCTACGCGCAATACACCGACTGCATGGCGAAGTTCATCCTCGACGTGCGCAAGGACCTCAACTCCAAGGATCTGCCGTTCGTGATCGGCGTCATGGGCGTCGGTGGCCCGATCCAGGACATGAAAAAGCGCGCCGTGCACGCCAACTTCCGCGCTGCAATGGCCGAACCTGCCCTGATGAAGGGCTTGCGCGGCAATGTCATCGCGGTGCCAACTGCGCCCTACTGGGATGCCAAGCTCGATGAGATCGCAGGCCGTATGGGCCAGGTCAACAACATGGCGCGTATGTTGCGGACCAAGAACAAGAAGCACGCCAACAAGGACGGTTCGATGACCAAGCAGCAGCAGCGCGAGTACATCGACAACTTCCGGAAGAGCATCATCAGCGAAGCAGATGCTGCGACGTATGCGCGTGGCGCGTCCAACGCCGGCTACCACTATCTCGGCTGCGCGAAGACGATGGCGCAGATCGGTGTCGCGTTTGCGGACGCGCTGCTGCAGATGAAGAAGTAGTCTAGATGTCGCGCTGTCGCTTGCGTTCGGCGCGTTCGACGAAGAACTGGACCGGCTCGACCATGTTGACGGGGACCAGCAGTACCTCGGGGTGGCGGTTGGCCCAGACCCGAAATACCTCGTCGGCGAAGCTTTGACCGACGCCGTTGACGTCTCGGAAGTCTACGACGACTTCACGAAACGCTTCGAGCCCGTGCAGCAAGCGTCGAGCCTCGGATCGCGAGACGAAGTCCTTGCCGAGGCCGAATAGCTTGACGACCGTCCGAGTCTTCGTGAACTCGAACTCGTCTTGATGTGCTTCGAAGACCTGTTGCAGTGTTGTTCGTGGTGGAGCGGCCACATCGAGCTCTACGCGCGTTCCCGTGGGGTGCTCGCACTGTCGGATCACGGTGTCGTCGATGTGATTGTCGCGGACCCACTCAAGCCCATTGGCAGTCAGTGAGAAGCGGTCGGCAACACGCGACGTGAAGAACAGTCCTTCGCCCGTGTGCCGTTCTGGCTGGGAAGTGACCTTGCCCTTGGTCACTTCGGCTGCCGACTCCGTGAGTCCTTCGAGCCCAGTCGAACGACGAACGGATTCAAACGCCCCGATGCCGTCGTCTACGATTG
>CAXBFC010000451.1:0-6649 GCA_963974725.1 uncultured bacterium | reverse complement strand
GGCGGCAGTGAAGTCGCCGCCGGACATCAGAACCTACGCGACCGATTCTATCGCAACGACGGCAAGTCATTCGTGCGCGAAGACGCTGCCTTTCCCGACATCCGCGAATCGTCGGGACGCGCCATCGTCGCGGACTACGACGGCGACGGCGACCTCGATGTGCTGGTCTGTGGCCGACTGATTCCCGGCGCCTACCCAGACGCACCCGGAAGTCATCTCTACCGAAACGACGGCGGCACCTTCACCGACGTCACCAGCGAAGTCGCCAAGCCGCTGCTGACGGCCGGCATGGTGACGGACGCGCTGTTCTCCGACGCCGACGGAGATGGCAAACTCGACCTACTGGTCGCGGCCCACTGGCAACCGATCCGACTGCTACACAACGATGGCAAGACGTTCGTCGATGCGACCGAAGCCGCCGGCCTGCACCGAGATCTCGGCTGGTGGAACAGTCTCTGCGCCTGGGACATCGACGGCGACGGCGACCTCGACTACCTCGCCGGCAACCAGGGCTTCAACACCAAGTACAAGGCGACTACCGACAAGCCCGCGCGACTCTACTTCGGCGACTTCGACGACGACGGCCGCCGCGACCTGATCGAAGCCAAGTATGAAGGCGATCGCCTGCTACCCGTTCGAGGTCGCAGCTGCAGCAGCGGCGCCATGCCGAGCATCGCCACGCGCTTCCCAACCTACGAACAGTTCGCCAGCTCGCTGCTGACAGACATCTACAGCAAAGAGAAGCTCACCACCTGCAGCGAACTGCTTGCGACGCAACTGGCGAGCTGCCTGCTCCGCAACGATGGCAAGGGCCACTTCACCATCGAACCCCTGCCGCACCGCGCCCAGATCGCCCCCATCAACGCGATGCACATCCACAAAGACCTGCTCATCTGCGCCCAGAACAACTTCTCCCCCGAACCAGAAACCGGCCGACACGACGGCGGCACCGGCCTGGTCCTACAAGCCGCCAACGGCCACCTGACCGTGCTCCCCCCGCACACCCACGGCATCAACCATTTCGGCGACCAACGCTCCCTAGCCGTCACCCCCAACGGCACCCTACTCTTCGCCCCAAACAACGCCCCCCTCCACGCCTACCGCCCCCGCTAGGAAGTGCGTACGGTGCCAGGACAAGAAAACACATCCTCGGCCTCCGCTTGTTACGCTGTGCGCGCCAACACCTTGAACATGCTTGCAGTAATTCGACGCCGCCGACTCCTCGCCACCCTCGTCACGGTTCTCGCTCTTCTAGCTGGTCGCATCGACCCGCAAGACCCGCAGGCGCCGAAGCCCATCGACTACGCCACTCAGGTCGAGCCGCTGTTTGCCAAGTATTGCTTTCGCTGCCACGGTGATCGCAAGCAGAAGGGTGACGTGCAGCTCAACATTCTGGATCCGAAGATGTTGGCGCGCGCCGATGCCGAAGGCTGGCACGCGGCCGTCGACATGATCAGCAGTGGCGAGATGCCGCCGGATGACGAAGACCAGATGAGCACCACCGAGCGCCGCCTGATGGTGCGCTGGATCCGGGAATCACTGAAGGCCGCAGCCGAGCGCCAGAAGGGCGAACGGCGCGTGGTGATGCGCCGCTTGACGCGCGACCAATACACGCACAGTTTGCAGGAACTGCTCGGCGTCAAGATCAACTTTGCGCAGACGCTGCCCGAGGATGGCAAGTCCAAGAACGGCTTTAGCAACAACGGCGAAGTGCTGCAGGCCTCGTCGCTGCACCTCGACAACTACCAGATCATCGCCCGCCAAGGCCTCAGCCAGGCGATCGCCACGGCGAAACCCAAGGTCACCCACTACCGGGTCACGTTCGGCAAGAACATCGGCAGGGGCAAGGTCGCGGGCAAGACCGGCGGCTACCAATCGGTGGCACTGAACCCCAACGACTTCACCGTCGAAATCCTCGAGAACGGGCGCGTCGTCGCCGGCGGCACCAAAGAACAACAGCAACAACGCCAACGCATCCAACGCAAGATCAGCGTCGGCCTGCGCGGCTCGAGCCAAGACCGATTCCGCAGCGTTGACGAAGGCATGATCCTGCTGTCGGCGTTGCCACGCAAAGAAGTCGTGCCGGCATCGTGGCAAGGCCCCTCGCCGAACCTCAAGCTCGAGATGCAGCGCGTCTGGCCGGAGCAAGGCGACTTCGTCATGCGCGTCAAGGCATCGCGCGGCTACGTGCCACCGCTGCGCAAGCAGATCCTGGTGCGCCTTGACGACCCGGTGGCGATGGCCACCCTGTCACCCGATGACCATCTGTCGGCGAAGCCTTCGGCCGCCGGCATGTCGATCTTCATCCCGTCGAACAAGAGCGACCAACACAAGAACCTGCGCAAGGAAGGCAACTCGCTCATCCCGGTCGACGTGCCGAACGACAGCAAAGCACGCGTGCGCTTCCAACTGCCTCGCGACGGCTTCTACCAGATCGACCTCGTGCACCGTCCCATCGCCCAGGACGCAATGCCGTCGGTGCGATTGAAGTGCGCTGGCCACAAGATCGATGAACGGCCGGAGATGACTGCCGAACAGATGACGCAGAAGCGCGTCGTGACGCCACTCGGCGTGGTCGGCATGCGCAAGGGCAACCAATCACTCGAGCTCGGCGGCCCGTTCTTCATGGGCTTCACCGACGTCGTGATCACGCCGCTACCTGAAGATCACCCGCTGGTGAAGCGCCTGTCGAGCCGCGACGAAAAGCAGAACGACGCCGTCAAGCAGCTCAATCCGGCGATCCGCGCGCTGATCGGCACGCGCACCGACGACGGCATGGACTACACGACGTTCGGCGAGTCGCAGGAAGTGCTCGCCGAGCTCGGCAACGCGCAGACCTACGAGTTCTTCGGCCGCCTTGAGAACCTGCCGATTCCGGCACCCGATTCGGGCGACAACGAGATCTTGTCAGGCTTCCTGCTGCTCGGTGTCTGGAACGACCATCTGGTCAAGTCCGCCAACGAAACCGGCCCGCCACTTCTGGTCGAGACGATCGAGTTCGAAGCACCTTACCTGCCGCAATGGCCGCCGAAATCGCACACCGACATCTTCATCGAATCCGACACTCGCTCGGATGACACGGCTTACACGCGCACGGTGCTCGACCGATTTGTCTCGCGAGCGTTCCGTCGTCCGGCCCGCGAAGACGAAATCGACCGCTACTTGGAATTCTGGCAATCGATTCGCAGCGACTACGCGACCTACGAAGACTCCATCCAGGAAGTGCTGATCGCGATCCTGTGCTCGCCCGAGTTCTTGTTCTTGTGCGAACCGGTCGATGAACTTGCCGACGACCAGGCGCTGCCGGCGTGGATGCTCGCCAACCGACTCAGCTACTTCCTGTGGAACTCGCCGCCCGATGCCGAGCTACGCAAGCTTGTCGCAAGCGGCGATCTGCGCAAGGAATTGCTCGGCCAGGTCGACCGCATGCTGGACGACCAACGCAGCTCGCGGTTCTTGCGCAGGTTCACCTACGAGTGGCTGCGTATGGATCGCCACGCGAGCATGACGATCAACGTCAACAAGCACCCGGACTACACGCGCTACGTGAAGCGTGATATGGCCGAGGAGACCTACACGTTCGTTGAGCATGTCTTCGCTGCAGACCTGCCACTGGCGACGCTGCTGCAGGCCGACTTCGCAATGCTCAACCAGAACCTCGCCGAGTTCTATGGCGTCGACGGCGTCAAGGGCCAACAGTTCCGCGCCGTGAAGATCCCGGCCGACCGACCCGAGCGCCGCGGCGGCCTGTTGTCCCACGGCTCGTTCCACGTCGGCCACTCGGACGGCAATGAACCACATCCGATCAAGCGTGCGGTCTGGCTGAAGGCCCGTCTGCTTGGTGACGAACCGCCGCCGCCGCCGCCGAACGTGCCGGACCTCGACCCCGAGACCCCCGGCTTCGACAAGATGACGCTGAAGCAGCAGATCGAGTCGCACAGTGACAAGCCCTCGTGCCGCGACTGCCACATCGGTCTCGATCCATACGGCTTCGTGTTCGAACGCATGAATGCCGTCGGCCGCTTTCAAGAGAAGCGCAAGGGCAAGCTTGTCGACGCCACCTCGACCTTACCGGACGGCACCGATGTCGACGGCCTGCAAGGCATTCAGAAGTGGCTGGTCGAGAAGCAACAGCGCACGTTTGCCCGCTCGGTCATTGAGCACCTGTTCGCCTACGCACTCGGTCGCGAGATCTACTTCGCCGACGACGAAGAGATCACCCAGATGCTGCAGAACGTCGAAGCCGACGGCTTCCGGGCGCGCTCGGTCCTGCGCAGCATCGTGGCGTCGCCCTCGTTCCTATCGAAGTGACGGCCCCGCGGGGCACCAGCAGTGCTGCTTGCGAATGGCTCCAGCAGCAATCGCGGGTTTGCCAAGCCGGAGCAATTGCATAGCATAGTCGGCTCGCACGAGACCCCAACCCGAGCGTAGCTGAGCATGCAGAAGCCCTGGCAACTCAACCGTCGATCCTTTCTGCGCGGCACCGGTGTCGCCGTCGCACTTCCGATGCTCGACGCCATGCAGCCGAAGCTGTCTGCGAGTTCGCGCCCCGGAACTCCCCCCGAAGCCATCCGCCGGATGTGCTACGTCTACTTCCCGAACGGCGCGTCGATGCCCAAGGAGAACGACAAGAAGTGGGGCAAGTGGCGCTGGCTGCCACACGTACCGGGCAAGGACTACGAACTGACCGAGGTACTCAAGTCCCTCGCGCCGTTCCGCGACAAGATGACGCTGCTCGGTGGCCTGAGCCACCCGTTGTCGCGCAACTTGCTGGGCCACCTCGCCGGCGACACCTGGCTGACCGCCGGCGACATGCGCGGCGATGTCTACAAGAACCGCATCTCCGTCGATCAGGTCGCGGCGCTGCAACTCAAGAAGCACACCCGCTACCCGTCGCTGGTGCTCTCGACCGATGGTGGCGTTGGCTACAAGTCGCGCACGTCGACGTTGTCGTTTGACCATGCAGCCCGCCCGATTCCGTCGGAGCATCGGCAACGCCTGATCTTCGAACGCTACTTCACTCCGGGTGGCGGCGTCACCACCGCCGAACGCAAGAAGAGCCTCGCCGCCGGCAAGAAGATCGTCGACCTCATCGTCGAAGACTCGAAGCGCCTGCAGGGCCGCCTCGGCAAAGCCGACAAGGAGAAGCTCGAGCAATACCTGCAGTCCCTCGACTCCGTCGAGGAGCAACTGCGCCGCAACGTTGAGTGGCTCGATCGCCCGCTGCCGAAGTTTGACGCCAGCCACATCGATCTCGACATCGGCGCCGGCGTCGATCCTGGTGCGTATCTGCGCTCGATGTACGACTTGATCGTGCTCGCGCTGCAACTCGACCTGACGCGCGTCGTCACCTACATGACCGGCCGCGAAGACGGCATGGGTTTCGCCGACTCGTTCCCCAACCGCGCCCTCGGCATCAAACGCGGTCACCACACGATCAGCCACGACGCCCACGAAGGTCACTGGCAACAATGGGGTCGCTACGACCGTTGGCACGCCGAACAGTTTGCCTACTTCGTCAAGCGCCTCAACGAGGTCAAGGATCCGGACGGCACGCCGCTGCTCGACACGACCGAGATCCTCTACGGCGGGTGCTGCAGCACGACGCATAATGCGCGCAACCTGCCGCTCGCGCTGGTCGGCGGCGGCAAGCTTGGCATCCAGCACGGCCACTACCGCAAGTACGATGAGGCGACGCCGTTCAGCAATGTCTTCGTCGGCATGTTGAACGCCGTTGGCGTCAAGACCGAAACGTTCGTCGACAGCACCGGCGGCATGCCGGAGATCTTCGGCTAGCGACCTGCGTACGGGGTGACCTGCGTACTAGATTATCTGCGCATTGGGCATCTGCGCATCGGGTCATCTCCGCATTGGGTGAACTGCTACCAAGTATGAGGGGCCTAGATGGTCTGGGACCTAGGCCTGACTCAGGCCTGGTGCTGTGGCGCGAGATGCGGAGGAACCCAACCCTGTCGAAGGGTCCAGGCTAAGATTTGCGCGTCTGCTCGCTGCAATCCGAGCGGTGAGTTTCGCAATTCGCGAAGAAGCAAGGCTCGCAATGAACGCACGCACTCCCCTGGCAACAACTCTGCTTGGCCTGCTCACCGTCTGCTCCTGGCTGCACGCCCAAGTTCCCGGCTGCGAACCGAGCTGGCAAACGACCAACACGCTGCCGGGAGCCGACAGCGTCAACGACGCAGTTGCATGGGATCCGGATGGCGCCGGCCCGTTGCCCGAACACATTGTGATCTGCGGCTACGCCGGACTCCCAATCGCTGGCTACTTAGGTTTGGCCGGCAACACGACTCACTGGGGAGTCGCGTTGTTCAACCCGATCACCGAGCAATGGTCCACGCTCGGCAATAGCCCAGCAGCACCCGGTGAGGTCGTCGTCCGCCTGGTCGTCGACAGCAACAATCGGCTCTGCATCAGCACGCGCACCACGATCTATCGATGGCAACAAGGCGTCTGGGTCACCCTTGGCCAGACCGCCCTGTCCACGGATCGCGTCGCTCGACTGATCGCGGCAGACAACGGCGAACTGTTCGCCATCGGCGCCTTCGGAACGATGAGCGGCGTGCTGTCACCGGGCATCGCCCGATTTGACGGCTCGCAATGGCAGGCGCTTGGGCAAGGAGTCGTAGGCTCC
>CAXBFC010000450.1:0-6655 GCA_963974725.1 uncultured bacterium | reverse complement strand
GATGCTGCGATATGACGGCCGGCCTCGACGAGCAGGGCCCCAGTCTGCCAATTCGTCGGGATTTCATTGGTGACGAGGCCACGTGGACCGCGATTGGACGACCGCGCCAGGGAGGGCCGGGGCTTGGCCAGACAGGTGCTCGACTCGCTCATACCTGGGAAGATCCAGAATCGCCGGAGCGCACGCAGAAATTTGAGGGTGCAGGTTGGCGGTCGTGGTGGGCGTGGTCGGAAGCGAAGGAGTTACATCTGTGCCTGCACCGTACCTACGGGCAGGCACCCTACCGACGTGCTGGCTCAAGCGGGGGCGGTAGGGTGACGATAGTTCCCATGCTATGGCCCAGGCACCTACCAGATCGCCCATTCCCGCCCGGATTCCGACCGTGGTGCCGACCCGGATCGTGAGCTCGCCCCAGGTTGGCGAGGCGCAGTCCGGGTCGCTTCTTGAGCCGGGTGCGACGTTGCCGACGACCTTGCAGACGACGTTGCCCAGCACGTTGCACATTGGCAGCGGCAAGAACTGGAAGGCCAAGTATCTCAACCTCGACATCGAACCGCGCTGGCGGCCTGACGTGCTGTTCGATCTCAATCAGCCGCTGCCCGACAGCGGGGAAGTCGTGGTCGCGAGCGAACGCTTCGGAGAGATCACCTTTCGCGAGGGCATGTTTGCCGAGGCCATCGCCCAAGATGTTCTCGAACACATCCAAGATCTGCCAACCGCAATGACGACCTTGCTGCACTGGATGCAGGTCGGCGGGGTGTTGAAGGTCGCCGTGCCCTATGAGCTCTCGCTCGGAGCGTGGTGCGATCCGACGCACGTGCGCGCATTCAACGAACAGAGCTTCAACTACTACACTTGCTGGAGTTGGTACCTCGGTTGGCGCACGCACCACTTTGGGCTGCAGAAGCAGGAGTATATCGCCACCGAGTACGGCCTCGAACTCTCCGAGAAGGGCGCGACGATCGAAGCCTTGCTGCGCACGCCGCGCGCGATCGAGCAGATGTACGTCGAACTCGTCAAGCAACCGCTCAGCGACGAAGGCTTGCGCATTACGGACAGCTACTTCGCCCCGCGTCCCTGAGTCCTGCGAGTCTGAGCCCCGCGAGTCTGAGTCTCGCGGTTCGCCCGCGACCACTTCATGCGATAGCCAGGCCCGATGGCTCGCCTTGCAGTTTTCGAGAACTCCCTGTTACGCCGAGCGACAGATGGCACCCCTCAGGGGTATCCGACCTGCGTCGCCTCGGCCTCGGTGGCCTTGACGCGCACGGTTTGCCTTCCGTTCTCAGGAGACTCCCATGACGACTGCTCGCACCCTGCTGTTCACTCTGCTGGCAATGTTCGCCCTGCACGCCACCGCCACGGCGCAGTTGCCGCCGATGCCGCCAGCCCCGACTTCGCTCGTGGGCAACTATGACATCACCAATCTGGATGGCACGCCGGTCTCGCCGGGTAACTCCGTCTCGATCGAAGTCTCGGTGCAAGGCGGCGTCATGATCGGCCTCGTGCGGGTCAACGGCGTGACCCTGCCGGGCGAGACAGTGACTTTCGAACTTGTCGCCGCCAACCCGCTGATCTACTCGTGGACGAACGTTGCGGGCAATTCGGGCCTGGTTGCCTGGAACGTCGCGAACCAACGCTTCGAACAACGGATCTTCACCGGCCCCAATGCCGGCAGCGTGCGCGCTCTCTGCCCACGCTAGGCTTTCGCCTGCGGTGGTTCTGCCAGTCTATCGACGCCCTCCAGATCACCGACCAGCGGGTGTTCAAGCCGCCGTCGAACAGGATCAGAACGAGTGCCACCGTGCCGATACGGAACGCAAACTCCGCGTTGTCAATGGTACGCCGAACCGGTCGAGGGTGTGCGGTCATCAACGCACTGATGGCCAGCAGGGCACCAAACAGCGCGATGATCGCAGCGGTTGCGACGGGTTCGGTCATGGTCGGTATCCGTGGGTGGCCCGTCGGTCTGGTTCATGCGCCCCATCGTCGCAGGAGTCGATTCGCGGCAAACAACGAACTGCAGCGCGATCTCGGGCTGTTGGCCCAACGCGCAACCTGTGGCGACGGACGTGTCGTCGCATCGGCGATCGGAACTGGGCCCGGCGGCAGTCGGCAACGGCGTCAGCTTGCTGCCGACCTGAGATGCCTGCACATGCAGGTGATGGGGACGACGGGCACCGCCTCGATTCCAATGCACCAGCGCAGGCAAATGCAGCGTTGATCCCGTTTCAGGTCAGCACGGGCCTTGCATGGTGGGGCACACTCCGAGACCCTGTGCTGCGGCGCTGGGCCGCTGACACGGGATTGCCGTTGTATAACCGCCCAACGCGGTTTGCTTGCCATCCCAACGCCTACAAAGGAGCCCACAGAATGCCCATGCTCGCCAAAGATATCGAAGCGCTCATTCGCGAGACGTTTCCCGATGCGAAGATCACCATCAACGACCTTGCGGGCGACGGTAACCACTACGCCGCCGAGGTTGTGGACGAGAGCTTTCGGGACATGAACCGGGTGCAACAACAGCGTGCGGTCTATGCCTCGCTCAAGGGCAAGATGGACGGCGCAGAGGGAGAACTGCACGCCTTGCAGTTGACGACGAAAGCGCCGGACTGAATGCCCGTGTAGTTGCCGTAGTTGTCCTCTTGAGCCCACGGCCCGTGAACTCCAGCCCCGTGAATGGCCAGTACCCTTGATCTGGCGGCAGGGCGTCCGATGATGGGCAACGACCACCTCCAGTGGAACCCAGCGCCCTTTGCGGCGAAACAGCCAGAACGATGAGACTCCGACTATGAGTGTAGAAGAACAGATCAAAGAGACCGTGACCGCCAACGACGTCGTGCTCTTCATGAAGGGTAACAAAGCGATGCCGCAATGCGGGTTCTCCAACCACGTCGCCGGCGTGCTCAAAGCCATCGGGGTAGAGTTCCGCGACGTCGATGTGCTGTCCGACCCGGCGATCCGGCAGGGCATCAAGGAGTACTCGGACTGGCCGACGATTCCCCAGCTCTACGTCAAGGGCGAGTTCGTGGGCGGTTGCGACATCATCAACGAGATGACCCTGTCGGGTGAGCTGGAAGCACTGCTTGATAAGTCTGGTGTGGCCTACTCGAAGGATGCCGCCAAGAAGATCCGCGAAGCCAACGGCTAAGCGGGGCCGACGCGGGGTAGGTGCGCCGAGGTCGTTGCTAGCAGGCATGTAGTTGTTGGCGGCCTGCTGCCGCTGACATGCTCGCAGCGCTCAAGCCTGCCTCTCGCCCAGAACCGGGCACGGTCGCGCGGCACGTGCCCGGCGGGGTTTTGCGCTGTTACGCTGGCAGCTCGCCCAAGACGGAGGCTAGCATCGCCGCCATGAAGACGCGCGCTGCCATCGCCTACAAGGCCGGCCAAGATCTAAGCATTGAAGAGGTGGATCTCGACGGACCCCGCGCGGGCGAAGTCTTGGTCGAAATCAAAGCGACTGGTGTCTGCCACACCGACGCCTACACGCTTTCGGGCGCCGATCCTGAGGGGCTCTTCCCAGCCATCCTCGGGCACGAAGGAGCCGGCGTGGTGGTCGATGTCGGACCAGGCGTCACGTCGCTGAAGAAGGGCGATCACGTCATTCCGCTCTACGTGCCGGAGTGTCGTCAGTGCAGTTACTGCACCAGCGGCAAGACCAACCTGTGCCAGTCCATTCGACTGACGCAGGGTGCGGGCATGATGCCGGACGGCTCCAGCCGCTTTTCGATCGGCGGCGAGCCGCTGTTCCACTACATGGGAACGTCGACGTTCGCGCAGCACACGGTCGTGCCCGAGATTGCGCTCGCCAAGGTTCGCGACGACGCGCCCTTCGACAAGATCTGCTACATCGGCTGCGGCGTGACTACGGGCATTGGCGCGGTGTTCAACACCGCGAAGGTCAAGCCCGGCGACAACGTGGTGGTGTTCGGCCTCGGCGGGATCGGCCTCAACGTTCTGCAAGGCGCACGTATCGCCGGCGCCAACATGATTGTCGGCGTCGATATCAACCCCGGCAAGAAGGCGCTCGCCGAGCAGTTCGGCATGACCCACTTCGTCAACCCCAAGGAAGTTGAAGGCGATCTCGTGCCCTACCTGGTCGACCTGACCAAGGGCGGCGCCGACTACTCGTTCGAGTGTGTCGGCAACGTCGAATTGATGCGCGCCGCCTTGGAATGCTGCCACAAGGGATGGGGTGAGAGCATCATCATCGGCGTTGCCGGAGCCGGCGAAGAGATTTCGACGCGACCGTTCCAGTTGGTCACCGGCCGCGTCTGGAAGGGCTCTGCGTTTGGGGGCGCCAAAGGCCGCACCGACGTTCCCAAGATCGTCGACTGGTACATGGACGGCAAGATCAACATCGATGACCTGATTACGCACAAGATGCCACTCGAGAAGATCAACGAAGCCTTCACGTTGATGCACAGCGGCGAATCGATTCGAACCGTGCTCACCTTCGACTAGCCTTCCCAAGACCAACATGCCCAACGCAACACCTGACGGAGTGCCTCGCGAAGGACTCACCATCCACACCCTGCCACTCGGGCCGTGGGACAACTTCATCTACTTGCTGGCCGACGAGGCGACCAAGACCTGCGCCGTCGTCGACCCAGCCTGGCACGCGCCGTCGATCTTGCAGGAGGCGCAACGCCTCGATCTGAAGATCACGCACATCCTGTGCACGCATAGCCATTTTGATCACGTCAACCGAGTCGAGAAGCTGGTCGAAGCCCTGGATATCCCGGTGCACATGCTGCGCCCGGAAATCGAGTTCTCTGGCTATCGCTGCGAGAACCTGGTGCCGTCTTCGCCAGGCGACACGCTGCGGGTTGGCAAGCACGTCGACGTGACCATGATGCACACGCCAGGGCACACGCCCGGCTCTTGTAGCTACCGCTTGCGCGACGCCATCGTGACCGGCGACACCCTGTTCGTCGATGGCTGCGGCCGATGCGACTTCGTCGGGGGCGATCCGGAACAGATGCATCAAACCTTGCAGACCTTGCTCGACAAGTTGCCGGGCGACACGGTCATGTATCCGGGACACGACTACGGGCCGACCGCTAGTGCGCCGTTGGCGCAGCAGCGAAGCACGAACCCCTACCTCCAGCACAAGACGGTTGCCGATTTCGTTGCGCATCGCATGCAAGGCAAGACCCCGAATACCGGTTTGTCGCGTCCGCCTGATTGGGTGCCCGAGGACTCTTAGCTGCCGGGATAGTAGTGCGCGCGATGCACCGACCCGTGCGCCGGTCGTCAGCGGGGAGCTTTGGAGTTTTCCGCCTGGAAGGCGGCCACATCCGAAAGCGGTCGCTCGTTCAGTTCGATGACGAATGGTCGATTGAGCGCGTCCTGAAACTCCGCCAGTGTTTCGACGCGGTTCTGTGCGAAGCGGTGCTTGGCCTGCTGCCAGTCCGCGGCCTGTGGGTTGTTGCACCAGGAGACGAGTCCGTAGCGGTCGTCGGGGTTGCGGTAGAACAACGAGTCGTATTGGTTGCCCACTTCCCGAAACCAGACCTTGATCGATAGGCACACGATGCCGCGCGCGTCGCCTGCCAGTGCGATCTTGGTGGGCGCCAACGCGAACCGGTTGTCGGCGACGCGCTCCAGCTTGATGTAGTTCCACGCGGAGCCCGGCTTCGCGCCGTTCAGCTTGACTTCGTGCTCCTGCGAGCAGTGCACGGTGAACACTGCGCTCTCGATGCTGAAGTCTTCGCGCGTCGGTTGGAAGGTGAGTGTTCGGCTATCGATCTCGAGGACCGCCGAGGATTCCAATTCGTCGGTGTACGTTGCCCCTGAGGCGCAGGCGCTGCCCGCGAGCGCAACGAACGCGGCCGTGAGCATCGGACGTTGGCTTCGCATGCGTGTGGCAGCTGATGGGGGAGAGTCGGCGGGGATACAGTCGGCTGGGATACAGTCTGCGGGGGAGAATCGACCTACGATGCGCGTGCTGCGACGGCGTCCAACACCGCGCCTTCGAGCGCGACCCCATCGAGGTGTTCGATCTCGCGGAGCCCGGTCGGGCTGGTGACGTTGATCTCCGTGAGGTAGTCGCCGAGCACGTCGATGCCGGCGAAGATCACGCCCTTGTTGCGCAGCACCGGCCCGATGCGCGCGCAGATCTCGCGTTCGCGATCGGTCAGCTCGGTGCGCACCGCGCGACCACCCGTGTGGAAGTTGGCGCGGGCATCGTCATCGGCGGGCACGCGCAGCACGGCGCCGGCGGGCTCGCCTTCGATCAGGATGATGCGCTTGTCTCCCTGCCGCACCTCTGGCACGTACTGCTGGGCCATGAGCAACTGCGTGCCGTTTGCGGTGCCCGTCTCGAGGATCACCCGCGCGTTGCGATCGCCGCGGGCGATGTGGAAGATGCCGCGACCACCGGCTCCGTCGAGTGGCTTGACGATCATCTCCCCGCCGAGTTCTTCACAAAATGCCTGCAGCTGCTCGATACTGCGGGTGACCAGCGTGGTCGGGCAGAGGTCCGCGAACTCGAGCGCGAACAGCTTCTCGTTCTCATCGCGCAGCGCCTGCGGATCGTTGACCATCACTGGTCCCTCGACTCGCGACAGCAGCAGTGTGGCGAAGAGATAGCCCATGTCGAACGGTGGATCCTTGCGCATCCAAATCGCATCGAAGCTGGCCAGTTCGACGCGCC
>CAXBFC010000449.1:0-6660 GCA_963974725.1 uncultured bacterium | reverse complement strand
GCGACGGCGGCAGCCGCCATCAGCCACTTGCCGATCGCGAAGCTGCGTCTGCGCGTGCTTGCGAGCGGTGCCGGCGGGGGCGTGGTTTCTGAGTCTGCAAGTGCCCAAGCCAACTCATTGCGGGCGGAACGCAGCAGTCGCACCCGCTCGGAGAGACTGTCGTCGGCGGCGACCTTACGGCTGACGTCGTCGGCTTCGGCCGCGGTCAGTTCCCCGTCGAGCCATGCGACCAGCGTGGCATCGGTCAGCGGATTGCCGTGCACTGGATCTGTTGGGGGAGGCGTCATGAGTTGGTTTTGAGGTCTTGTAGGTTTTCGGCGAGGCGCAGCGTCGCGGCGGCAATGCGCGACTTGACGGTGCCTAGCGGTAGTTCGAGGGTTTCGGCGATGGTGCGGTAGTCGAGCCCCTCGATCGCGCGCAGCACCAGCGCGTCGCGCAGGGCGGGCGATAACATGTCGATGGCGGCGTGCACGCGTTCGCGCCGTTCGTTCGCCGACATCGCCGTGAACGGATTGCTCTGGAAGTCGGCCAGTGCCGTTTCGTCGAGCGACAGGTCGAGTTGGCTCGCGCTCGGTTCGCGCTGCGTCTGCCGGCGCCGCCGCTCGGCAAACCGCGCCAGCGTGCGGATCGCGATGCGATGCGCCCAGGTGGTCGGTGCCGAGTCGCCGCGGAAGTTCGGCCAGGCTTTGGCCAGTTCGCGATGTACTTCCTGCGCCCCGTCCGGCGCATCTTGGCCGCACCAGCGCGCCGCCAGCGAGGCGACGCGCGGCGTCATGCGTTCGGTCAGATCCGAAAGTTGCTCTGGAGAGGCCATGGGGGCTGGCTTAGTGGCCTGGCCACCGGCTTGGGTTCGGTCGGAAAGGTGATTTTCTGCCGTCGGTGTTCGCCCGCTTGCCCGTGCGCTAAGCTGTCGATCAAGAATCGCGAGAGTATCTATGCAAGAGAACAACCCCTACGCCAGTCTCGAAGCCCCGGTCGCCGCCTTTGCCGCTGCCAGCGAGAGAGCTGCGTTCCTGAAGAAGGTCTACGGCATCCTATTCCTTGGCCTGCTTGGCTTTGCTGCAACCCTTTGGGCTGCCGGCAACGTCCCGCTAGTCAATGGCTGGGCCGTCAGTATGGGAAAGCTCATCTACGGCAATCGTTGGGGGTGGGCGATCTACATGGGGATCTTCATTGGCGGCTCGATGGCGGTGAACTCAGTCGCTGAGCAGCGACCGTTGGGCGCCATCGCGTTTGGTGCCTGGGCCGTGCTGATGGCGCTGTTGATTGCGCCGATCGTGCTGTTCATCAACGCGACCGGTGGTGCGGCGATCATCACGCAGGCGAGCGCGCTGACTGCGATCGTCTTTGGCGGACTGACGCTGTTCGTGCTCTACACCGGCAAGGACTTCTCGTGGATGCGCGGCATCCTGTTCGTGGTGTTCCTCGGCTTGCTGGCGGTTTCGCTGTTGGGAATGCTGATGGGCTTCTCGCTCGGACTCTGGTTCTCGGGCGCCATCGTGCTGCTCTACTCGGGCTACATCCTCTACCACACGAGCGCGATCCTGCATCGCTACCCGACGACGATGGCGATGAGCGCGGCGATCCTGCTGTTCACGGATGTGGTGTTGCTATTCAAGCACATCCTGATCCTGCTGATGAGCTCACGCGACTAGTCTAGTCGCTATCGATTGCCGCACTCGAGTCCGGCTCTCTTGAGTCTGGGGCGCACTCAAGTCCGGGGGCAACAAGGTCCCGGGCACGAACCGCTTGGCGCCTAGTCGCGCCAGAGCCCGACGCCGCCGCTGAGACCGGCGAGGTTGTCGATGATGGTGACATCGGCCGGCAGTTCGACGGACAGCTTCTTGGCGTTGCCGCCACCGATGTAGAGGCGGTCAAAGTGCGTCAGCGAACGCATGTTGTCGATCGCGCGCATTACGCGCTTTTCCCACTTGCGGTTGCCAGCTTCGCGACGCGCCGCATCGCCGATGTGTTCGTCATAGGTTTCTCCCTTGCGGAACGGCTGCTGCGAAATCTCCAGGTGAGGGCACATCTGCCCATCCTTGTAGAGCGCGGTGCCAAAGCCAGTGCCGAGCGTCAGGACCATCTCGAGACCGGTGCCGGCAATGACAGCGAGGCCTTGCACATCGGCGTCATTCGCGACGCGTGTCGGTCTGCCGATCGCTTCTTGCAAAGCAGTAGCGAGGTCGTAGCCGGCCCATGCGTCGTGACCGAGATTCGGCGCGGTCAGCACGATGCCGTCGCGCACCATGCCGGGGAAGCCCGCGGAGACACGGGTGAACCCTGGTAGTTCGCGCACGAACTCGGCGAGCATCGCAACGATCGCGTCCGGATGGGCTCCGACTGGTGTCTCGATGCGAATGCGCTCGGAGATGAGTGTGCCGTCGGGATCGAGCACGGCGGCTTTGAGGCCGGAGCCGCCGATGTCGATGGCAAGTGTGGATTGCGTCATCTGATGAAGCGCGTGGCAGCCTACGAGTGTTTGTTCTTCCATGGCGATACCGCGCTCTTCGACCTGCGTGCGTCGCGCGCTTGAATGAGGGCTGTGTGCCAGTTCGGTGCGAAGGCTTCGTCCATGGATCACGAACCGCCGACCGGTAAGCGTAGCAGGTCGGTGGCGAGTGTGATCTTGCCACGGTAGTGCGCCCTAGCTTCGGCGCTCAAGTCGTAACCGTCGCATTCCGGATAGAAGTGGGTCAGCACGAGTTCGCGCGCAGCAGCGCGTTCGGCGTAGCCGCCGGCAAGTCCGGGAGTCAAGTGGCCGTCAACCTTGCGTTCGTCTGGTGCGGAACAGTCGCAGACGAAGACGTCGGCGTTGCGTGCCAGGTCGACCAGTTCTTCGCACGTGTCCGCATCCCCCGAGAGCGCCAGCACGCCATTTCCGGCGCATATCCGGTAGCCGAGGCTTTGTGCCGTGTGACGAATCGGGATCGCAGTGATCTCGAAGCCATGCGCCGTGAACGTGCCGGGTTCGAGTTCGACCAGATTCAGTTCGTAGTTTTTCGGGCTGAGCCAGGGCCACGCTTCGGTCAGCTTCTGCAGCAGTCGTTTGAGGCCCGGAGCGCCATAGATGGTCAGGGGTGCTCGCGGTTGCAGATGAGGGGAGCGCAGCGCAAACAGCAGCGCGGCCAGGTCGGCGCAGTGGTCGGTGTGGTAGTGCGTCAACAAGACCGCATCGAGTTGCTTTGGCGAGACCGATGCTTGCGCCAGCCGGCGGATCGTCCCGGGGCCGCAGTCGACCATGACGCGGTGATCGTCCTGCTCGACCATGTACCCGGCCGGAAAACGGTCGGGAACTGGGACTGCGGTGCCGGATCCGAGCACGGTGAGATGCATCCGTCGCAACGTACAGTAGTACGACACCTTCGTCGCGTGGCTTGCCGATGTTGCAGGCTGCTTGGCCGCTTGGATGGGCGATTGCCATCCACCATGCGGTGCACGTATGTCTCAATTCGGGCAAGCGTGATCAAGCCCCCAGTCGCAACGGCCGAAGGGACGATGTTGATCATGGCGCACTGTCGATGACGCCACAGAATCGAGGATCTATGCAACTACGCCACCTGCTTCGCCCTTCCATCGCTCTGCTCGCCGTGTTGGCTGGTTGCGCGACTGGCACCGATCGCCAGCAAGCCCCCGTCAAAGTCGATGAGTTGATGACGTGGGTCGAGCGCGTTCACATCGAAGCCGAACGCGCCCGTGACGCGATCTCTGACTCGTTTGACCGCTTGAATGTGCTTGCCGCTGGTCGCTTCGAAGGCGACTCCGCCGCGGTCACCTACGCGCGCTTCGTGCAGTCGATCGATGTCGCCGATGAACAGGCAAAGCGATTCGCTGCTGCGGTTGCTCCGATGCTGGAATCCGCTGGGCCGGTGTTCGAGCACTGGCAAGCAGATGTCGCGTTGATCACGTCGGATCGCCTGCGCCAGCGTGGCGAGATGCGGTTCCAGATTGCCAAGGAGCGCTACGACGCGATCGCGAAGGCAGCTGTGCCGGCTCAGACCCAGCTCGATGGCTTCGTGCAGTCGTTGCGCGACCACGCGCTATTCCTTGGTCACGACCTCAATGCGAGCGCGATCGATGACATCCAAGAAGAGGTCAAGATCGTCGCGGCAACAGCACTTGAGCTGGACCGCAACTTGGAGTCGACGATGTCTTCGTCACGCGCTTACGCCGAGCAATCGTCGCTGCCGTTGGCAGCACCCAGCGGCCGCTAGTCGGCTCATTTCCAGTGGGCAGGTCGCGCGTTCTGCGGCGAGATCCTCTGGCGATGTCGCCGCGTATTCCCACTAGACACGTGGACGCGTGAGCACTGCATGACTCCGACGATGTTGATCTTGCTGTTTGCGGCGCTCGCGGTAGCGTTCGCTGCTGCGTGGCAACGGCAGGGAGAATTGCGTCGCCAGCGTGAGGCCGTGACCGAGCGCGCCGAGATGGCTTCCCATGTTTCGGAGGCGGTGCCGCTGCAAGTGCCGGTGATCGACCTGCAGAAGTGCTTGGGGTGCGGCACCTGTGTTCGTGAATGTCCAGAAGAAGGCGTGCTCGCTCTCGTGCACGGGCAAGCAGCCGTCGTCAATCCGGCGGGTTGTGTTGGCCACGCGCGCTGTGTGACCGAGTGTCCTGCAGCGGCCGTAACCCTGTCGACGGGCGACTTGTCGCGTCGCACGGATGTGCCGGTTCTCGACGAGGAGTTGCAGGCTGTCGGCAACGAGGGCGTCTACCTGGTTGGCGAGATCACGGCCCGTTCTTTGATTCGTACAGCGGCAACGCAGGGAGCGCAGGTCGGCGAGCAGATCGCTCGTCGCAGCCATGCATCAGGTCCTGCTGTGGACGGCATTCTCGACGCGGTTATCGTTGGGGCTGGTCCGGGTGGCCTGGCATGCGCGTTGGCCTGTCGTGGCCAGAACCTCAACTTCTTGTTGGTCGACCAAGAGCCGACCGTGGGCGGCACAGTCGCGAAGTATCCGCGTCGCAAGCTGGTCTTGACCGACGACATCTACTTGCCGTTGCATGGGCGTCTACCGCGCCGCGAGTATCAGAAGGAAGAGCTCGTCGAGCTGTGGCAGGGGTTGGCGAGCAAGCACGAGCTGCCGTTCCGTGGTTGCGTCACGTTTGATCGCATCGAGCGCCATAACGATGGCACGCTGACCGTGCACACCGACGGCGAAGCCGTTCGTGCGCGACATGTCGTGCTCGCCGTCGGCCGCCGCGGCAGTCCGCGTCGCCTTGGGGTGGTTGGCGAGGACCTGCCACACGTCGCGTATGGGCTGGAAGATGCTGCGGCCTACAGCGGTCGCCATTGTGTTGTGGTTGGTGGTGGCGACAGCGCGGTCGAGACCGCGCTGGCGTTGGCCGAGCAGCCCGACAACGACGTGACGATCGTCTACCGTCAGGAAGGCTTTTTCCGACTTCGCAGCAAGAACAAGAAGCGTCTCGAGCAGAAGCTGGCAGACGGCGCGTTGACGGCGATGTTGTCGAGCACTGTGCAGTCGATTGCGCCGGATCATGTAGAGGTGGCCCAGAACGGTGCGAGCAGCACCGCCGGCAACGGCACCGGCAGTGCTGTCGCCGTGCAGTTGCGTTGCGACGATGTCTTCATCTTGGCCGGTGGCATACCGCCATTCGCCCAGCTGCAGGCTAGCGGGGTCTCGTTCGATGCGAGCCTGCATCCGAGCAGCGAACAGCCCGCGAGCGATGCGCCCCGCACGAGTTTGCTGTGGGCGCTTGGCGTCGGCTTGCTGCTGGCGGCCTTGACCGTCGGGTTCGTGCTTTGGCACGGCGCCTACTACTTCCAGTCGTCGGCCCTGCGCGCTGCGGATCCGATGCACGCGATGCTGCGTCCGGATCGCAGTCTGGGGCTTTGGTTCGGCTTGCTGGCGAGCGGTGCAGTGCTCGTCAACCTGAGCTACCTGCTCCGGCGCCAACAACTGTGGGGTGTGCGCTTCGGCAAGCTCGCCACGTGGATGAACGTGCATGTGGCCACCGGCGTGATCGCGGTCCTGTTGGTCATGCTGCACGCGGCGCTATCACCGCGAGCGACACCTGGCGGCTACGCGTTTTGGGGCTTGCTGGCGCTGCTGGCGACGGGCGTCATCGGCCGGTGGTTCTACGCGTGGTTGCCGCGTTCGGCGAACGGACGCGAACGCAAGCTCGATGAGTTGCGGCAAGATCTGGCGCAGATGCGCCGGCAACCTGCACAGGGTGAGTTTGCGCTCGCGGCGCGTTCGGAAACGTTGGCTTTGATCGAACGGCGGCAGTGGCACAGCACGTGGTGTGGTCGCGCGCTGGCTCTGTTTGGTTTGCAGTGGGACTTGTGGCGCACTCGCAAACGCATCCGTGCCTTGGCGCTCAGCCATGACGCCAATGTGGCCGAGCTCGCCCAACAATTGCACGGCGCGCGTGTTGCGCACGGAACGGCCATCGCCGTCGCACACCTCGAAGACCTGCGGGCATTGCTCGGCACGTGGCGTTGGCTACATCGCTGGCTCGCGCTGCTGATGGTCATGCTCATCATCGTGCACGTTGTGGTCGCAGCACTGCACGGTGCGTTCGCCGGCGGAGGTGGTCTGTGACGTTGCGTGCGCGCGGCCTCGCCGTTGGAATCGCATCGGCGGTCTTGGTGCTCGTGTTGACCATGGCGGCGGCCGATCGTCAGTCACCTGG
>CAXBFC010000448.1:0-6747 GCA_963974725.1 uncultured bacterium | reverse complement strand
TCCTGGCCCGTATTGTCCGAAAAGCAAGCCGCGCCGATTCGGACACCAATCGGTCGCTTCGAACTTGTCGATGACCAAATGCAGTGGCCGGCTTGCGCCGAGTAGGCAGAGCTGTGGCTGGTTCCGAACTCGCCAACCAGCCTGTCGCGAGCCACTCGGCCGTCAGGCCGCGCGGCGATAACTTCGTAGCAGGTCGCCAAGTCGCTCATCAACGACCACTCTGTTGCCATCCGGTGGCTCGTCGTTGGACGGCGCGATTCACTCATTGCCAATGCCCTGGTGCGGTCGGTCCAAACGGTAATGAGCGGCGAAGCTTGAGAACGCGCGCCGGAGATGTCCTTTGCCAAACAGGATGAGCTTGCTCAAGCACTCTCGCTTGACGGTTTGCACCCAGCGTTTGCGAACGCATTCATGTCAGGAGCTTGGTAGGCAGTGCGCACGATCTTCACGCCGGCGTCTTCGAGGGTGCTGCAGAACCCCTTCGCGAATAGCGCATCGTTGCCGAGAATCAGGAACTTCTTGTCGCGCAGGAATCCGTCGACGTGATCAGTCAGGTTGTGCGCGACTTGCGTCATGAACTCCCCGTTCGGGCGAGCCACGTCAGCGGCAAGTCCGGTTGCACGGAGTGCTGCTTCGGCTTAGCTCATCGATTCAGAGTGCCCGGGGCGTAGCGGTGTACGGGCGTTTGTTGTGTTGGGGGATGATGCCGTGTACCGGGCATGATGCGGGTGTGTCGGGTGTGTCGGGTGGGGGCATTGGCGCAGAGCGTTTGGGATTTCTTTGCGCCGTGGCGTTCATGCTGTCGTGAAATTGTTGCTCCGTGCGAGTCAATCTTGCTCGAAGAACACGTCGCTGCTGTTCAGATTCATGCTGCATCCGACCGGGCGACTGCCTTCGTCGTCGATGGCTGACTACAATGCTGACATGGCAAGTCGATCATCTGGTGCCCGTCAGAACGTTGCGCTTATTCGAGGCTGTCGCTTGGTGCGATTTGCGCGAGCAAATGCGCTGGTGGCACTGCTGGCCTGCGCGGTGAATGCTCAATGTGTCAATGAATGGCGGCTGGGCCCGGACACGACGGGAGTGCCCGGGGGCTTCACATACGCGTCGACCATGTGGGATCCGGATGGCCCGGGGCCGCAGCAGCCAGTGCTCGCGATGGCCGGCAGCGCCATCGTAACCTACGATTCCGCGAGCGATGTTTGGTCCAGCGTCGGTGACAGCGACGTGAACAATTGGGTGCAAGAACTCGTCTCGATGCCCAACGGGGACCTGGTCGCGGCCGGTTATTTTACCGAGATCAACGGTGTGCCCGTCAATCACATTGCGCGGTGGGATGGTGTGTCGTGGCAGCAGATTGGTTCCGGTTTCAGCAGCGAAGTCCACGCCGCTGCCGCGATGCCGAACGGAGACTTGATGGTAGGTACCGTCCTAGGCTGCTCCCGTTGGGATGGATCGAACTGGCACTCGCTGGGCACTGGGCTGAACATGTTCCCGTTTTCGATGGAGGTGCATCCGAACGGGGACCTGCTCGTCGGCGGCACCTTCCTTGCGGGGGGCGGCATGACTGCAAATGGGATTGCCCGTTGGGACGGCAACAATTGGCACTCACTCGGTTCTGGCTTGACCGGTAACGGTCCAGGCGTTGCTGCGATTCACGTGTTGCCGAATGGTGATGTCATTGCCGGCGGCAGGTTCCTATTCGCTGGTGGTGTGGCAGCGAACAATATCGCGCGCTGGGATGGCAGCAACTGGTCGGCTATGGGCGCAGGCGTCGGGGGCCCGGCCTTCAATCCGGTCTTGACGATAAACTCGCTGCCCAACGGCGACCTTGTCGTCGGTGGCGATTTCACCTCGGCGGGCGGCCTGAGTATCAACCGCATTGCGCGATGGGACGGGGCCGGATGGTCGGCGATGGTTGCGGGCGCCAACAACCGAGTTCACACGATGACGCGGCATCCGAACGGTGACCTGTTTGTCGGCGGGACGTTCCGCGAGATCGGAGGGGTTGCTACCGCTGGCTTCGCGCGCTTCGGTGCCGGTGCCTGGACAACGCATGGCAGTGTCCCTACCGGCAAGGTGCATGCGCTGACCGTCGCGACGAATGGTGATCTCTTGGTAGGCGGCAACTTCCACGTCATCGGTGCGATCAGCGCGAGCTTGATCGCACGGTGGGACGGCCAGGCTTGGTCACCCTTGGGACCGGGCCTCGGCAATGGTGCGTCCACCATCGGAGTCCGTGCGGTGGCCGAACTGCCGGGCGGCGATGTTGTCGCCGGCGGCATGTTCACGAATGCGGGCTCTGTCGCGGTTGGCCGCATTGCGCGATGGGATGGTGCGCAGTGGTGGCCGATGGCTGGAGGCGTCAGCTCCGGCACTTTCGATACAGCCGTCAACGCACTGGCGGTGATGCCGAACGGCGACCTGATCGTCGGTGGCAGTTTTTCCATTCCCGGCAACAACATCGCGCGCTGGAACGGTGTCTCTTGGTCGTGGCTGGGTGGCGGCATGAATGCCGATGTCCTGGCGCTAGCAGTGACGGCGGACGGGGACATCATCGCCGGAGGGGAGTTCACTACGGCCGGCGGTGTCACGGCCTATCACATTGCGCGGTGGCACGGGTCTTCGTGGTCGCCGATCGGACTGGGAACCGGTGGCATTGTGCATGCTCTCGATATTGCGCCGAATGGTGACATCGTCGCAGGTGGTGACTCGCCGCCTTTGGCCCGATGGGACGGTGCCACATGGACGACACTGGGCACGACGCTGACTAACGGGGGGCCGGCCCCGTTGGGACGCGCGGTGCAGGTGTTGCCGAATGGGGATCTGGTTGCCGGTGGCAGCTTCCTCGCCCCTGTCAACCGCATCGGGAGATGGTCAGGAACGACGCTGACACCGTTGGGTGATGGTGTTAACGGAGACGTCTATTGCATGACGACGATGCCGAACGGCAACGTCGTGGTCGGCGGGGCGTTCACATTGGCGGGCGGAATGTTGACGCCATATCTGGCGGAGCTGACGACGACCTGTCTGGCAGCGTCCTCTTCCTACGGGGCTGGCTGTACTGGATCGGCCGGTCCCGTCGAGCTGACGGAGTTGACCCTGCCGTGGCTGGGCAGTGCGTTCCGGGCGCGAGCCACGGGTTTGACTATCGATGCACTCGCCGTCGGCGTCTACGGGTTCAGCCAGATCAGCGTGCCGCTCAGCTCCGGTCACACACAGGGCCAGCCCGGCTGCGACGTACTGGTAGCCGATGAAATCCTACTTGAGTTCCTGGCTGGCAACGGCGAGGTGCATTCGGTGATCGACATTCCGAACGACGTGAGCCTTGTCGGCATGGCGTTCTACCATCAGGTCGTGCCGGTTGAACGCGACGCTGCTGGCGGGATCACGGCGATCACGAGCTCGAATGCGTTGGCGCTAACCGTCGGGTTCTTCTGACGTGGCGAGCCAGATGCGTTCGCAGACGGCGCTGAGTGACTCGGGAGTAACATGCCGGCTCGCTGGAAGGCAACGCGGGTGGGGCCGCGACGGCTGCGGCTGCCGCTTGCTCTCCCCCAGAAGTTAGCAAAACCGAACAGCTCGAGGAGCCACTTCGGTCTAACTGGCCGATCTACAGCGCCCTGCATTTCACGGTGTGGGGCGTTTATGGTTTTGGGGTGGGGGTGCGCAGTGGCTAGGGGTGCCGGGGATGCGGGTGGTGGTGCGTTCGGGCAGAGCGTCGGGGTGTGTACTGCGTCGTTTGCGTGCAGGCAGTCGAGCCGCGAGGTGTCAGATAGCCAGCCGAGTCTGTTTGGCATCGAATTGGCCAGCTCAATCAGGCCGATGGCCAATAGGTAGTTGTGAGTTCCGCCGAGCTCACAGGCCGGTGGCCCGTTCTGGTGTCGGCAATCAGGTTGTCGCGAGGAACTAGGCCGTCAGGCCGGGCGGCGATAACTGCGAAGCAGTCCGCCAAGTCGCTCGTCAACGACGACCTCACCTTCAGACGGCGGGCCACCTGGCCCCGGTTGGGTCAAGCTGTTGTCCAGCGATTGATGTGGGCGGACTTGATGGCAACGGGCAGCGTCGGTCTTCCCCGGATTCCAGGGCCTCGAGCACCGCCGATTTCTCGGAAAATTGCGCGACAAGCGAGAGCGAACGGCATTTCCCCCCAGGTCGCGACTCCGCGCCCCATCCCTATGCACTTTCCTCTCGATCAGTTGCTTCTCGTATCCGCTCTCTGCTGCGTCACCGTGGGCCAATCCCCGAAGGCCTACGATGCTGCCTTGACCGTTAGTACAACCGGTGCGTATGAGGCGGTTGGCGGTGCTGGCGTGCGCCGCTTCGATGGATCCGGCGCGACGCTACGATTGCCGGGCACAGGTGATGCTCGAACCACCAAAACAGCGCCCGTTTCCCTGTCCCTCCGACTCACGGATTGGGGACGCGGGGACCAACACATAGCGGTCGGCACGCATGCGGCCATTGCGAACGGGACCGATGCGGTGCACTACGTGCACGGTACCGTGACGGAGCGATACCAGCTGACGCCGCTCGGGTTTGAGCAGTCCTTCGTCATTGCCGAACGGCCGCCAGGCAACGGGGATCTGGTTCTGGGGGTTGCCGCAGACGCCGGCGGGCTGCGTGCGCCAGCATGCCCACCCGCCGTGCAAGAGCTGCAATTCCGCGGCCACAACGGCGAGGGCATTTGCTACGGCGCGGCAATCGCGTTTGGTCGCGGCAGCCAACGGCAGCCGATCGCGACGAGCTACGATGGCCGTGGTCGCATCGAGCTGATCGTACCGGGCGCTCTACTCGACCACGCAACGTATCCGGTCATCGTCGATCCAGTTGTTGGCCCCATCTTCAGCCCGAGCGGTGCAGCGTCATCGGACACGGAACCTGACGTAGCCTACGGGTCCCACACTGGTCGCAGCATGAGTGTTTGGCGGCGAGAGATTGCTGGCGTCGGCCAGATCCGTGCCAGGATCTACGAAGAAGACGGCACCCCTGCGACTGGGGTGTTTCAGGTCTCGTCACCTCTTTGGAACAACTTCGACTGTGGCGCGCCCTGCGTGGTGTCGTACTCTGCCCTCGCTACCGATTGGTTTGCAGTGTTCTTCGAAAGTGATGAGCACATCGGGTATCGGTTCTTTGACGCGGACGGTATCTCATCGATTAACGGACTCGCGGCGATAGGCGCTTTCGGAAATGTATGCCGAAGACCAAGTGCCTCGAGCATGGGGGATGCCGGTCTGATTCTCGCTTGGGACAGGACACTTGCCGGTGATCCGCAGCCATCTAGCATCGAAGCGAGAGGGATCGTCGGCTGGTCGTTCAGCGGAATCAATGTTGTCGATGCCCCAGCGTCCGGCTGGGTTCGTAACGTGAAACTACCCAAGAGCCTCGCGGCTGTAAGTATCAGCGGCAACGAGTGGCTAGTCACCCGAGCTGTTTGGGAGCGTCTGACGCCGGTCGGATCCAGCGGGCTCGTGCCGGACGTTTGGACGGGTTGCTTTGGCTTTGCGCCGCTCAATGTACCGCTGCTTTGGCTAGACCCTCCCTCCCGGATCGTAGGCGTGCCCTCCGCCCATGGTGATGAGCTCCCGGCCATCGGCATGGTGGCATCAAAGGGCGAAGACCCAACAGACGAGCGCTTCCTCATCGCCTATCAGACTGTCAATGGCGACGTCGTCGGGAGGGTATACGACTTCGATGGTCACTATGGTCCGTCGTTTGGCGCGTTGATCGACATTGCGACTACGAACGATTGGGAGACCGAGCCAGTTGTCGTGGGTGGCGCCTGTCAATTTTCGGTTGGGTACCGAAGCATCGGAGCCAATCAGACTCTGCGCGTGCGCGCATACCGTTCCGACGGGACGGAGCTGACAACGACTCCGGCGACGCTCCGCAGTGGTCCCAACAACTACCTGGATCTGCAAGGCGGCTCACGCCACCTGCGCCGCAATGGAGAGAATCCGAGCAATCGCGCCGTCTTTGTCTGGCAGGACATCGCCCAGCCGACCGGTGCCAGTTGGGATATACAGGCGCGCTTCTATGAGCCGGTAGCCGGTTCGTTGTCACCATTCGGATCGGGCTGTGTGGGGCCAACTGGAACGACGCCACAGATTGCCGCCCACGGCGATCCCACTCCAGGTAACCAGACGTTCGGCATGACGCTATCCGCCGCTCCGGCCAATTCGCTCGCCGTGCTGCTCATCAGTGACCAGCTAACGACTTCGGCCATCCCCGGAGCTCCTGGCTGCTCCCTCTACGCTGGCGTGCCAGTGGTGCTGGTAATGCCCACAGTGACGAACGCAACCGGGAACGGGTCCGCGACTGTGCCGCTACCTTGCAACATGCCGCCGGGCGTGACTCTCGCGTTTCAATGGGGTGTCTACACGCCAGGGCACAATGCGTTTGGCTGGATCGTCTCCAACGACATGGATGTGTCCTGGTCGCTGTAATCGAGGTGCCACCATCGCGACAACGATCAACCGAGCGTCAAAACCACTGCGCCGCTGGCGCTGAGTGCGCAGTGTCGGCTTATTGGGTCGAGCCTGGTTTTTTCGAATTGACCAGTTCCGATTCGCCGATGACCAATGAGTGACTGTCGGGTTGCGCCGAGCATGCAGACCGGTGGCTCAGTTCGGTGTGGCCAACCAGCTTGTCGCGAGGACCCAGGCCGTCAGGCCGCGCGGCGATAACTTCGTAGCAGTCCGCCAAGTCGCTCATCAACGACCACCCTGTTGCCATTCGGTGGTTCAT
>CAXBFC010000447.1:0-6765 GCA_963974725.1 uncultured bacterium | reverse complement strand
CGGCAGGCCGACTGCACGATGTCCGATGCGGCTTCACGGTTGCGCAGTTCCGGCGGGCACCGCAATCGCACGAAGGCTCGCAAGGACGGCAAGCACTGCTCGAACAGCTGTTCGCGTGCGGCAGCATCACCGCTCACCGCGCGCTGCACCCAGTCCTCAAGGTCTTCTCCATCCGAGCTAGCCACAGCTCTCATGCTATCATCCCAAGCCGCCCATGACTCCTGCTGCTGATGATCCGGTCGAAGCCATCATGGCGGAGTGTCTCAACCGAAGCGAATCCGAGTGGCAATCCGCACTGTTATCGGCTTGCGCGCGCCATCCCGAGTTGGCCGCTCGACTGCGGGCGCGATTTGAGAGTCTGCAAGGGTATGGGCTCATGCTCACGGATGGGCATGACTCGCACATACGTGGCCAGATCATCGGGGACTACCAAGTGCTCGGCAACCTCGGCTCGGGTGCATCCGCGACGGTGGTTCGGGCGAGCCATGTAACCAGTGGGGACGTGGTTGCTCTCAAGCTCTTGCGCGACCACATGGACGTGACCGGTCGTTGGCGAGAGCGCTTCCAGCGCGAAATGCGTCTCGCCCAAGACCTAGAGCATGAGGGGCTCTGCCGCGTGCTGGCGTGGGGTGAGCACGAAAGCCAACCGTTCTTGGTGATGTCATTGGTCGAAGGCCAAACGCTCGCGGCCGAGATCGCGAGCCAACCGCTGACAGCAACCGAAGTCGCGCGTCGCGTCAGTGTCTTGGTGCAAGTGGCGCAGGCATTGCAATACATGCACGTCCGTGGGCTCGTGCATCGCGACGTCAAGCCCGACAATATCCTCGTGCGTCAAGATGGTTCGGCCGTGCTAACCGATCTTGGGCTGACCTTCGAGGAAGACGAAGGGCACAGCTTGACGGCGTCCAATGTCTTGCCTGGCAGCCCGGCATACTTCGCCCCGGAGTTGGTCCACGGAACCAGTCGGGGCAGCATCAGCAGCGATGTGTATGCGTTGGGTGTGATCTTGCACGAATGCGCCACGGGCAGCCTGCCGTTTCAGGGGCCGACCCGTGCCGCACTGTTCCGTCAGATCTTGGCGGGCAAGCGCCAAGTGATGGGGGGAACGGCACCGTTGCGGCGGGTGGCCAGTACCGCCATGGCGAGGCGGCCGCAGGACCGCTATCGCAGTGCGGACGAGTTTGCTGGGGACCTTGCGCGCTGCTTGCGTGGCGAGCGGCCGATTGCGCAGGGCCCCGGCGTCTGGCGATCTCTGACAGATTGGATCATTCGCAACCATGTCGCGGCCGTCATCGTCCTGGCACTTGCGCTCGGCGGCGCGGTGGCCGCGGTGGCATTCGTGCAGACTCAGGATGCGTTGACCAAGACGCGCGCGATTGCCATGACCTTGGCTGCCAAGGAAGCAATACACGACAACCTGGACCGTGCCGTGCGGCTTGCGGCTGTTGTGCACCGGCAGCAACCGACGGCCGAGAGCCGATCGTTGCTCTACGAATCTCTCGCCGATCGACATGCATGGCGATCGATTCCAGTGGGAGACTTTGCTCAGACCAGCGCGACCAGCCTTGTCGTCGCAGCGAACTCTGCGACCGGCATGAGGGTCGAAGTGAGCAGCGGCGAATACTCGGCACGCGTCTGGCATGCGGATGGTACGCTTCTCGACGTAGTGCCACATCCGTGCGACGTGGTCTCGGTTGCGCTCTCTGCCAGTGGTGTGCTGCTTGCCACCGGTGGTGGCGATGGCGTTGTGCGCTTGTACGAACTCGATGCCCGTGGCAGTCGCTTCCTGACGGGACTTCACGGCCATCGCGGCGTCATCAACAAAGTTGCCTTTGCGCCAGCTGCCCACGAACTGTTCACGCGGTCCGATGATGGCACTGCGCGAGCTTGGCAGACGCAACCCATGTTGATGCGATGGCGGCATCCAAGGGGCGCCGCGCGATTCAAGGCCGTTGTCGTTCCAGCGGGTTTGCTGCTCGTCGGCCAAGACCCCGGTCCAAACCAAAATGTCGTGGTCGTCGATGCGTCGGGAGCAACGCTCTCGCCACCTTGGCTACGTGCCGTGCCCAGCATTCTAGACTCGTCAAACCGCTACCTGCTGCAGTGCTCAGAAGACGATCCGGGCATCGTCGACCTTGTGCAAAGCAAACGATGGTCGTGGAGCTTGCATGGAAGGGCAGGAAGGTCGGTGCAGTGGGCGGCAGCTACCAAGGGCGGGGGGCAGCTGTTCACCGTCACTGGCAAGCAAGTCGACCGCTGGCTGTTGCGCGCCGGCACGTACGAGTTCGACCGTCAGCTTGCGACGTTCGAGCACGACGTTTCTGCCCTGGCAGTCTCCGAGGATGGCGCGCGAATCATCTGTGGCAGCACTCGCGGCGACGTCTGGGTGCTCAATGCTGAGGGCCTACAACTGGCCGATCACCAACTCCACCGCGAACACATCTGGTCGATCGCAGTGCGCAGCGACGGCCAACAACTGCTCACGGCGTCGCGCGACGAAACGGCTTGGTGCGGCAGTTTGAACCTGCGTGATGGCACGGTGCTAACGCACGGTGGAACCGTTCTATGTGCCGACTATTCGCGCGATGCAGGGCGAGTGATCGCAACCGGGTGCGTCGACGGAGTCGTTCGGCTATGGGATCAACAGGGAGCGCTCCTGGCTGCCTTGCGTGGTCGCCAAGGCCAGATTGAGCATCTCGCGTTCACCGTCGGTGGGGGCTATTTGATCTCGGCCAGCAAGGACGGCAGTGTGCGCCGCTGGCCCCTCGACGACGAGACCCTTCTGCGACTCGCGGCGACCGTGCCAGAGGATCCGTTGCACCGGTGACTCGTTGGTCTGGTGCTCGGTGGTTTGGGACGTGCGACGTTCACCGGGTCCGATCGGGCGGTTGCTTGCAGAATCACAACTGCCTGACATTTGAGTCTTCTTGAGGCGGAGGCGAGTTTGCCAGAAGCGCTATCCTGAGCGAATGCACATCCGACACCTTTCGATTGCTCTCGTCGCCGCGCTCCTACCTGTTTCCGCTGCTTCTGCGCAATTCAGCTACGACTTCAACACACTGACCGGTTCCGACACGCATCCGTTCACGCCGTTGGCCGGCCAAGATGGTTGGACCACTGATACCTACAACGCGGGCAATGGCTGTGGCGTGACCGCGACGCTGTCACACGACGGCACCCAGTGCTTGTGGTTTGAAGAGGTGGGCCCCGGGTATGGCTGCGATGCATCTCGTATCAGTCCGAGCCCGTTCGCTCCGTTTGCGGGGCTGGGGTCCAATGCGATGTTCGAAGTCGACATCAAGGTTGGCTGGTGGGGAGGATCCTTTGGCATGGCTCACGACACCAACGGCGACACCTTGATCCGTGGCAACCAACCAGGGGAGCGCGGGGTTCGGTTCTCGGTTGGAGGCAACGGTTCGACGCAGTTCCGTCTCTATGCTGCCGACCAGACCTTCGTGCAAGTGCCGCTCGCCAGTGTCGCGCAAGCAGGCGGAGGTGACTGGTTGCGCGTGCGTGTCATCATGGATCTTCCCGCTGCTGGCGGCACTGGCCTCGGCTCGGTCTTCGTCAAGAACCTGACCAACGGCGATCCGGCATTCAGTGCCGTGTCGGGGCTGCTGGATATCCCGCTGGCGCTCGATCTGGCTGCGACAGACGCGCGCAACCCGCTGCTATGGGATGCTGTCTGGCTGCATTTCGAGGGCGCGACGTACGCGCTCGACAACGTCAACATCGGCTACGGTAGCTATGCTCGATCGACTGGCACTTCGTGCAGCGGTGCCTTGCGTGCGACCAGTCTTCCGACCCTGGGAACGAGTTGGGATCTGGAAGTGGATACCCCGGCAGGTACCGTCCTCGGCCTCAACTGGTTTGGCCTGACGAACCCGAACATCGCCGATCTGACCTTCCTCGGCTTGCCGGGATGCGGCCTCTACGCGAACCTCGATGTGCTCGTCGGTCCATGGGTGCCAACCGGTGCGAGCTACAGCTACAGCTTCGCGATTCCTGCCACGCCAGTTGCCCTGCTTGGTTTCGATCTGCACACCCAAGTCGCGCTTGCCCCGACCCCGTCGCCGAACAGCTTTGGCTTCGTGACGACGAACGGCATGCAGGGCAGGCTCGGCAACATGTGATCAGGTCGGCACCAGAACCGCGTTGCGAACGCGGTTCTGGTGCCGGTGGTTTGTGCATCGGCTGGCGTGGCCTCGGGTCGATAGACCGCCTGCTAGTTGGAATATCGATACGGAAATGACCATGGCAACCGAATCTCGGTCGGCCCCATTCCTTGGCATCGCACTCATCGTTGCTGCCGTGAGTTTCAATCGCCCAGCGCTGTGTGAAATCGCAAGCGATGGGCACGTCGGCTGGCCGATTGCGATCGGTGCGTTTCAGGCGCTGGTGATTCTGATGGGACTGTGGGTGTCTCTTCGGGGTATGCCTTTTCGATTGCCACGCGTACTGCGCTTGATGGGAGCGGTTGGTGCATTGGGCCTCGCGGCTGCTTTGGTGCCGGCCAACCTGCGGGCCGTGGGCTGGCTGGAGACTCGCAGGCCAATTCTGAGCGACATTCGCTCAGAACGGCTCTTCCCCAACGACCTCAACCTGCAAGGCGATCCGGACTTCCGTGCCGTCCCGAGGTCGACCTCTGCGACAACGGGCAGCGCGGATGGCAACGCGGGCAAGTTCGAGTTTGCCGAGGCAGACTCGCCGTGGTGGCGTGGGGCCACCCAAGACGGTCACTACGACGAAGCAGTCGTTCCCAATCGTTGGGGTCCCGAGCAAAATGTCGCGTGGTCGACGCCTCTGCCCGGATTCGGCCACGCCTCACCCGTCGTCGTCGGACATCGAGTATTCATCTTCACCGCGGATGAGGCAACGGAGCAGGTCATGTTGCTGTGTCTGCACCGCGACTCTGGCCAGGAGATGTGGCGACACACCATCCACGAAGAAGGGTTCATGTTCCGTCACGGAAAGAATAGCCACGCTTCGGCGACACCAGCATGCGACGGCACGCGTGTGTTTGTCGCAACGATCAATAGTGGGGCGCTTGTTGTCACCGCGATCGACTTCGATGGCACGCGGCTGTGGCAGAAGCCCGTTGGCAAGTTCACGTCAACCTGGGGCTACGGTTCTTCGCCCTGCCTCGCTGGCCCGTTCGTGGTCGTCAACGGTGAGCAGTCGAAAGCATCGTTCGTGGCAGCGCTGGATCGCATTACCGGCGAGATCGCTTGGCGAGAGCCGCGCCCGGACGGCCAAAACGGTTCGTATGGCACGCCCGTCGCCGCCGAGGTTGCAGGCAAGATGCAGCTCTTGCTGGCAGGACCCGAGGTGATCATGAGTCACGATCCGATGACGGGGAAAGTGATTTGGTCGTGTCGCACTTCCGCAACCCAATTTGCGAACACGATCGCCTTCAGCAACGACATGGTTTTTGCGAGCGGCGCGTTGGGCACTCCCGAAATTGTGTGTATCAAGGCGGACGGTGTCGGCGACGTGTCCGACACCCATGTGAGGTGGCGGACGCGCCGGGGAACCGCATACGTGTCGTCGCCGATCTACCACGCAGGTCGGTTGTACGTCGTCCGCAATAGCGGTGTCGTGACGTGCTTCGATACCTCTGATGGATCAAAGGTGTGGGGTGGACGGCTCGACGGCGAGTTCAGCGCTTCGCCGGTGAAGATCGGTGCGAGCCTTTTCGTTCCGAACGAGGAGGGCGATACGATCGAGTTGGCCGTCGGCGACGAGTTCAAGATCCTCGGGCAGTACAAGCTCGGCCGCGGCGGCTTCGCGAGTCTGGTGCCTTCCGGGGATCGACTGCTAATCCGGTCGCTCGATCGCCTTTACTGTATCGCGACAGGTTCCCGCTGAACGGGCCTGTAGGGTTGACGGTACAGGGACCGTGGCATCGGGATCTTCCTCGGGCGTCGTCTGGTGGCGCCACCTGCTTCGCATGCCACGTGACTTGTGGATCTCGCCATGCCCCATTACGACTATCTGCATACTCGAACGCGCCAGTTACGATCGCACCCGTCAGAACGTCCACTGGCAGATATCGGCTTCATGAGCACGGCGCCGCGATTCCTGCACGATCGCGTTCGGGCCCACTCCTCTGCATCAACCATGAGCTCTCGCAAGAAGATCACTTCCCTGTCAACCAGAGTGCAGCATCTTGCTCTCGCTGGCATGCTCGTGTTGCCCAGCGCTTGCGGCGGGTCTGGCCAGGGCGCGTCTGACGCCTTGATGCAAACGGTGGCGGCGTCCGATCTGTATATCACCGTGCGCGAACGTGCGGAACTGCAGGCGCAATCCGACAAGCGCGTCGTTTCAAAACTCGAAGGGCGGAACACGCTGATCTACCTGGTCCCCGAGGGAACTGTCGCCCGCAAGGGGGACAAACTTGCCGAACTGGATGCCAGCCTGATCGAAGAGAAGCGCGCGAACCAGGCAGTCGTCGTGACCAAGGCCGATGCTACGGTGAAGCAGGCGCGCAAGAACTTCGAGGTCATGGAGAAGGAGCTGCTGGCAGCCGACCGCACGGCAGCCAGTCGGCTGAAGATCGCCAAGATCCGCGTCGCGAAGTTCCTTGGGCAACGGAAGGGGGGACGCGCGGCAGCCAGTAGCTCGGTGGCCAGTATTTCAGCAGGCAGTCTCTCAGGTGGCAGTAGTTCCAGCGGCAGTAACTCCGGCGGCAGTAGCTCCGGCGGCAGTAACTCCGGCGGCAGTAACTCCGGCGGCAGTAACTCCGGCGGCAGTAACTCCGGCGGC